>JAUSHW010000058.1 GCA_030648395.1 Nitrospirales bacterium | reverse complement strand
GGCGTATGCGGGCCCACCACGTGCGGCTCGAGCTTGGAGAGATCGATCTCGACGACCTGATCGAAATGCTTTTCCGGGGACTTCAGCACTTCGGGATCGGCCGTCAGCAACTCGCGGTTCGCCTCGGCCAGACCGGCAATGTCCGCGCGGTCCGTTATGTTCAGGTATGCCACCATCTTCTGATCGAACTGGAAGACCGAGGTCGTGGCACCCAGCTCGGCGCCCATGTTCGTGATCGTGCCCTTGCCGGTGGCGCTGATGGTCTCGGCGCCGGGGCCGAAGTACTCCACGATTTTGTTCGTGCCGCCCTTCACGGTCAGCAGGCCGCAGATGTAGAGGATCACGTCCTTGGGCGACGCCCAGCCCTGGAGCTTGCCGGTCAGGCGGACGCCGATCAATTTCGGATGCAGCACCTCCCACGGCAGGCCGGCCATGACCTCGCCGGCGTCGGCCCCGCCGACCCCGATCGCCAGCATGCCGAGCCCGCCGCCGTTCGGCGTGTGCGAGTCGGTGCCGATGATCAGCCCGCCGGGAAACGCGTAATTCTCCAGCACGACTTGGTGAATGATGCCGGCGCCGGGCTTCCAGAATCCGATCCCGTATTTCTTCGCCGCGGACGCCAGAAAGCTGTACACCTCCTTGTTCTCGTCGATAGCGCGGGACAGATCCTTCACAGAGCCGCTCTCGGCCCGGATCAGGTGATCGCAGTGGATCGTGCTCGGCACGGCCACGCGCTTCTTGCCGGCCTGCATGAACTGCAGCATGGCCATCTGGGCCGTGGCATCCTGCATGGCCACGCGATCGGGACGCAGCGCCAGCATGGCCTTGCCGCGCTCCCAGACCTGCGTATCGAAATTATCGGCGTGCGAGACGAGGATTTTCTCCGTCAGGGTCAGGGCCCGGCCGAATTTCTTGCGGGCCAGGGCCACGGGCCCCGGCATCGAGGCGTAGAGCTTTTTGACGAGTTCCAGCGACATACGTTCTTCTTTCCCTATTTTAACAGCGGGACTTCCCGCGACTATTTCAATGGCGGGACTTCCCGCCTTTTGGGGGCCGCGTAATTGACCAAATAATCAAAGAGCCGGATGAGGCGGCTTTCCTGGCGCTTCTGGTCCACCCAATGCCCGATCAGCCCGATCGTGCGCGACAGGATGAAGAAGCCGTTCAGGCTGTCCACGGGGAACCCGAGGTCCACCAGCACCGCCGCCATCGTCCCGTCCACGTTCAGAATCAGATTGTCCTTCTTCGCGGCAGTCACCTTCTCGACCTCCAGCGCAAAATCCAGATGCGGGGTCTTGGTCCCCAGACTCTTCACGTATCCCACGAGTTCCTTCACCCGCTTGTCAGGATTGCGCAGGCTCTTGACGCGATGGCCGATGCCGGGCACCGGACCGACGTTCTTCTTCATGTAACCCAGGAAGTCGTCCACCGATAGTTTGTTGTCGATGGCGTATTTAAAGTAGCGCCCGGCATCGGTCACGGCGCCGCCGAATCGGGGTCCGATCATGATGAGCCCGGCGGCCACCGACTGGGACATCCCGATGCCCGCGCAGGCCGCAATGATCGTCCCCAGCGCGCCGCTCACGCAGGGCCCGTGGTCCGCCGACAGCATCATGATGCGCTTGATGATCTCGGCCTCCTGCTTGGAGATCAGACGCTTGTCCCAGAGCAGCCCGATCACGTGCGGAATCTCGTAGCCCTTGTTGATCAACTCAGAGGCGGGATAGCCGTCGTAGCAGGGCTCGTCCCCGCGGTCGTCGCTGATCGTGGTCTTGATCAGCGGGGCCACCATCACATCACCGGCCTTCATCGCCTCATCGACGGTCCGGGGCAGCCTCGGCATATCGGCGGGAGCAAGGTCCGGGATCGGCGTGACCTGGCCGCTCTTGACCAGCTCCTCATAGGTCGCCTTGATGGCGGGGCCCAGCGCGCCAAAGGTATCCGGCACGATCGCGCCGGCCTTCTTGAACGCGTCGGCCTTGGCCCGGGCGGAACCTTCGCCCTTCAGGCCTTCCTTCGCGCCGGCGTGCCCGAACTTCATCCCCTTCGGGAGGCTTTCCTGGCAGAACCCGGACACCACCGCCAGCAACTTGATCCGCCGCTTCTTGGCGCCATACCACTCGGCGGCGCGCTCCTCCAGATCGCCGCCCATTTCGCCCACGATCACGACCGCCTTGGTCTGCGGGTCCTTCTCGAACATTTCCAGATAGCTCACGTAGTCGGTGCCGGGATAGGCGTCGCCGCCGATCCCGATCGCCGTCGTGATGCCGTCCGCGAACTGTGAGCAGATCCAGACGATCTCATTGGAGAGTCCGCCTGATTTTGTGATCACGCCGAACGAGCCTTCGCGGTAGAGCTTGCAGGAAACGAGATTGTCGAAAGCGCCCCCGATCACGCCGAGCCGGCACTCGCCGGCTGAAATCACCCCGATGGACGAGGGGCCGTTGAAGACCTTGCCCAGCTTTCTGGCGTGCCGCCCCAGAAGCTTAGCGTCCTTCTCCGGCACGCCTTCGGTGATCATGGACACCGCATGAATCTTGGGATCGTTCAGCGCCTCCATGCCGGCCGTGCAGGCCCTGTCGGCGCCGATGTAGACAAGACTGGTGTTGAGCTGCGGGTGGTGCGCCGTGGCGTCCGCCACGCTTTTATACACCGGAATCGTCACCAGGCTGTTCCCGTACGGGACTTCGTTCGTCTTGCCGGCGTCCGGCGGATAGACGAACGCCTCCACGTTCAGCGGGCGCTTGCTCATGTAGCAGAATTCCGCCATGCGTCGGGCGGCGTTCAACCCGGCCGCGCCACCCTGGATGACGACTCGGGTGTCTTTGTTCGCCAGAATACTCATATTAGTCGGGATCCCCCTAGGCTGACTGTGTGATTACTTTTTCTGAAGCGCCATGTCGACGATGTCGGTCAGCGGCGTGTGGCGGTCGTGGACGTGGATGTCGAACCCTTCCTCGCGCAGGGCCTTCATCGCTTCGAGGCCCTCTTTCTCGCGAGGCCCGCCACGGCGCACCCAGATTTTGACGCCCTTGAGCTTGCCGTCGGCCTTGGCCTTGCGAAAGCCCGCGATGATGCCGCCGAAGGTCTTCTTCACGTCGGTGAAGTTGGCGATCGCGCCGCCGACGATGATGTTTGTGATGCCGGGGAGCGAGCAGACCTTCTCGGTCAGCACTTCCACTGCCCAGTCGGGAGGATCGCCGGAGTACTCGGCGTAGTTCGCGAGCTTACCGCCACGGGCGACCACGGCGTCCGAGTAATACACGCTGGCCCCGCCGCCGGCCGGGAGCATCGCGGTGTCGCCGCCGGGAATCTCGATGAACTTCACGGATCCCTTGATCTTGGAGTCCACCGCCATGACTTCCATCTCATTTTTTGTATACGACCGCCCGAACTCCGCCGCAAACGGGAAGTTCCAGTCGGGATGCCGGAACTTGGCGTCGCCGTCCAGCAAGGTCACGGCATCCAGGGCGATCAACTCGCCGTCGCTCTGCCGGGCCACCACCGGGTTTACTTCCAGGTACTGCGCGTCTTCGCTGTCGAAACACGCGAACAGCTTGCCGGCGAACGCCGCCATCTTCCTGGCGACCTCGCCCGAGAACCCGGCCTCTTTCGCCAGCTTCTCCAGCGCCTGTGCCGACGGCGTGTCGCCGACCTCAAGGCTCAGCTTTTTGACGCGCTCCCAGTTCGATTCGACTTCGATCCCGCCGCAATTAGCCATCAGCACCTCGGCGCCGTCGCGGGTGGATTTGACCGCCGCGTAGTATTCGTCCTTGTGGGGCACCATTTCCGACACGATCACCTGGGACACGGTAATGCTGCCGACCTGCCGGCCCAGC
>JAUSHW010000008.1 GCA_030648395.1 Nitrospirales bacterium | reverse complement strand
GCGCATGGACGGTCGCTCCCGCCGTCATCTGGGCCACCGTGTTTCTCAATGGCGACGTGCAGACGGGCTATTACTTCGGCTTCATTGCGCTGCTCTGGACGCTGGCGCGCGCCACGGGGCTCTATCATGAGTTGCTGCGGCTGGCCCTAGTCCTCTGTCTCGCGGGCCTGCTTGCGGGCATTCAGCTCGGGCCGGCGTGGGGGGTCTTCATGGCCAGCGAGCGCGCGCACCCGGCGCTCTTTCACTCTCAAACCATGGACTGGTCAACCCATCCCCTGCGCTTGGCAACCGTTCTGGCCTCACCGGTAGGCGCCACTGTGGACCCTGTAGTCCTGGCGCGCTTCTTTTTCGGCACCCCCAAGGCGGGCTTCTGGTCGGAGAGCCTCTACCTCGGCGTGCCCGTGGCGGGGCTGGCCCTTCTGGGCGCCTGGTATCGCCGAGATCTGAAGGTGTTTGTCTTGCTCGGCAGCCTGGCACTCATCCTCTCGCTTGGGCGGTTTGGCGGCCTGTACGACATTTTTTCCCATGCTGCGCCACTCTGGTCGGCGTTCCGATACCCCGAAAAGCTGATGGGCGTCGTGTCGTTCACGGCCGCGATGCTCGCCGGAGCGGGCGTGGATGCGCTGCGGGAGGGCAAGGGGGCCCTCGCGCCCTGGCTCGCCGCGGCAGTCCTGTTCCTGGGCATCGCTGGCGGCTTGCGTACCGAGGCCGCCGGCGCGTGGGCAGCCGGGAACTTCGGCGCGCCGGCAGATCTGGCCCATTCCGTGATGAGCTCGGCCGCATGGGCCTGTTTGTTCAGCGCCCTCGCGGCGGCAGGCGTGGGGGTCGCCGCCGCCGGACTCAAGCACGGGGCGCTTCGCGAAAAGTTTTTGCTCGCTGCGCTGATCGCGATCCTCGCCCTCGACCTCTCGCGTGCAAACCTGGGGGCCTATCACACGGCGCCGGTGGAGGCCGCCACGTTTATGCCACCGCTGGCCCGGGCGCTCCAGGAGCGCGAAGGCCCGCTCGCCCCAGGACGCTTTCGGATGGTGTCCATCTATGAGGATGTCCTTGTGTGGCCCAATGAGCTCATGCTCCCACTGGGCTACCATGGTGCTGCCTCGGTGGAACGCCGGCAGGCCCTCGACCACGAGCACAATGCGCAGTTTCGTCTCGAATCCGCCCTGCCGTATCTGTCGGGGTACACCTCTCAGTTTGCGGAGACGTTGAACCCGCGGTCAGGGATCGAAGCCGCAGCCCGCCTCAACGTAACGTACTACATCGGTCGCCGCCATCACTTGGAGAATCCGCACTTCGCCCGGGCGCTCGTGGCCCAACTCCCCCCGTATGACCTTGCGCTCTTTACGAATCCCGTCCCGGCCAAGCCGCGCGCCTATCTGTCGCGGCGGCCGGAGCGCACGGCATCGCCGGTCGATTCCGGAGCGCTGTACACGAGACCCGATTTTCTCAGCGGGGAAGTGGATGTCATCGAAACGGATGCAGCGGTGTTGCCGGACTCTGCTGAGGCCGGCACCGCACGCATCGAGCAGTACGAACCTGAAGACGTGCGGGTGCGCGTGGAGACCCCGCAACCGGCCGTCCTGATTCTCCTGGACGCGTACGACAAGGGCTGGCGGGCCTCGCTGGAGGACGGCACGACGCTCCCTATCCTGCGGGCCAACGCGATCGTGCGAGCAGTGGTGATGCCGGCCGGCAAACATGTCGTCACGTTTTCCTACCAGACCCCCCTGCTCAAGGCAGGCGCCTGGGCGTCCATGGGCGGCGTTCTCCTCTGCATCGGCTTGATTGTTGTGCATGCCCGCCGGCGGTCCGCCGACAGGCCTCCTGATTGACACCCCGGTGATCTGCGGGTATAGGGAGAACCATGTTCACATCACGCCTGGATGCCCTGGCTCGACGCTCTCTCCTGCGCCGCCTGCGCACGATCGACTCCGCTCCCGGCACCGAGGTGGAACTGGACGGGCATCGGGTCCTGCTCTTCTCCTCGAACAATTATCTGGACCTGGCCGCACACCCCCGAGTCACTGAAGCCGCCATCAATGCGATCCGGCGCTACGGCGTCGGCGCGGGCGCCTCGCGGCTGGTGTCCGGAAGCCTGCGCCCGCATCGCGAACTCGAAGAGCGCCTCGCGGCGTTCAAGCGCGAGGAGGCCGCCCTGGTCTTTCCCACCGGCTACCAGGCCAATCTGGGCCTCATCCCGACGCTGGCGGAAGACCGGGACGTCCTGTATGTCGACCGCCTGTGCCACGCGAGCCTGATCGACGCCTGCCGGCTCTGCGAAGCCCCCTTGCGGGTGTATCGTCACCGGGACCACGCCCATCTTGCACGGCTCCTCCAGCAAGGGCGCCCGCCCCGCCCCGCGCTCATCATCACGGACGGGGTGTTCAGCATGGACGGGGACCTGGCCCCTCTCCCTGAACTCTGCAAGGCGGCCGAGCAGGCAGGCGCGACCCTGGTCGTGGACGACGCGCACGGGACCGGCGTGATGGGCGCAGACGGCCGGGGGACGGTGGAGCACTATGGCCTGGAGGGCCGCGCGATCGTTCAGATGGGCACACTCAGCAAGGCGCTGGGAGGGATGGGCGGATTCGTCGCGGGCTCGCGGGACCTGATCGAGTACCTCGTGAACCGGGCGCGCCCCTTCATATACACCACGGCGCTGCCGCCGGCGATGGCCGCCGCCGCGGCCGCCGCGCTGGATGTGATCGAAGCCGAACCGGAACGGCGCGCGCGACTCTGGAGCCTTCGGGATCTCCTGCACGAGGGCGTCCGCCGGATCGGATTCGACACGCTGGACAGCCGCTCGCCGATCATCCCTCTTCTGGTTGGTGACGCCGACCAGGCGCTCGCCCTATCCGACCAATTGCTCGCGTACGGCGTGTACGCCCCGGCCATCCGTCCCCCGACGGTGCCGGCCGGCACCAGCCGCATCCGCATGAGCGTGACGGCCGGCCACACACCCGCACAGATCGATCATGTCCTGGACGTGCTGAAAACGATCGTCGCGTCGGACGGACGACTGCAGGAATCGCTTAGAGGCGGCCGGCTGGCTGGGGCGAAAGCACGGGGGCGGAAGGCGCGCTCACCGTCCCCTTGAGGGTATGGCTTTCCAGTTCCTCGCTGACGTGGGTCACCTCTCCCCGAGTCTCCAACACAGGAGGTGCCTCGATCTCTTCCACATACTTGATGAGCCCGATTCCGCGGACAAACCAGCTCGTAATCCTGTCCCGGCTCGTAATCACGCGCCCGCTCTTCGTCAGCGTAATCACAATGGTCATGGACGCGTCAATCTGGACGGCGTCGGAGAAGGTCCCGGCAGGCACCGTCACGGGCGTGTGGGCCGAGACCCGGACATCCGCCACCACATCCGCGTGCTCATGGCGGCCATCCCCGTCCAGATCCGCCTGCATGTCGACGCCCTTCCTCTCGAGCTGCCGGAAGGTTCCCTCCATCACCAGCGGAAACACCAGCACTCTGTACGGGATCAATTGCTGCTCGAACGGCGTGGTGGGCAGACTGCCGTAATAGGTGATGCCCGCCTTGTCCCGCCGGAAGAAGCCGTCGGTTGGCCCCTTGTTGCCCTGGTTGGTCTCGCGGAAGATCTTGACGGTCTCGCCCTTGATGTTGGTCGTGCCGATGGCGCTCACT
>JAUSHW010000006.1 GCA_030648395.1 Nitrospirales bacterium | reverse complement strand
CCTGTCTCGCAACGCGTCTACGCGGTTTCGTCACGAACCGTCATGAATAATCCGGGCTAACCTGCCATGCGCATCACCGAAATCTTCTTCAGCATCCAGGGGGAATCCACCCATGCGGGCCGGCCCTGTGTCTTCGTCCGGATGACGGGATGCCCGTTGCGCTGAACCTGTTGCGACACTGCCTATGCCTTTCACGGGGGAACCGAGCGCAGCCTCGACCACATCCTGGGCGAAGTCGATCAGCACGGATGCCGGCTGGTCGAGCTCACCGGCGGCGAGCCGCTGGCGCAACCCGAGGTCCATGCCCTCATCAGCGCCCTGGCCGACCGGGGCTACACGGTCCTGATCGAGACCAGCGGCGCAACCGACATTACTCCGGTGGATCCGCGCGCCATCCTGATCATGGATCTGAAATGCCCGGGCAGCGGGATGGCCGACCACAATTTATGGGCCAACGTTCCGAAGCTCAAGCCGATGGACGAAGTCAAATTCGTCATCAAGGACCGTGAGGATTATGACTGGGCGGCGGCGAAGGTCCGCGAATACGCCTTGACGGACAGCCACACAGTGCTGTTCAGCCCCGTCTTCGGCGAACAGGACCCGCGCGCCCTCGCCGAATGGGTGTTGGCCGACCGGCTGCCCGTCCGCTGCCAGCTTCAACTGCACAAATACATCTGGGACCCCGCGATGCGCGGGGTGTGAAGGAGACTATGGACATCACAGCACGAAAAAGTCGTATCGAGGACGAGCCCGCAGACGCCGTCCTGCTAATCCATTGCGAGGGCGAACGGCGGCTGGCCCCGGCGGCCGCCGCGGTCGATGCACGGCTCCGCGGGCGGCTCGCCGGCCTCATTACCAGCGGCGAGTTCACGGGACGACTGGGCCAGGTATCCATCCTCCACGTCGCTCCGGGGGAGCGCCTGCGCGCCAAACGTGTGGTGCTCGCGGGATTGGGGAAACGCAAGGATGCCTCCCTGGAAAAGCTCCGCCAGGCAACCGGCTCCGCCGCAAAGGCGATCCGTACCGCAGGCGCCAAATCGTTCGCCGTTCCCGTTCCGGATCTCGCCGTTCTCCTGACCTCCGTCCCTGCCGTGAACCGCGTGCGCGACATCGCACAAACCCTCGCGGAAGGCGCGATCCTGGGCCTCTATCAGTTCACGACGTACCGCACGGAGCGCAAAGACGAAACCGCCAAGGCCGTCCGAAAGATGTCCGTGGTGGTCGGCGACCCTCGTGCTCTGGCCCAAGCCCGGCAGGGCGTCCGCCAGGGACAGATCATTGGAGAAGCCACGACCTACGTACGCGACCTCTGCAACCATCCGGCCAACGTCGTCACGCCGACCTACATCGCGAACGAGGCGAAAAAGATCGCCAGGGAGCGCGGCGTGAGCGCCAAGGTCCTGGACCGTCCGGCGATGCAGCGTCTTGGCATGGGCGCACTCCTCGGCGTCGCCCGGGGTAGCCACGAGCCGCCAAAGTTCGTCATCCTGGAATATCGGGGCGGGCCTCGCAGCGCGCACCCAGTCGCGCTTGTCGGCAAGACGGTCACCTTTGACTCGGGCGGCATCTCGCTCAAATCGGCCGACAACATGGAGCAGATGAAAGCCGACATGACCGGCGGCGCCGCCGTGCTGGCGGCGGTCCGCGCAGCCTCGCGGCTGAGGCTCCCGATCAACATCGTCGCATTGATTCCGGCCACTGAAAACATGCCGGGAGGCAGCGCGACCAAGCCCGGCGACGTGCTCACGAGCCTCTCCGGCAAGACCATCGAAGTCATCAACACCGACGCCGAGGGACGGCTGATCCTGGCCGACGGATTGACGTACGCCAACCGCTATAAACCGTCGGTCGTCGTGGACATCGCGACCCTGACCGGCGCCTGCGCCGTGGCGCTGGGCAAACACGCCATCGGCTTGCTGGGCAACAACGACAAGCTGATCGGCGAACTGAAGGCGGCCGGCGAGCAGTGCGGCGAGCGCGTCTGGCAACTGCCGCTCTGGGAGGAATACTACGAGCAGATCAAGAGCGACGTGGCCGACGTGAAAAACACGGGCGGCCGACCCGGCGGGACCATCACCGCCGCCGCATTCCTCAGCAAATTCGTCGGAGGCGCCGTGTGGGCACACCTCGACATCGCCAGCACCGACTGGAGCGAGCACGAACAAGCCTACATCTCGAAAGGCCCGACGGGCGTGGGCGCGCGCCTGTTGATCCGGTTCCTCTCCAATAGAGCCGCCGGCAAGCGGTCGTAACGTGACCCTGCGGGAGAAGATCGGCCAGCTCTTCATGCTCGGGTTCCACGGGACCGAGCCTTCCAAGGATCTGCGCGACCTCTGCAAGACCTACCACCCCGGAGGCGTGATCCTCTTCAGCCGTAATCTGGAAGACCCCGAACAGGCCGCCCATCTCACGAACGCCCTCCAGAAACTCGCCCCCAAGCTGCCTCTGCTGGTGTCCATCGATCAGGAGGGCGGCCGGGTCGCGCGCCTCCCGAAGGGCTTCACCCTGTTCCCGGGACAAGGCGCGCTCGGACAGGCCAACGCAGCAGCTCTGGCCTACTCCTTCGCGGAGGTCACTGCCAGGGAACTGCGCGCGATCGGCGTGAACATGGACCTGACGCCGGTCCTGGACGTGAACACCAACCCGGGCAACCCGATCATCGGCGACCGCGCGTTTGGCGCCGACCCTGAACAGGTGGAGACCCTCGGCCTCGCCGTGATCGCCGGGCTTCAGGACAACGGCGTGCTGGCCTGCGGCAAGCACTTCCCCGGCCATGGGGACACCACCGCAGACTCGCATAAAGAGCTGCCGACGGTCTCCCTCGGGATTGACCGTCTGCGCGAGATCGAGCTGCGCCCCTTCGCCCACTGCTTCGCGAACGGGCTGGCTGCCGTCATGACGGCCCACGTTCAATACCCCGCACTGGACCCGCACGCCCCCGCCACGTTGTCTCCGGCGATCCTGACCGACCTGCTCCGCACGCAATTGCACTTCACGGGGCTGGCGCTGACGGACGATCTGGAAATGCACGCGATCATCGACCACTACGGCATCGAGGACGCCGCGGTCCGCGCGTTGCGGGCCGGCGCCGACATCCTCCTGATCTGTAAGGACCACGACCGGCAGGTGGCCGCAATGGAGGCGGTCTACCGTGCGGTCAAGGACGGGGGCGTGACCGAGTTGCAGGTCGAACACGCCCTCTTGCGCGTGCTGGAGGCCAAGGAACGGTTCCTCCTCCCCTACGCGCCGGTGGACCCCAAGCACGCGGCCAAGCGCGTGGGGACGAAAGAGCACCGCGCGGTCGCCCACGCCATCCGCGAGGCTGCGGACGCCGCCGTCTGACCGATCATTCTCAGGGGCGCGGCCTGCCTGCCCCTGCAACCAAGACCAACACGAAAGGGCCGATCATGGGATTGAAGAAGGGTGACATCATCGACGAGTACAAGCGATTCCCGGGCAGTTGCGGGCTGGTCGTCAAGGTGATGAGCGGCGGGGACGGCTTTACGAAGATCGTCTGCTGCGGGCACGAATTGACCCGGGAGGACGTGGTGTCCGCCCCCATCAAACAGCACGGACGGAAGATGGGCCAAAAGGGCGTCGGCTTCATCATCGACGAGAAGAAAAGCCACCCGTCATCCTGCGGCCTGCGCCTGATGATCATGGACGGCGGGCAGGGCCTCGAGCACATGGAGTGCTGCGGGCATTCCCTTACGCTCGCCGACGAGAAGCCGTTGCTCGACCTGGGATTCGGGACGATGCGGAAGAAGGACGACGCAGGAGAAGAGGAGCAGGACGTCGCAGGTGGGCCGAGCGGAAACGCCTAGCCGAAGGGCCCGGCAAGCGGGGTACTACCCGCGACTCACCCCAAGAGAATCTTTTTCAGCTTCGCCTGGATTTCGAGCACGGACATCGCCTGGTGCAGCCGCTGCATTTTCTGATTGCGGGTGCGGGTGGCTTCCTGGTTGGCGAGATCGACCCCCGCCGAGCGAACGGTTATTTGTAATTTGCGAAGAAGCTGGTGCATTTCCTTGAACGCCGCGGCGTCGAATTTCTTCAGCACCAGCGGGTTCAGGGAAACATAGCCTTCCATGACTTCCTTCGACATCACGACCAGGCTTCGTCCCCTGCCGCCGCCTGTGTCTCCCTTGGGGACTGAGATTGCCATGGGCTCCCCTTACATCAGCTCCCGGCGGACGATGATCTTGCTCCGGGCCTTCAGCGCTTCCAGATAGGCCATGAGCGTCCGCTGCTGCTTCTGTGCCAGCACGGCTTGCGCCGCGCGATCAGACGATGGCCCCCCCTGCATCGGGACGGACGGCGTCGGCTGGGCGGCCAGCAGGGCCTGGACTTCGGACAGCTCATCCGTGGTCGGAGCCACGGATTCGCGAACCAGCATCCGCGCCTTTTCGCGCAGCAGGTCGCCACGGTGCGACGTCTCAAAGAGTTCGGGCGTCAGGCGGTTCTGCGCCAACAGGCGCTTGTACTGCTCCGGGTCGAACGTCCCGTTGTGCTGGAAAGCCGGGATCTTCATGATCGATTCCCGCACTTCATTGGCCGTTACGATCACGCCCATCTCGCGGGCCGCCTGCGTCCAGAGGCGGGAATCGATCAGCTGATCGACCACCATTTGCTTGAGCTGGTCTTCCGGCATCTTGTCGCCGCCCGGCATCATTTCCTTGTAGAAGCGGGTCATGTTCTCCAGGAGGCGCAGGTATTCCTCGCGCGCCACGCGCTCGTCGCCGACGCTGACGATGACGTCCTCTTTGTTCTCCTCGAATCCCCACCAGCCCATCGTGAGGATAAACACCACCGCGATCAGGCCCATGACGGTCCGATAGAACCACGGCCGTTCAATCGCGCTTTCCCGGATAATCTTTAACATCGCGCGCGCTCCTCCCTTACACAAAAGTCGTGCCTATTGTAACCAACAGGGGGCCGCCTTGCAACGCCGCCCAACTATTTGTCTTACTGCATGTTTTTTGCTACAATCCATTCCTGAAGTAGGAGCAGGACACTTGCCGGAAACGGGGGGCATCCTCGACAAGCAGCAGGAACGAACGCCCGTTCAGGTGTTTCCCAAGGCCACGGTCCTCCACCGCTTCATCGCCAAGTCATTGGACGTATTGATCGTGTTGGGAGTTGGGGAGTTGGCGCCACCCTACGGCTTCTGGGTGGCTCTGTGGTACGTGCTGGTCGCAGACGGCTTTGCCGGGCGCAGCATCGGCAAACGTCTCATTGGGCTCCAGACCTGGGCCCCTGAGCTGCGCGCGCCGGCCGGATTCAAGGACTCGATCATCCGGAACGTGCCGCTCGCCACCGGCTACGTCATCTTCCAGGTTCCCTACGTGGGATGGCTGGGTACCGTCGCCATCCTTGGCATTGAGGCGCTTCTGATTATCGGCAACGCGCATGGTTTGCGGATCGGCGATGAGTTGGCTCACACGCAGGTCGTCGACGAAACGATCTTCGATGTGGAGTCCCAGACGTAAAGGAGCAGCGGCGTGAGCGTCACCTCAGACATCCTCGGGTGGTTCTCCAATGACCTGGCCATTGACCTCGGCACCGCCACGACCCTCGTGTACGTGCGCGGGCGCGGCATCATCCTCAACGAACCGTCGGTCGTGGCAATCGAAAAGAAGACCGAAAGGGTCCTGGCCGTCGGCATCGAGGCCAAGAAGATGCTGGGGCGGACCCCCGGCAACATCTTGGCCATCCGCCCGATGAAGGAAGGCGTGATCGCCGACTTCGAGATGGCGGAAAAGATGCTGCGCCATTTCATCGAAAAGGCGCACAACCGCCGGACCTTCGTGCGGCCGCGGATCATCATCGGAGTGCCCTCGCGGATCACGCAGGTGGAGCAGCGCGCGGTACGCGATTCGGCGGAGCTGGCCGGCGCCCGCGAGGTGTACCTTATCGAAGAACCCGTAGCCGCCGCCATCGGCGCCGGTCTCCCGATCACGGAGCCGTCCGGCAACATGGTGGTGGACATCGGGGGCGGCACGACGGACATCGCCGTGCTCTCGCTCGGCGGGATCGTGTACAGCGAATCCGTCAAGGTGGCGGGCGACCGCATGGACGACGCCATCATGAACTACGTGAAGAAGAAATATAACCTGCTCATCGGCGAACACATGGCCGAGCGGATCAAGGTGGAAATTGGATCCGCCTACCCTTACGAGGAAAAGAAAACCCTCATGGTAAAGGGGCGCGACTTGATCTCCGGAATTCCGCGGACGCTCGTGCTGGACGACTCTGAGATCCGGGAGGCCCTGTACGAACCGATCAGCACCATCGTGAACGCGGTGAAGGTGGCGCTCGAAAACACGCCGCCGGAACTGGCCGGCGACATCATCGATTGCGGAATCGTGCTGACAGGCGGCGGCTCCATGCTCTGGGGCATGGACACGCGCCTGCGGGAAGAGACAGGCCTGCCGATCATCACGGTGGATGACCCCCTCACCTCGGTGGTGCTGGGCGTGGGAAAGATTCTCGACGAACTGGACCTGCTGCGCAAAATCAGCGTGATGTCCCAGTACAGCAGCACGCGGTAACGCGGCGAACCGGCCGGGGACATGATCTCTCTACACTCCATCGCCGGTGGCAAGCGGACCGTCCTCCTGCTGCTTGCCCTGCTGATCACCGCGCTGCTGCTGCTGCCGGAGTCCCGCCAGGAACCCGTGCTGGCGCTCGGCCGGCACATGGCCGCCGCTGTCTCCATTCCTCTGCGCGCGCTGGAGTGGGTCAACCAGGGCATCGACGGCATGTGGACCCGCTATGGGACCCTGCAGCATGTGCGGGAGGAGAATTTCACGCTGCGCCAGGAAATCGCGCGCCTGCGGCAGGAGAACACGCGCATGCACGAGACGGCCGCCGCGTCCACGCGCCTGCGCGACCTGCTGGAGCTGAGGGAGCGGCTTCCCTATCCCACGGTCTCCGCGCAGGTGGTCGGCCGGGATCCCTCCAACTGGTACCGTAGCATCGTCATCAACAAGGGCGCGGGCGACGGCCTGGCTGTCGATATGGGCGTCGTGACGCCGGCGGGAATCATCGGCCGGATCGTGAAGGCCTATGACCGCTTCGCGATCGTCCTGCTGCTCATCGACCCGAACAACGCGGTCACGGGACTGGTGCAGCGCACGCGGGACGAAGGCATCGTGGAGGGCACGGAGAAGGGCCTCACCCGCATCAAGTATCTCCCGCTACTTTCCACCGTCAAAGTCGGCGACCAGGTGGTAACGTCCGGCCTGGCGGGCGGCTTTCCCCGAGGCCTGCCGATCGGCACCATCACCAAGATTGAGCGGCGCGAGGCAGAACTGTTCCTCTCCGCCGAAATCGCGCCGGACACCGACTTCGCCAAAATCGAGGAGGTGCTCGTCGTCACATCGCCGCGCGAGTCGACACAGCTCCCGCCCATGCCGTTCCCCCTGCAGCCCCCGGCCAGACGCGACGCGGGGGACCAGCGATGAAGGTCGCCGCCTACATCGCGCTGGTCCTGCTGGTCATTCCGATCCAGATCGTGCTGCTCGACCGGATCAGCATCGCCGGGATCCGCCCGGATCTGGCGCTCGTCACCGTGTGCCTGATCGGACTGTACCGGGGCGAGATGGAAACGGTGCTGGCCGGACTCGCGATGGGATTCGCCCAGGACCTCTTCTCGGGCGGCGCCCTCTGGGGCAACCTCTGCCTGAAACCGGTCCTCGGCCTGATGGCCGGGCTGGCCAGGCGCAACCTGGTCAACCTGACCTGGGCCTTTGTGCTGACGCTCATGCTGGGGCTCTCGCTCCTCTCCGGCTCCGTCATGTACCTGCTGAAGTCCTTTGCGGGATCGGGCACAAGCTTCTTCCTGTCAGCGCGCGGGATCATCCTGCCGCAGGCCTGCTATGACGCGATCCTCGGCCTGGCCGCCTTCAAGCTCATCCGGCTGTGGAAGCCGCGCCGCACACCGCTGACGGCCTTCACCTATGAGTAAGTTCACCACCCAGCACGAGGACTTCAAGAACCTGCAGCGCCGGCTGCTGTACCTGCGCCTCGGCCTGTTGCTGGGGCTGCTGTTCCTCTCCGTGCGCCTGTGGTACCTGCAGGTCGTCAAGGGCGACTACTACCGCGCGCTCTCGGAACAGAACCGCATCCGCACGGTGGACCTGAAGCCGGCACGGGGCCTGATCTTCGACCGCCACGGGGAACTGCTCGCCAACAACGTCCCCAGCTTCAACCTCTACCTCACCGTGGAAGACATCCGGGACCGGGAAGGCCTGGCCGCCGCCCTGGAGGACCTACTCGGCCTGCCCCGCGCCGAGACCAAAAAACGGCTGGCCCTTCAGGCGAGGTCGTATGTGCCCATCCTGGTGAAAGCCGGCCTCACGCTCCGCGAGGCCGCGCTCATCGAAGGCCACCGCCTCGATCTGCCGGGGCTGCGGATCCAGGCCGAGTCCCAGCGCAACTATCCGCAGGGCTCGCTGGGAGGGCACCTCCTCGGCTACGTCGGCGAGGTCTCGCCCGAACAGCAGGACGAGCCGGCCTTCGCGGGCCTTCCCCAGAGCAGCATGGTGGGCAAGGCGGGCGTCGAGAAGACGTACGATCGCATGATCCGGGGCACGGCCGGCGAAAAGACCATCGAAGTGGACGCGCGGGGCAACGAGCGGAAAACGGTCGGGGTTGTGGAACAGACGCCCGGCGATGACCTCTATCTCAGCCTCGACATGCGCATGCAGCAGATGGCCGAATCCCTCCTGGGCGAGGAGGCCGGTGCGGTCGTCGCGCTGGACACCACAAACGGCGACGTGCTGGTGCTGGCGAGCCGCCCCACCTTCGACCCCAATACCCTGTCGCGCGGCCTCACCGCCGCGGTGTGGGAGCAGATTGTGACGGACCCGCGCCACCCGCTGACCAACCGGGCCCTGCAGGGGCAATACCCGCCCGGCTCCACGTTCAAGATCGTCGTCGCCTCAGCCGCCCTCGAATCGGACAAGTGGTCCTCAGACACCAAGGTTCGCTGCACCGGCTCTTTCCAGTCCGGCAACCACACGTTCAGGGACTGGAAGAAGGGCGGGCACGGCGTCATGGATATGGACCAGGCGATCGTCAATTCGTGCGATGTGTATTTTTACAACATCGGCCACCGGCTGGGGATCGACGCGATCGCGGAGACGGCGCGCTGGTTCGGGCTGGGACAGCCCACCGGCATCGACCTGCCGTCCGAGCGCGTCGGGATCGTCCCCTCCACCGAGTGGAAGCAGCGCGTCCGGAAAGAGCCGTGGTACGCCGGCGAAACCATTTCGGTGGCCATCGGGCAGGGCTACGTCACGGTGACCCCGCTGCAGATGGCCGTGGCCACAGCGGCGGCCGCCAACGGCGGCACCCTGTACAAGCCGCGGTTGGTGCGCGCCGTCCGCGAGCGGGCGACCAGCCGCCTCCGGGAGATCCCGCCGCAGGACCGCGGGACCGTCCCGCTGCAAGACCGCACGTTCGCCCTGCTGCATGAGGCCCTGCACGGGGTCGTCACGCGCGGCACCGGCGGACGCGCCCGCTCAAAGATCGTGGAGATCGCCGGCAAGACCGGCACGGCCCAGACAGTGGGCGCGCGCGCCGTGCAGACGGGCACGAATCATGAGGCTGTCCCCAAGCAGTTCCGCGATCACGCCTGGTTCGTGGCCTACGCGCCGGCGGACGCGCCCAGGATCGCGGTGGCCGTCATCGTCGAAAATATCGGCCACGGCGGCACGTTCGCCGCGCCGATCGCGAAGGCCCTGATCGAGGAATACCTGAAAGTTTCGGACACCGATGATCGACATCAGAACACCGGACAATTTTGAGTGGCGGTTCGTCCTCGTGGCGATGGGCATCCTCGCCGTCGGGGTGATCTCCATTTACAGCGTCGCGCCGGGCCCGGCGCCGGGAGGGCAGACCCCGCTGTACGCCAAGCAGCTGGCCTGGATCCTGATCGGCACGCTGGCCTTCCTGGCGGCCATCGCCATCGACTACCACAAGCTGGCCCGGCACGCCTACGTCCTGTACGCGGTGATGCTGATCGTCCTGGCGCTGGTCCTGGTGATGGGCAAGTCCAGCCGGGGCGCGCAGCGCTGGTTCTCGCTGGGGCCCATCGCCTTCCAGCCGTCGGAAGTGGCCAAGCTGGCGCTCGTGCTGGTGCTGGCCAAGTACTTCGCCGACGTGCAGCGGTCCGGCTGGGTTCAGCGCGTGATCGTGCCCGGCCTGCTGACACTGCCCGGACTCCTGCTGATCCTCAAGCAGCCGGACCTCGGGACCGCGATGAGCTTCACGTTCATCTTCGTCTCGATGGTGCTGGTAAGCGGCCTGCATGCCAAGGCCCTTGGCATGGGCATCCTCTTCACCTCGATGCTGTTCCCGTTCGCCTGGGAGCTCATCTGGACGTCGTTGCACGACTACCAGCGCGAGCGCATCCTGACCTTCTGGGATCCCATGATCGATCCCGCCGGCAAGGGCTATCACGCCCTGCAGGCCCGCATCGCCATCGGGGCGGGCGGCCTGCTCGGCAAGGGCCTCGACGAAGCCACGCAGAGCCGTCTCAAGTTTCTCCCCGAAGGCCATACGGATTTCGTCTTTGCGGTCTTCGCCGAGCAATGGGGCTTCATCGGCGTCCTCGTCCTGTTCCTGTTGTTTGCGGCCCTGATCTTCCTGGCCTCCGAGATTGCCTTCAAGGCCAGGGACCCGCTGGGCCTGCTTCTGGCCGCCGGCGTCCTCTCGACGCTGGGCTTCTGCCTGATGGTCAATGTGGGCATGACGATGGGAATCTTCCCGATCGTCGGCATCCCGCTCCCGCTGATGAGCTACGGCGGGACGACCACCGTGACCTCGATGGCGGCCCTGGGGCTGCTCCTAAACGTGAAACGACGACGTTTGACACTGTTTTACTGATTGGCCCCCCGTGGGGGGCACGCGAGTTTTTAACCTTTTGACGGCAGGCGGGTCTAACGGATTAAGATGGACGACATGAGTCGCTATCGCGCCCGCTACACCGGTCTGCCAAGGAGTGTTGCATATGGGGTTGGAGATCATCATCAATGTCGCGCGGGAAGAGACCCGCGTGGCCGTGCTCGACAGAAAGATCCTCACGGATCTCTACATCGATCGGATCAAGCAGCGGGACTTCGTCGGCAACGTCTATAAGGGCAAGGTCGTCAAGGTCCTCCCGGGCCTGCAGGCCGCCTTCGTCGACATCGGGCAGGACAAGGCCGCGTTCATGCACGTCTCCGAGCTGACCGGCGGGATCGGCGCGGAAGACACGCTGCTGGAAGAGGACGAGAAAGCCTCCGAGGTCCCGAAGCCCAAGCGCCACAGCGCGAAGCCCATCGAGGAACTCCTGGACGAGGGCCAGGAGCTCATGGTCCAGGTCACCAAGGGGCCGATCGGCACCAAGGGCTCGCGGGTGACGTCCTACGTCTCCCTCCCGGGCCGCTTCCTGGTCTTCCTCCCCCACGTCGAGCATATCGGCATCTCGCGCCGGATCGGCAGCAACGAGGAACGGGCCCGCCTGAAGCAGCTCATGCTGAAACTCCGCAAGCCGGGCTCCGGCTACATCGTGCGGACCGTCAGCGAGGGCGTGACGGACGACGAGCTCCGCGCAGACGTCGAGTTCCTGCAGGCCTCGTGGGAGGACATTCTGGAGAAGGAGGGCCGCCTCAAGGCGCCGGCCCTCCTGCATAACGACCTGGATCTGGTCTTCCGGACGGTCCGCGACCACTTCACGAAGGACGTCCAGCATCTCTGGGTGGACTCCAAGTCCGATTACGACGCGATCCGGGAATTCGTGAACCGCTACCTGCCCGAACTGCTGTCGCGCATCCATTACTACACCAAGGACGAGCCGATCTTCGACCACTTCGATCTCGAATCCGAGATTGCCAAGGCCACCGCGCGCAAAGTCTGGCTGAAGTCGGGCGGGCACATCGTGATCGACCATACCGAGGCAATGACCGTCGTCGACGTCAACACGGGCCGCTTCGTCGGCAAGCGGGATCTCGAGGAGACCATCACGAAGACCAATCTGGAAGCCGTGAAGGAGATCTCCTACCAGCTCAAGCTGCGGAGCATCGGGGGGATCATCATCATCGACTTCATCGACATGGACCGCGAGCGTAACCGGGAGAAGGTCTTCCAGGCGCTCAACGACGCGCTCGCCACCGACAAGGCCCGGACGCGTATCCTGCGCGTCTCGGAGCTGGGCCTCGTGGAGATGTCGCGCGAGCGCGTGCGGGAGGATCTCTACCGCGCGCTCTCCGAGCCCTGCCACTACTGCGAGGGCCGTGCCTACACCAAGGACCCGACCACGATCTGCTACGAACTGTTCCGCGACATCCGGCGCCTGGAGCCCCTGCCGGACGAGCGCACGGTCGTCATCGGCGCCCATCCCAGCGTCGCCTCGATGCTGGCGGACGAGGAGGCCGGAACCATCGCCGGCCTCGAGCGCGAGCGGAAGGTCAAGGTCGTCGTCAAGCCCGACCCGACCCTCCACATCGAGCAGTACGATATCGTGATGATTTGAGAATAGTGGTCGGCTGATTGGCTAATAGAAATACGCCGACGAAATGAAAACAGAATTCCGCCAGATCATCGCAGATGTCGAAACTAAATACGACAAATTGACGAAGTCCAATGCGTTTCCCTGCGGAGCCGTCCCGATGCGTTGGCGCGAGAAGCCAGGAATCTATGTGCTGCACGAAGGAGAAAGACCGCTGTATGTGGGGCGGACGAATGACATTCGAACTCGACTACAGAATCACACTCGCAGGTCACACAACCAAGCAACATTAGCATTTCTCTTAGCGCGGCATGAAACAGACAAGCTCCGAGCGACCTATCAAACCAAAGGATCGCGCGAGGATCTTCTGAAGAACGACCCCGATTTTGCGGTGGCATTTGACAAAGCACGTGCCCGCATCAAGAGAATGGATGTCAAAGCGATTGAAGAGGCGGACCCTCTACGGCAAGCAGTGTTAGAGATTTACGCAGCTTTTGTCTCCGGGGCGAAGTTTAACGACTTCGATAACCATTGAAGAGAAAATGGCGTCAGACTCGATCTGTAGAGTGATCTTTTGGTTCAAATGCGAAAATTTATCTCGCTAGTGCTCGCAACAGTCTTCTGCGCCAGTTATGCTATAGCTGAAACGAAAACAAATTTTCTGAAGTTTCAGTTGCAGGTGGACAGGTACGGCCCAGTAATTGTTGGAATGACGCCTACGGTTGCTTCTGCCAAACTCGGAGTGGGGCTTGCCCCGCCGGCGAAGTTAGACAAAGACGAGGAATCCTGTCATTACGTCTTCCCCAACAGCAATTCCAACGACATCAGCTTTATGGTCGAAGACGGTCGAATTACTCGCATCGATGTAGACTCCAAAGCAATTCCATCAACTGGCGGGATCCGGATCGGCGATTTGGAAGAAGCCGCCAAACGCGCCTTTCCAAAAAAAGTTAAGGAAGAAATCCATCCCTATATCGGGGCTGAAGGAAAATATCTCATTGTCGAAACGAAGCCGGGATATGCATTCATCTACGAAACAGACCATGGGAAGATTACAAGTTTCAGGTCTGGCAAGCTTTCGTCAGTGCGGTACATCGAAGGCTGCCTGTAGGGCACACCATGATTGGGAGACAGAGTACCGTACTTGACGAGACGCTGAATCGTTGGCTATGGTGAAGACGTAACGTCTGCACATCCCGGCACCAGACCCAGGACCAGGCAGGACACATGAAACCGAGCGTCATGACAGCTCAGGAAAAACCCCTCGCCCTCGCGGACGACGGCTACCCGGCCTGGCTGCGCGCGATCCCCAGCCCGCCGGCCGTCCTCTACTGCGACGGCCGGATCGAGCCGAGAGACCGGCAGGCGGTCGCGATCGTCGGCGCCCGGCAGGCAACGCCGTACGGGCTCCGGGTGACTGAGACCCTCGCACGCGAACTGAGCGGAGCGGGCTTCACCATCGTCAGCGGATTGGCGCGCGGCATCGACGCCGCCGCCCATCGCGCGGCGCTGGACGCCGGCGGACGGACGATCGCCGTGCTGGGGTGCGGCCTGGACATCACCTATCCGCCTGAGCACGGCCGCCTGCGGGAAGAAATCGCACAATGCGGCGCCGTCCTCACGGAGTTCCCCGCGGGGACGCCGCCGAAGCCCTCGCATTTCCCCCAGCGCAACCGGATCATCAGCGGCCTGTCGCTGGGCGTCGTGGTGGTCGAAGCGGCCGAGGGCAGCGGCTCGCTGATCACGGCCCGCCTCGCGCTGGAGCAAGGCCGCGAGGTGTTCGCGGTGCCCGGTTCGATTGACGCGCCGTTGAGCCGCGGCCCGCACGGCCTGATCAAGCAGGGCGCCAAACTGGCGGAGACGGTCGACGACATCATTGAGGAATTGCTGCCACAATTGGAATTGCCCCTCACCCTGCCCTCTCCCCGAAGGGGTGAGGGGAAGTTTTCAGATCTCACAGGTCTCTCTGAAGTGGAGCAGGTCGTGCTCGCCGTCATGAGCCGCGATCCGCTGCACCTCGACGACCTCACGGGGCGAAGCGGCTTGACGCCGGGCGGCATCGCTGGCATTCTCCTTGGCCTGGAACTGAAAGGCGTCGTGCGCCAGTTGCCGGGCCAGCGGTACTATCGGGTAAGATGAGACTAACGTTTCACGATTAACGGAGATACATGGCCAAATCACTCATCATCGTCGAGTCGCCCGCCAAGGCCCGGACCATTACCAAATATCTGAAAGGCAAGTATACCGTCATGGCCTCGGTCGGCCACGTGAAGGACTTGCCCACCAGCAAGCTGGGCGTGGACCTCGAGCACGACTTCGAGCCGCAGTACGTCACCATCAAGGGCAAGACCCAGATCCTCGCCGACATCAAGAAGAAGGCGAAGGAAGCCGACAAGGTGTACCTCGCCCCCGACCCGGACCGCGAGGGGGAGGCCATCGCCTGGCACCTCGCCATGGAAATCGACGGCAAGGCCAAGAGCAAAGACCGCAAGGTCTTCCGGGTTCTGTTCAACGAGATCACGGAATCGGCCATCAAGCGCGCCCTCCAGTCCCCCGGCCAGGTGGACATGAACCGGGTCAACGCGCAGCAGGCCCGCCGCGTGCTGGACCGCATCGTCGGCTACCAGGGGAGCCAGCTCCTGTGGAAGAAAGTCCGGCGCGGCTTGAGCATGGGCCGCGTGCAGTCGGTGGCCGTGAAGCTGATCTGCGACCGCGAGCGCGAGCGCGAGGCCTTCCGCTCGGAAGAGTACTGGTCCATCACGGCAACGCTGGCGGGAAAGAACCCGCCGCCCTTCGAGGCCAAGCTCCACAGCGTCAACGGCCAGGACGCCGTCATCTCGGCCGCCCCGGAAGCCGAGCGCATCGTCGCCGCCGTCAATGGCAAAGACTTCACCGTCCGCTCCATCGAGCGCAAGGAGAAGAAGCGCAACCCCGTCGCGCCGTTCATCACCAGCCGGCTCCAGCAGGAAGCCGCGCGCAAGCTGCGCTTCACGCCCAAGAAAACGATGATGCTGGCCCAGCAGCTGTACGAGGGCATGGAGATCGGCAAGGAAGGGCCGGTTGGTCTGATCACCTACATGCGAACCGATAGCACACGGATCTCAAAGGAGGCCGCCGAGGAGGCCCGGGAATTGATCCGCGAGCGGTTCGGCGCCGAGTACCTGCCCAAAACCCCGAACGTGTACAAGACCCAGAAGGCCGCCCAGGAGGCCCACGAGGCCATCCGGCCGACGTCGGCTCACCGGGACCCTGAATCCATCAAGCAGTACCTCGAGCGGGACCACTACCAGGTCTACAAGCTGATCTGGAACCGCTTCATCGCCTCCCAGATGATGCCGGCCATCCTGGAAGTCACCCGCGTGGATTGCGTGCCCCAACAGACGCCGGACACGTACGTGTTCCGCGCCAACGGGACGGTCGTGAAGTTCCCCGGCCATACGGCGGTCTATCTGGAGGGCAGGGACGCGGAGTTGCACGAGCAGAGCCGCAAGGCGGACCAGGAGACCGAAGAGGAAGCGGAGCGGCAGCTGCCGGCCCTAGCCGAAGGCGAGCGCCTGCGGCTGGTCGCACAGGAAGGGCAACCGGCCGCCGGCCTGGCGCCCAAGCAGCACTTCACCCAGCCGCCGCCCCGGTACAACGAGGCCCTGCTCATCCGCGAGCTCGAGGAAAAGGGCATCGGCCGGCCCTCCACCTACGCCAGCATCTGTTCGACGATCCAGGAGCGCAAATATGTCGACAAACTCGAAGGGCGGTTCGCGCCCACCGAGACCGGCCTTACCGTCAACGACTTCCTGGTCAAGGGCTTCCCCGATATCCTCGACGTGGATTTCACCTCGCGGATGGAAAACGAGCTCGACGAGGTCGAGGACGGCGCGAAGGCCTGGGTCGATGCAGTGCGCGACTTCTACGTCCCGTTCAGCAAGGACATGGACAAGGCCAAGGACATTCCCGGTCCCAAGGACACGGTGGAGCCCCCGACGAACGTCCCCTGCGAGAAATGCGGGCGGATGATGGAGATCAAGTGGGGCCGCAACGGAAAGTTCCTCGCCTGCCCGGGCTACAAGGACGATCCGCCCTGCAAGAACACCCAGAACTTCGAGAAGCTGCCCGACGGCACCATCAAGATCGTCGCGAAGGAGGATCCGACGACCGACGAAAAGTGCGAGAAGTGCGGCTCGCCGATGGTGATCAAGATCGGCCGGTTCGGCAAGTTCATCGCCTGCTCGGCCTACCCCGAGTGCAAAACCACCAAGCCGATTCCCCTCGGTGTCAAGTGCCCGCAGGACGGCGGCGATCTCACGCAGAAGCGCAGCAAGAAGGGCCGCACGTTCTACGCCTGCGCGAATTACCCGAAGTGCGAGTTCGCCCTCTGGGACCGCCCCGTGCCGAAACCCTGCCCCCAGTGCCACGCCCCCTTTCTCGTCGAAAAGTACTCCAAGGGAGCCGGCACCTCCGTCGTCTGCCGCAGCGAGGAGTGCGGCTATAAAGAGTAGTGTGTTAAGATCACGGTCTACCTGAGGGAAGGCCGTCATGCGGGAGGATATCGTCATCATCGGCGGGGGCCTGGCCGGCTCCGAAGCCGCCTGGCAGGCCGCAAACCAGGGCGCCAGAGTCACCCTTTACGAGATGCGCCCCAAGGAGCAGACGGCCGCCCACAAGACCGGCCACCTGGCCGAGCTGGTCTGCTCCAACTCCCTCGGCTCCACCGAAATCCAGAGCGCCCCCGGCATTCTCAAGGAAGAGATGCGCCGACTGGGCTCCCTCATCATCAACACGGCGGATGCAGTGCGGGTGCCGGCCGGCGCGGCCCTGGCCGTGGACCGCGACCTCTTCGCGCAGCAGGTCACGCAGCAACTGGAAGGCCACCCCAACGTCCGCATCCTGCACGAGCCGGTGTCGGAGATCCCGCCCGACTGCGCGGCGATCGTATCCACGGGCCCGCTGACCACCGACGCGCTGGCCGAGCACATCAAGAACCTGACGCATGCCAAAAACCTGTATTTCTTCGACGCGATCTCGCCGATCGTGGATGCCGACAGCATCGACATGAGCGTCGTCTTCCGGGCGTCGCGCTACGATAAGGGATCCGACTATCTCAACTGCCCGATGACCGAGGCCGAGTACGACGCGTTTTACAAGGCCCTGCTGGAGGCCGAGAAGGTGGTCCCCAAGGACTTCGAGAAGGTCCCCTACTTCGAAGGCTGCATTCCGATCGAGGTCATGGCCGAGCGCGGCCGGGACACCATGATGTTCGGGCCGCTGAAGCCGGTGGGGCTGGTGGATCCGAAAACCAACGCGCGGCCCTATGCGGTGGTGCAGCTGCGCATGGAGAACCGGCACGGCACCTGCTACAACCTGGTCGGGTTCCAGACCAAGCTGACCTACGGCGCGCAGAAGCGCGTCCTGCGGATGATCCCCGGCCTGCAACACGCCGAGTTCCTGCGCTACGGCAGCGTGCACCGGAACACCTTCGTCAACGCGCCGACCCTGCTGCGAGACACCCTGCAATTGAAAAGCAACGGGCGGATTTTTCTGGCCGGCCAGCTGACCGGCGTCGAAGGCTACACCGAGGCCGCCGCCACCGGCGGGCTGGCGGGCCTCAACGCCGCGCGGGGACTCCAGGGGAAGGATCTCGTCGTTCCCCCCGACACGACGGCGCACGGCGCGCTGCTCAAGTACCTGACGACCAGCGACCCGCGGCACTTCCAGCCGATGAACACCAATTACGGCCTGTTCCCTCCGCTCCCCTCCCGTGTCCGCGACAAGCAGGAGCGGCAGCGCCGGATCGGGCAGCGCGCCCTGGAGGACTTCGCCGCATGGATGCAGCAGTCCGGTCTTTCCTGACATACCTCACGGTGGAACGGGACGCCTCCCCGCACACGCTCCGCAATTACGACGCGGACCTGCGCCAGTTCCTGGCGTTCCTCCGGATCGCGCACGACGGGGCGCTCCCCGCGCCGGAGACCGTCGACGCCTATGCAGTGCGGAGCTTCCTGGCCGCGCGGGCGGGCCTAGGGGATGCCAAAAGCTCCATCGGGCGCAAGCTGGCGACCGTCCGGAGCCTCTTCAAGTATCTCGGGCGGGAAGGGCTCGTCGAACAGAGTCCCGCGGCCACGGTCGTCACACCGAAGAAGGACCAGCGCCTGCCGCGCGTCCTGTCCGCCGACGACGCGGCGCGGCTGATGGACAATCCGGAGACGGCGCAACCGCGGTCGCCGCGCGATCAGGCGATCCTGGAAGTGCTCTACTCGGCCGGCGTCCGGGTCGCCGAGTTGGTCGGCTTGAATGTCGAGGGCGTGGACCTGGAGGCCGGCACCGCCACCGTCCTGGGCAAGGGCCGCAAGGAACGGGTGGTCCTCCTGGGCGGGAAGGCCGTCGCCGCGTTGCGGGCGTATCTGGCCAAAGAAGAGACGGTGGAAGGGCCGCTGTTCCGAAACAGCCGCGGCGGCCGGCTGACGACCCGCAGCGTGGAGCGCATCGTGACGGCCCAGTGCCGGGCCCTGCCGAACTTTCCGACCATGACGCCCCACACGCTGCGGCATTCCTTCGCCACGCACCTGCTGGACGGCGGCGCGGACCTGCGCGCCATTCAGGAGATGCTGGGGCACGCGTCCCTGTCCACCACTCAACGCTACACACACGTCGCCCTGGACCGCATGATGGAGGCCTATGACAAAGCGCACCCGCGGGCTCATGAAGAACCGTGACGCCATGATCATCCGCTCCACCACCATCCTCTGCGTGAGGAAGGACCGGCACGTGGCGATGGGCTCCGACGGCCAGGTGACGCTCGGCACCACCGTCATGAAGCACAACGCAAAGAAACTGCGCCGCATGTATAATGACACGGTGCTGGCGGGCTTCGCCGGCGCCACCGCCGACGCATTCACGCTGTTCGAGCGGTTCGAAGCGAAGCTCCAGGAATACCGCGGCAACCTTGCCCGGGCGGCCGTCGAGTTGGCCAAGGACTGGCGGATGGACCGGGCGCTGCGCCGGCTGGAGGCCCTGCTGGCCGTCGCCGACAAGGAGCACTCGCTGATCGTCTCCGGCACCGGCGACGTGATCGAGCCGGATGACGGCATCCTGGCGATCGGCTCGGGCGGCCCCTATGCCCTGGCGGCCGCGCGCGGGCTGCTCGGGCACTCGACGCTCGACGCCCGGGCCATCGTGGAGGAGTCCATGAAGATCGCCGGCGGCATCGACATCTATACGAACCTGGAAATCACGCTCGAGGAATTGAAGGGCTGATGAACGACTCCACGCGACACCCGCCGAGCCTCGACAGCTTCACCCCGCGCGAAATCGTGGAGGAGCTGGACCGCTACGTCATCGGCCAGCGCAACGCGAAGCGCATGGTGGCCATCGCGCTGCGCACCCGGTGGCGGCGCCAGCGGCTGCCCGCGGAGCTGCGCGATGAGGTGATGCCGAAGAACATCATCATGATCGGGCCGACCGGCGTCGGCAAGACCGAGATCTCGCGCCGCCTGGCGAAGCTGGCGCAGGCGCCCTTCATCAAGGTGGAGGCCTCGAAGTTCACCGAGGTGGGCTACGTCGGGCGGGACTGCGAATCCATGGTCCGCGATCTGGTCGAGCAGGCCGTCACGATGGTCAAGACCGAGTACGCCGGGCGCGTCCAGAAGAAGGCCGAGGCCCAGGCCGAGGAGCGCCTGCTCGATCTGCTGGTCCCGCCGCCTCCGCCCAGGACGCCGCCGGGCGTCTATGACCAGGCAGGCTACGAGGCGCCGACCCCGCCGGTGAACGAGAGCTACGAGGCCACGCGTTCCAAGTTCCGGCTGCTGCTGCGCGAGGGAAAACTGGATACCCGTTCGGTCGAGATCGAGGTGAAGGACAAGGCCGGGGTCCCGATCGGCGTGATCTCCAACATCGGCGGCATGGAGCAGATCCAGGACCAGCTGCAGGAGATGCTGGGCGGCATGTTCCCGGGCAAGAAGAAACGCCGCCTGATGAAGGTCCCGGAAGCGCTGGAGCTGTTGGTACAGGAGGAAGCGCAGAAGCTCATCGACATGGAAGCGGTCGTGAAGGAGGCCGTCGCCAAGACGGAGCAGAACGGGATCATTTTCCTGGACGAGATCGACAAGATCGCCGGGCGCGAGCGGACGATGGGGCCCGACGTCTCCCGCGAGGGCGTCCAGCGGGACCTGCTGCCGATCGTGGAGGGCTCCACCATCACGACCAAGTACGGGCCGGTCAAGACGGACCACATTCTGTTCATCGCCGCCGGGGCGTTCCACGTGGCCAAGCCGTCGGACTTGATTCCGGAGCTGCAAGGGCGGTTCCCCATCCGGGTCGAGCTGGAGCCGCTGACGAAGAATGACTTCATCCGCATCCTGACGGAGCCACAGAACGCCCTGCTCAAGCAGTACACGGCCCTGCTGGAGACGGAAGGCGTGACGCTGGATTTCACCCGCGAGGGCACCGAGGAAATCGCGGCGACCGCCGTCCAGGTGAACGAACAATCGGAGAACATCGGCGCGCGCCGGCTCTTCACGATCATGGAGCGGCTCCTGGAGGAGATCTCCTTCGAGGCGCCGGAACTGACCGAGAAGAAGCTGACGATCGACGCGCAGGCCGTGAAGGATCGCCTGCGGGACATCGTCAAAGACCAGGACCTGAGCCGGTATATTTTGTAATTGGAGCGACGTATGGACGAGCTGATCAAAAAAGCGAACGTGCTGGTCGAGGCCCTGCCCTACATCCGGGCCTTCGCCGGAAAGACCATCGTGATCAAGTACGGCGGGAAGGCGATGACCGACCCGTCCCTGAAGGACGGCTTTGCCACCGACGTCGTGCTCCTGAAGTACGTCGGGCTGAACCCCGTCGTCGTGCACGGCGGCGGGCCCCAGATCGATCAGATGCTGAAGCGGCTGGCGATCGAGCCGAAGTTCCGCCAGGGCGTCCGCGTGACCGACGCCGCCACGATGGAGATCGTCGAGATGGTCCTCGGCGGCACCATCAACAAGGAGATCGCGTCGTTGATCAGCCGGCACGGGGCCAAGGCCGTCGGGTTGAGCGGCAAGGACGGGGGGCTCATCCAGGCCAAGCCCTTTACGAAAGCCGACTGGGCGAAGAAACTCGGGACGGACCTTAACAGTTGGGCGGAGGGCGAGGACTATGGGCTCGTCGGCGACGTCCAGGCCGTGGACGCGTCCATCTTAAAGGATCTGCAGGATTCCAACGCCATCCCTGTCATCGCGCCGATGGGCGTCGGCAGGGACGGACAGACCTACAACATCAACGCCGACCTGGTCGCCGGCGCGATTGCCGCGGCGCTGGGAGCAGAAAAGCTCGTCGTCCTGACGGACGTGCGCGGCATCAAGGACGAGGACGGCAAGCACGTCTCGACGCTCGCCCGCAAGGACATCGCCCGGATGGTCAAGAAAGGCACGATCAGCGAGGGGATGCTGCCCAAGGTCCAGGCCTGCCTCAATGCGCTCGAGGGGGGCGTCAAGAAGGCCCACGTGATCGACGGCCGCACGCCGCACGCGATCCTCCTGGAGATCTTTACGGACAAGGGCATCGGAACGGAGATCCTCGCCTGAGCATGGACACGCTGGCCATGGACGCGACAGCGCAGACCGCCTCGGAGCAGCGGAACACGATCCGGGTCAAGCGTTTCACCGTCGGCCTGACCATCGGCTTCATCATCGGGATCAACGCCCTCTTCCTCCTGGTCCTGTGGGGCAGCGGCCTGGACCTGGACCGGATCTTTGCGGACCGCGACTTCTTCGATCCCGGCCACGACGTCTGCCTCCGTCTGGCCTGGTACAACCCGGTCGGCGAGAAGGAGCCGGTGCGGCTCTGCCAGGAGTGGATCAACCTGGGCGATCCTTCCGGAAAAGTGTACCGGAACCAGCAGGACATGGTGCTCGTTAAAGGCACAGACGGCAAAGTCTACGCGAAGGAGGGCGCCGGCGACGGCCGCCTGGTCGGGCTCGTGGTCTTCATTGTTGCGCTCGTGGCCGGGGGTATGTGGCTGCAGCGCCATCTCATTGCGCGCTATCGCTCCCGGCTGGCGGCGTCCTCCGAAAAAACCCCGTGAGCCGTGTAATCTTCGTCCGCTTTACCAGCGCCGTCTCCTACGTGTGGGAGTTGCAGGAGCGCGAACGCAAGCGCATCCTGGCCGAGGCCGTGCAGATCAAGGGGCTCATGCCCCTCCTGATGAAGCCCCGGAACAAACAGCGGTGGACCAAGGAAGACCGGGCCGAGCTTCGCGCCTATCTCCGGCGTCTCTCCGACCTGAGTCCCTACCTGGTGGTGGTGGTACTCCCGGGCGCGCCCCTCACCCTCCCCCTGCTGGCCTGGTGGCTGGACCGCCGCCGGCAACATCGCAAGGGCGGTCCGCCAACGGCCGTCCCCGCCGATCCCGCTTGAAACGCACGCCCCGCCCACCCAAGTCGTGCAGGATCGTTTTAAATAAGGTCCGCGAAGACGAAGCCGTCGCGGGTGACGATCTCACCGGTCCGGATCGGCACGGGCTGGCGGAACATCGGACCGGCGTAGGCGAAGGTGTGGAACTCGCCCCGCTCGCCGCAGGGGTCCACTGAAGCAGGCAGGTCCGCAAGCAGCGCCGCGTCGAATTCACGGCCCGCGAATGACGCGGGCAACTGCTTCGGGTCCACGCAGGTAAGGCGCGCCCGCAGGCCCGCCGCGACCATGTCCCGCGCCAGCGCATCCGTCGGCAGGCCCCAGACCGGAAAGATCGGCGTCAGGCCCGTGCCGGTAAGCTGTGTCTCCCGGTAACGGCGCACGTCCTCAAGAAAGAGATCGCCGAACGCCATCATGGTGATGCCCGCGGCGAGCGCCTTCCTCACCGCGTCGCCCATCGCGGATTCGTACTCCTGATTGCTGCAGGGGTTCGGAATCGGCACCGTCCACAGCGGCAGTCCCGCCGCCTCAGCTTGCGCTTCGAGGAGAGCCACGCGGACAGCGTGCATGGCAACACGTTCATATGCGGTATTGATGGTGGTCAGCAGCCCGACCACTTCCACGTCACGGCGCCGGCGCAGCACGTGCAGCGTCCAGGCGCTGTCCTTGCCGCTGCTCCAGCAGAGCAACGCTTTGGAGGGGGATCGGTTCAACGGGACTGCTTAGAACGGAGCCGGAACTTCATCGCCGACCAAGGAGTTGATGTCACGCGCCGAGGAGAGGCTGACTTTGGCTTTTCCCTGGACCTTCCCGTCCTGCACCACATAGGCCCAGATCATGGTTTTCCCCTTCCCGGGTTTGAGCCCGGCAAGCTGGTGGATCACCGGCCACTTCATCTTGGCGCACAGTTTTCCCGGATCCCTCGTTTTGATGATGAGCTGGACCCCTTCCGCATCGGACTCTGTTTCTTTCGCTGGGAATCCTTCCTTTGCAAGGATGGCCCGGTAACAGGAATTGGGCATGTAGGTCAGGGCGACAAGCGTGTACTTGCCCTCTTTGTCCTTGATCAACGCGAGCGACGGCACGAACAGTTCGGGCTCGGCCAGGGCAGGGGCCGGAGATGCCGGCGGCGGGGCTTGCGCAAACGTCACGCAGGCGACCGCGACCATTCCAACGAACACAGCCGAGATGAGCCCCATTCTTGATCGCATCTCAGTTCGCCCTCCCTTCTTCAACTGAAACCCTGCCCCGCAAGATAAGCCAGTCGAAGCCAAGAGTCAAACCACAGCATCCCTCCCCCAACGCCGCTGGATTTCGATAACAAGCGCCGCAACGGTGGTCTGGCGTGATTCAGTCCGCATCAGGTATACTCCTGCCGCCATGGTGAAACTACGCGATCACGAAAAGATGAAGGCCCTCTGGCCTCCGGTCTTCGAAGGGCCGCACAGCTTTTGGGACAAGCATCATCCGGGCGGCGAGTGGGGCGATCTGCTCCAGGTGAAATGGGTCGTGCCGGACCGGAAGGGAGAATGCCCGTACATCAAGATCATCGTCCACTGGGACGAGGTGGATTTCCGGGGCGTGATAACCGACGAGGACACCGCGTTCCTGAAGAAGGTCTCGGAGACGATGAAGAGCCGGGGGATCAGGAAAACGCTCGAAGAGGTCGGAGACCTGGAAGTGGATTTTTAGCGTCCGGTCATTTCTTGGGAGGTTCGGGGGTTTTCTTTCTCATGTGCACCGCGTAGGCGATCACGATTCCGAGCACGGCCAACGCCACCGAAAACACGTTCCAGCCGATGACTTCCGACATGAGCCCACCCCTCAGAATAGCCGCCAGTATTTTTGAGAATAACACAGGGCCCGGTGCTTGCAAACCAGAATCTTGACAGCCTTCCAGTCGGTTTCTATCCTGTGACCATGGCGCTGATTTCGATTGCGTCCTCCAAGGCGAAGCCGGTGTGTGCGATCTGCGAGTCCGGGCGGGTCGAGTCGGTCGTAACCCCGACCGGGCGGTTCACGCTCTGCCCGGACCACGTGACCAAGTTCGCCGCCCGCCGCCTGTCTCCCGATCAACTGGCAATGGTGATCCGCAAAAGGCAGCCCTCTGCCTCCGCGTGGGCGCCCTCGTCCTGCGCCCTCTGCGCGAGTCCAGCGGATTTGATTTTCGATGAGCCGGAGGGGCTGTTCGCCTTCTGCCAGCCGCATTTCATCCGGTACGTGCTGCTGGCCCTGCGCCCGCACGAGCACGGCCTTCTGGCGGGACGCCTCACGCCGGAACAGTTTCTCGCCCGCCTCTCCGCCAAGTATTATTTTGAAGGCCAGGCCGACCAGCCGTACATCGAGGACCTCGACGACCCGGCCTACTCGGTCACCACGCCACTGTGGGAGGGATAGTGGACGCGCGGGCGCTGACGGACGACGTGCTGGCGCTCCGCGCCTGGCGGATGCCCGACATGGTGGTGTATCAACACGCGGACGACGAATGGTGGCTCACCCCGCTCGACGACGCCGTCCCGCTGATGCGCATCAACCGAGAAGGCGCCACGCTGCTCTCCGCCATGGACGGCCAGACTGCGGTCGGCTTGCTGCTCACGAAGTTCGGCAGCCGGATCTGCGGGCCCAATGGCGAGACCGGCCGCTGGTGCCTCGAACACTGGTCCCTGCCCCGCTACTCCCTCTGCTACTACGGCGCGGAGGTGCCGGCGAAGGACCGCGGCGACGCCCGCTGGGACCTGCTGCTGCAGAAGATCCGGGAGGGCTGGTCCGGCTCGACGGAGTTCGAAGGCGCGGGCCACCTCTCGGACTTTCACGTGCATGACATCGCCACACAGCAGGACCATTTCGAGAACATCGAGACCACCGTGTCGCATCTGTTCCGGGACCCGACTGCGGCGCTCGACGGGCTCACCTACGGGCGCCTGCTCGCCCACAATTTCCGGAAGCTCGGCTGGTGGACGCGCAAGCCCCGCACCATCGTGGAAGTCGGAGGGGGGCTCGGCTACGTAGCGCGCGAGCTGGCCAGGGGGCTCTCCGCGGAGGAACGCGAGGGAGTCCGGTATGTCTTCCTCGACATCACCCGGCCCTTCCTGGAGTCCCAGTTGGCGCTGGGCAGGGAGGGTGGGTGGAACCCGACCGGCGTCCAGGCCAACGGCGAGTTTCTCCCCCTCAAAGACGCCAGCGTGGACCTGATCGTGGACAACGAGAACATGGCCGACATGACGCCGGTCAAACTGTCCAGGGAGGAAGTCGAATCCGGCAGGGGGGAGACGCCGCTGCATCAGGAGGCGCTGGAGTGGATCAGGCGGGCCGGGCTGTCACTGGACAAGGACATGCCGGCGGAGTTCATCTTCAACCTGGGGCCGCTGCGCTTTCTCCGCGAGGTCTGGCGCGTGCTCAAGCCGGGCGGGCGCGCCTTCCTCGTGGAGTTCGGCATCGAGGAGGGCTGGTCGGCGCCCGTGAAGCTGCCAGGGCACACCGAGTACGAAACGCATTTCGGCCACCTCCGGCAGGCCGCGCGCTGGCTGGGCTTTCAGGAAAAGTACGGCGCGCTGCCGCAGTTCCTCGGCATCAAGCCCGACACGCGTGTGCTCTGCACAGGCGCCGCGTACGCGATCCGGCGCTTCTGCGAGGCGGAGGGGAAGCCGTTCGCCATCCGCGCCTATACGGAATCGGAATTCAAGCAGACCATGGGCGACATGCTGCCGCGGCTGCTAGGCCACCATTATCACGAGATTTCCGATCCGGCATGGTTCGGGCTGTGGGATTTCAAGGTACTGCTGCTGGAGAAGCTCGCCGCCGCGCCCCCGCCCAAACCGCAGATCAAGGACGTGAAGGGCTTCCGCTGGGGCGGGATGCGGTAACGGCTAGGCGTGCTGGGCCGTGCGCCAGCGGTCGAGCTGGATGAGGTTCGTGGTTTTCTGGTGCTCCTGGCAGTTCAGCCGGATCTGGCCGTCCCCGAACGGCTGGCCGACGAGTTCGCAGTGGTGCGGCGCGGCGGGATTGTCGTGAACGTTGGCCCTGAAGTGGGAGCATGTGACGCACATCTGACTGACGGCGATTTCCTTGCGCTCCTGCAGCGTCACGATCAGCCGGACGAGCGCGCGATGCAGATCGACCTGCTGGGCCGGCGGGAGCGTCTCAATGATCGGCACGAGCAGGCCCGTCCACTGGGTAGCCTGGCTGGCCGCCTCCTCCCCTTTCGGCGTGAGCTTCACATAGAGCTTGTCCAACACCCGCTTCCGCCGCTCCTTCCGAACGAGCTTCTTGCGGACCAGCACCTGAATGGTCAGGCAGGCCGTCACTTTGCTCACGCAAAGATCGGCCGCGATCTCAGGGAGCGTCTTCCGTTTTTCGGGATGGTGGATCAACGAGAGCAGGACCTGGCCCTGCGTGGGCGTCAAGCCCCGGCCCCACGCCTCGCCCCACGCCTGCTGGCGGATGACCTTCGCGAGCTTGTCCAGGCCGTCGGCGATCCGCGAGGCCGGAGGATGCGTCGTGAAATCGGGCTGTTCCGTCTCCTGTGCTTTCATCAATGCCCCCTGCCTGAAAAATGACTCCGGATGAATCCGAACTGTTCGCTACCATAACACAGCTGACACATTCAGATAAACCCCTGTCCCATCCTACGCCGGCGGGAACCGCGTGATGGTAACGGGCGCGTGATCGAGCCGCGGGCCGTCGGGCGTATGATGGCAGAGCTGGTGCATGAGCCAGCGCGCGTCGTCCCGTTTTGGAAAATCGGATCGGTAATGGGCGCCGCGTGACTCCTCCCGCGCCAGAGCCCCAGCCACGACCGTCTCGGCCAGCTCGACCAGCGATCCCAGCTCCAGCGCGGAGATGAGATCGGTATTGAAAGTGTGGCTCTTATCTTCCACGTGGACGCGCTCGGCGCGAACTTTCAGCGCCCGCACCAAGGACAGCGCCTCGGCCATCCTGTCCTGCCTCCGGACGAGCCCGAGATGGAGAGCCAGAACCTGGCCCAGTTCATCACGCACCTGCCACGGCCGCTCTGGCCCGTCGTTCTTCAACAGGCCGGCGATCCGCGCCTGCTCGCGCTGGAGAAACCCGGCGTCGCCCGACGGCGGCGGCGCCGACCGCGCGTACTCGGAGGCCCGCAGGCCGGCCCGCCGGCCGAAGACAATGGTCTCCAGCAGGGAGTTCCCCCCCAGCCGGTTTGCCCCGTGGATGCTGACACAGGCGCACTCGCCAGCCGCGTACAGACCGGGGACAGAGGTCTCGCCCCACACGTTGGTTTTGATGCCGCCCATCGCGTAATGGGCCCCCGGCCGCACCGGGATCGGGGACTCGATGGGGTCCACGCCCGCGAAGTCCACCGCGAGCTGGCGGATCTGCGGCAGCCGCTCGGCGATCCGCTCGCGGCCCAGGTGGCGCAGGTCCAGCAGGATGCAGCCGTCCACGCCGCGCCCTTCGGCAATCTCCGTCCCGATCGCCAGCGAGACGGTGGACCGTGTGGCCAGCTCCATTTGCTCCGGCGCATAGCGCTGCATGAACCGCTCGCCCAGCGTGTTCAACAGGTAGCCGCCCTCGCCGCGCGCCCCTTCGGTGATGAGAATGCCGGTGTCCTTCAGCGTGGTCGGGTGGAACTGGATGAACTCCATGTCCATCAGCGGCGCGCCGGCCCGGTAGGCCATGCTCATGCCGTCCCCCGTGTTGATCACGGCGTTGGTGCTGGTGAGGTAGATCCGGCTGCACCCGCCGGTGGCCAGGATGACGGCACTGGCCCCGATGACGCGCAGGCCGCCGTTCAGGATGTCCCACGCGACGACGCCCCGGCAGACGCCATCCTCGACGATGAGGGCCGTGACGTACCATTCTTCATAGACCCGCACCTGGCGCTTCAGGAGTTGCTCGTACATCGCGTGCAGGAGCGCGTGGCCGGTGCGGTCCGCGGCGTAGCAGGTGCGCGGGAAGCCGGCGCCCCCGAACGGACGCTGCGCGATCCGCCCCTGCGCGTCCCGGCTGAAGATCACGCCCATCCGCTCCAGCTCGCGGATGTCGTCGGGCGCCTCGCGACACATCACCTCGATGGCGTCCTGATCGCCGAGCCACAGGCCGCCCTTCGTGGTGTCGTGGGCGTGCTTCTCCCAGGAGTCGCCCGCGCCCAGGGCCGCGTTGATGCCGCCCTGTGCCGCGACGGAATGGCTGCGCACGGGATGCACCTTGGAGATGACGGCGACGTCGAGTCCCGCCTCCGCCGCGACGGCCGCCCGCATGCCGGCCAGGCCCGCCCCGACGATCAGAATGTCATGGATGGCGTCGAATGTTTCTTTCATGCGCGACCCATGATTACCCTACCCGCCACCCTCTTGGCAAACGAATCCGACCGTGATAATCTTCGGGAGTGAGCATCCTTGCCAGACATTCATGATGCAGCCCTTCCCTTCGACCGACCAGTTCGTCCACCGGCACCTCGGCCCGACGGACGCCGACATCCAGGAGATGCTGGCGACCCTCGGCCTGCAGTCACTCGGCGCCCTGACCGACGCGACCGTGCCGGAGGAGATCCGGATGCGCAAAGCCGTGGCGCTCGATCCGAGCATGGGCGAGCACGACGCCCTCGCCAAGCTGCGCGTCCTGCACGACCGCAACCAGGTGTTCCGCTCGTTCATCGGCATGGGCTACTCCGATTGCATCACCCCGCCCGTCATCCAGCGGAATATCCTGGAAAACCCCGGTTGGTACACGCAGTACACGCCCTACCAGGCGGAGATCGCGCAGGGACGACTGGAGGCCTTGCTGAACTACCAGACCATGGTTACCGACCTGACCGGCCTGCCGCTCGCCAACGCGTCGCTGCTGGATGAAGGGACGGCGGCGGCCGAAGCGATGATGATGTGCCTGCGCGTCAAGGGCGGCGAGAAGAAGGGCTTCTTCGTGGCGCAGGACTGTCACCCTCAGACTATCGCGGTGATGCAGACGCGCGCCGAGCCCTTTGGGATCGCCGTGCACGTCGGCGCGCCGGAGGCGATCGACTTCCGGCGCCAGGACCTCTTCGGCCTACTGCTCCAATATCCGGCGACGGACGGCGCCATCCGCGATTACCAGGACGTGATCGCGCGAGCCCATGCGGCCGGTGCGCTGGCGGTGGTCGCCACCGACCTGCTCGCGCTGACGCTGCTGCGCCCGCCGGGCGAGTTCGGGGCGGACATCGCGATCGGGTCGAGCCAGCGCTTCGGCGTGCCGCTCGGCTTCGGAGGGCCGCATGCCGCGTTTCTCTCCACGAAGGACGAGTACAAGCGCCAGATGCCGGGGCGCATCGTCGGCATCTCGAAGGACGCCGCCGGGAAGCCGGCCTACCGGATGGCGCTGCAGACCCGCGAGCAGCATATCCGCCGCGAAAAGGCGACGAGCAACATCTGCACGGCCCAGGTGCTGCTGGCCGTGATGGCCGGCATGTACGCGGTGTATCACGGCCCGGAGGGGCTGAAGCGGATCGCCCAGCGCGTGCACGGGCTGGCGGCCACGCTCGCGGAAGGCTTGAGCCGGCTCGGCTGCCGCGTCGGCGGCGAGCCGTTCTTCGACACGATCCGTGTGCAGCCGAACGACCGGCCCGCCGACCACATCCTCAAATCGGCGAACGACCGTCGCATCAACCTCAGACGGTTCGACGACGGCTCGCTCGGCGTCTCCCTTGATGAACTCACAACGGTCGCAGAAGTCCAGGCGCTCTTCGAGATTTTCGCGGGAGGACAACCCGTTCCCTTCACCGTGTCGGACCTGGCCGGCCAGGCAAACCTCGGCTACCCGCCGGCGCTGGCGCGGGCGGGCAAGTACCTGACCCACGCGGTCTTCAACCGGTACCACTCCGAGCACGAGATGCTCCGGTACATCCACCGCCTCCAGGCGCGGGACCTCTCGCTGGTCCACTCGATGATCCCCCTGGGCTCCTGCACGATGAAGCTCAACGGCACCGCGGAGATGATCCCGGTCACCTGGAAGGGGTTCGGCCGCATCCACCCCTTTGCGCCCGCCGAGCAGACGCGCGGGTATGCGGAACTCTTCATCCAGCTTGAGAGCTGGCTGGCGGAGCTGACGGGCTTCTCGGCCGTATCGCTCCAGCCGAACGCCGGCTCGCAGGGCGAGTACGCCGGCCTCATGGTCATCCGGGCCTACCACAAGTCCCGCGGCGACGGGCAGCGCGACGTCTGCCTGATTCCGGTGTCGGCTCACGGCACGAACCCGGCCAGCGCGGCCATGGCCGGCATGACGGTGGTCCCCGTGGCCTGCGACAACCGCGGCAACATTGACCTCACCGATCTCGAGGCCAAGGCCACGGAGCACCGGGACAAGCTGGCCGCGCTGATGATCACCTATCCCTCAACGCACGGTGTGTTCGAGGAAGGTGTCCGGCGCGTCTGCCGGATCGTGCACGACCACGGCGGCCAGGTCTACATGGACGGCGCCAACATGAACGCCCAGGTCGGGCTGTGCCGGCCCGGCGACATCGGGGCCGACGTGTGCCACCTCAACCTGCACAAAACGTTCTGCATCCCGCACGGCGGCGGCGGGCCCGGCATGGGGCCGATCGGTGTGGCGACGCACCTTGCGCCGTTCCTGCCGGGGCATCCGGTGACGCATCTGGGCGGCACACAGTCCATCGGGCCGATCGCCGCCGCGCCGTACGGCAGCCCGAGCATCCTGACGATCTCGTGGGTCTACATCGCGCTGATGGGCGGCGACGGGCTGACCAAGGCGACACAGGTCGCGATCCTGAACGCCAACTACATGGCCCGGCGGCTTGAGAAGTATTTCCCGGTGCTCTATACCGGCAAGCAGGGCTTCGTGGCCCACGAGTTCATCCTCGACCTGCGGTCCTTCAAGGAGAGCGCGGGCGTTGAGGTGATGGATGTCGCCAAGCGTCTGATGGACTACGGCTTCCATGCGCCGACGGTGTCCTGGCCGGTGCCGGGGACGTTAATGATCGAGCCGACGGAGAGCGAATCAAAGGCCGAATTGGATCGGTACTGCGACGCGCTGATCGCGATCCGGGAAGAGATTCAGGAGATCGTCGAGGGGCGCATGCCGCGCGATAACAACGCACTCAAGAACGCGCCGCACACGGCTGAGGCCGTGACCGCCACGGACTGGAAACATCCGTACAGCCGCGAGCAGGCGGCGTTTCCCGCGCCGTGGGTGCGCGACCACAAGTTCTGGCCGGCGGTCGCGCGCATCGACGACGCCTACGGCGACCGCAATCTCGTCTGCACCTGCCCGCCGATGGAGAGCTATCAGAGTTAGCGGACCGGCTGCTTTTTCAGAAATCGGCCTGTCCTCTTTCTGTGTTCCATATTCATGAGAGGGTTGTAGCCGATGCCGGTCGTACCCCGCCCTGTGGACCCTGCCCGGCAGCTCGCGCTGGCCGTCATCATTGTCGGCGTGGTCATGGTGCTGGGGACCATCGGCTATGTCGTGATTGAGGGCTGGTCTGCCTTTGACGCCCTATACATGACCGTGACGACGGTCATGACGGTCGGCTTTTCGGAAGTGCACCCCCTGTCAGCCGCCGGGCGCGCCTTCACGATTGTGCTGATCATCAGCGGGGTGGGAACCTTGTTTTATGTCCTGGGGAACGTGGCCCGCTTGCTGCTGGAGGGAGAGCTGCGGGCAGTCTTTGGAAAATACCGGATCGAGGAAAAAATGCGCACACTGACCGATCACTACATCGTCTGTGGCTATGGCCGGATGGGCAAACGCATCTGCAAGGAGCTGCGCGCGAAGCCGCTGCCGTTCGTCGTCATCGAGAAAGACCCGGAAGTCATCGCCGCGCTGCAACGGGAAGGCATCGTGGCGATCGAAGGGGACGCGACGCTGGACGCAGTGCTCATCCAGGCAGGCATTGAACGGGCCAAGGCTCTGGTCTCGGTGGTCAACACGGACACCCAGAACCTCTACATCGTGCTGACAGCCAGGGGGCTGAAGAAAGACCTGTACATCGTTGCGCGAGCCGGGGAGGAAGGGTCGGAGCAGAAACTGTTGCGGGCCGGAGCCAACCGCGTGTCGTCGCCGTATCTGATCGGAGGGATGCAGGTCGCGCAGGCCTTGATCCGTCCTGCAGTCGTGGATTTCCTGGAGCTGGCCACCGCCAGCGAGCACCTCGACCTGCAGATGGAAGAGTTCACGATCGCAAGCGGCTCGCGCTTCGCCGGCCGGGCGGTCTGTGATTGCGGGGTGGATGGTGACCGGGGGCTGATCGTGGTGGCCGTCAAACGCAGCAACGGCCACATGGAGTTCAATCCCGGCAAGGAGGCCCGGCTGGGCGAAGGCGATAAGCTGATCGTCCTCGGCCAGCCTGCGAGCCTGAAACGGCTCGAAGACACCATCCGGTCGTAAGCCGCTGGGCCGGCTGCTTTCCCTAGCATTGCCTGAAAAGTTGCCTGCCCCCTTATCTTTGTGCTAGGGTTACACATAATCATACATCAAATTTAGCGCATGAGGAAAATATGAGCGTGGCCTACAGAAAAGATGAAATTGTGAGCGCATCCCGTGCAGCCCGGTCATTCGGAAAAATGCTGGCTGACCTGAAGACGCACCACAAGCACCGGATCGCGATCGCCAAGAACAATGAGTTAGAGGCCGTCATTCTGCCGATCGAGGAATACGAAACGATGGCGGAAGCTCTGGCTCTCCTCGAACACATCGAAATCTACCGTCTCATCGAGCAACGGAAACGCAAAGGGTCCGGCAAACGCATTTCTCTCAACGCTCTTCTGAAGGAGCAACGGATTGCCGTATAAGGTCGTCCTGACGGCCGAAGCTGCGGAGGACTTGCGAGCGCTCGATAAATCAGTCAAGGAACAAGTCGCTCGCCAGCTACGGAAACTGGAAACGTCCCCACAACTGGGGGAGCACCTCGGCCGGAAAGCCGGGTTCGATCTTACCGGCTACTACAAGCTCTATGCGGCAAAGAAGGCAATCCGGATCGTCTACCGGATTCTGGAAGCGGAGATCGTCGTAGAGGTCGTCGCGATCGGCAAGCGCGAGGACATGGCGGTCTATCGGGAGGCAGCGCGCAGACTGCTGAAGCCAAAGTAACTATGGCGTCTTCCTACAGGACTACGGCGACCGCCACCTCATCTGCACCTGCCCGCCGATGGAGAGTTATTCGTCTTAAGAGACCGGGCTAACCCTGCTGCAGGCGGGAGCGGACGAGGTCGGAGAGTTGTTTGCCGTCCACGGCCTGGCCGGCGAGTTTCGCCGTGATGGCTTTCATGACCTTGCCCATGTCCTTCATCGTGACCGGGCCGGCTTCCTGGATGGCGCTCTCGACGATCTTGACGATCTCTTCCTGCGAGAGCGCTTTCGGCAGGTAGGCTTCGATGATCGCGAGCTCTTTCAGCTCCTTGCCGGCCAAGTCGTCGCGCTTTCCTTTTTGATAGAGTTCGGCCGCTTCCTTCCGCTGCTTGACCAGGGTCAGTAAGACCCGGCTCATCTCGGCCTCATCCAAGTCCTTCTTCAGCTCAATCTCTTTATTCTGCAGGGCCGCCTTGACCATGCGGATGGCGTCCATGCGGAGCTGATCCCGGGCCTTCATGGCCACCTTCAGATCGTCGGACAAGCGATCGGTCAACGACATGGCATGCTCACTTTCCGAAGAGCCCTTTGAGCCCTTCGACGGCCTTTTCCGCATCGCTGCCGAGACCCTTCGCCGCCTCGCCCACCGCCTCGGCGCCCTTCTCCAGGAATTTGCCGGAACCCGTCACCGCCTGAACCACGGACTTGTTGATGGCGGCGAACACCTCCGACGAGGCCTTCCCCATGGTCGTCCCTTCCGACTCCTTGCCGATGTCCTTGAGATGGATGTCCGGCAACGAGACCGTGAGCGTCTTGCCCTTGAACATGGTGGCGCTGGCGTTGACCTGGGCGTTCTTCAGGATGAAATGGTTGATCTGGACTTTTTTCTGGCCTGGCTCCTTCTTCTCCGCCTTCGGCTCGGCGCCTCCCTGCGCCCCCGCCTTTTTGGCGAACGCGGCGACGTTCTCCTGGATCTTGTTGAGGTTGTTGCCGGACGCGCCCGCCTCGTAGGTGATCTCGGGCCCGTCGATCAGGATTTCCTCGATGACGAGCTTGTCCGTGAGAACCGACTTCAGGTCCACCTTGACCCTGGCGTCCCCAAGCTTGAACGCCCGCTCGGTCTGAAAGCCCGGCGGATTGCCGACCACCAGTCCCTTGAGCCGCCCCTCGCCGGAGAGCAGCGACAGGTCCACGCCCTCCAGTTTGATCGACGTCCCGGTGATCTCCGGGCCCACGGTCTCCACCCCCGCCTTGATCATCTTGTCCAGGTTGGAGGTGACCACGGCCACCGCAATGATGAAGAGCACCACGAGGACTACGCCGATCTTCAGAAGAGTCTTCATGACCGTTCCTCCTCTCCGATGTTCTCGCCGAGGATCTGCAGATACACGCACTGCAGGCCCACAATGGTCTTCGCGTCCTTGATGACGCCTTCCCGGATCATGGTCATGGTCTTCGCCAGCGGGAACTCTGCGATCTCCAACACCTCGTCATGCCCAAGATCCTGCGTGCCCTTCTGAAGCTGCGACGCCTTGTAGATATGAATCACCTCATCGGTAAAGCCCGGCGTGGTGTAGGCGCTCGTCACGTGCTCCAGCACCCCGGCTTTGTAGCCGATCTCTTCCTCCAGCTCGCGATTGGCGCACTCGCGTGGATCCTCGCCGGGATGGAGCTTGCCGGCCGGGATTTCGTAGATGTAGCCGCCGACCGCGTGCCGATACTGCCGGATCAGGATCACGGTCCGCTCATCCTTCATGGGCACCGTGGCCGCCGCGCCGGGATGGTGAATCACTTCCAGTTCCACCGTGGCCCCGTTTGGCAGCGTCACGGTTTCCAGGTTCAGGTCCACGATCCGGCCCTTGTATATGCTCTTGTTCATACCGCGCCTTGCTTCCTTTTATAGAACGGCAGCTTCACCACGACGGCTTGGTGCATGCGGCCCCGGATGTCGATCTGGAATTGCGCACCAGGCGCACTGAACTTCGGCGGCACGTAGCCCAGCCCGATCCCCTTCTGCAGGCGCGGCGAGAGATTGCCGCTCGTGACGACACCAATCTCCTGTCCGTCCGCGAGGATTTTCATTTCGTGACGCGGCACGCCCTTCTGGAGCAACTCAAACGCCACCAGCCGCCTCGCCGGGCCCTTCTCCTTCTGCTCGAGCAGGGCCTGGCTTCCGACGAACTCGCCCTTCGTGAAATCCACCGCAAAGGCCGCGCCCGCTTCCAGCGGCGTGGTCTGCTCGTCCATGTCGTTGCCATACAGCAAATACCCCACTTCCAGACGGAGCAAATCGCGCGAGCCCAGGCCGCAGGCTTTGATACCGGCTTTCTCGCCGGCCTTCATGAGGCTGTCCCACACAGCCACAGCCTTGTGCGACGGAACGTAGAGTTCGTAGCCGACCTCGCCCGTATAGCCGGTGCGCGACACGACCCCCTGAGCACCGAGCACGTCGGCTTCCACGCACTGCCTCGGCTTGAGGGTCTCGGCCGCCGCCGGACAGACCGCCCGCAGGATATCGTGGGACTGCGGCCCCTGCAACGCAATCTGGGCCAGTTCGTCGCTCTCGTCACTGAGGCGGATGTCCCCCTGCGGCGCCTTTTGGAACAGCCAGGAGACGATCTTGTCGCGGTTCGAGGCGTTGACGCAGACGAGAAACCTGGTTTCGCCCAGCCGATAGATGAAGATGTCGTCCTTGATGCCGCCGGCGGGATTGCAGACCATTGAATACTGCGCGTCGCCGACCGCCAGTTTGGCCACGTTGTTGGTCGTGACGCGCTCCAGGAACGCCTCGGCCTCGCGGCCCTCGGCGGTCACCCGGCCCATGTGGCTCACGTCGAAGAGCCCCGCCGCTGTCCGCACCGCTTGGTACTCCTCGACCACGCCGCCGTATTGGATCGGCATCTCCCAGCCCGCGAAGTCCACCAGCTTGCCGCCCAGTTGCTGATGCTGTTTGAACAGTGGGGTTCGTCTCATGGCTCTCTCCAAAAGTACGGTGCCACTCTAACAGAGCCGTCCGATTAATTGAAGACCGAAGCTTGAACTCCTCGGCGCGGCTCGGTATCGTGCGCACTATGCCGATGGCCGATCCCCAGTTGATGCAGTTAGCCAACGCCTGCGGCGAGTCCCAGGCTTTGCTGGCCGCGAATGACCTGGATGTGTTCACCGTCATCGGAACGGGCGGACGCACCGCCGGCGAGGTCGCGAAAGGCTGCAAGGCCGATCCGGAAGGCATGCTTCTGCTCCTCAACGCCTTGGCGGGACTGGGACTGCTGTCACGACACGGCACGCGCTACCACAACACACCCCTGGGACGACGCTATCTGGACCGCCGGAGCCCGACGGCTATCTCGAACCTCCTGTGGCTCCTGGGGCACCATTGGCACGACTGGACGAAACTGCCCCAGGCGCTCCGGGCAGGCCGTCCGGGCTGGGCTCCCATCACCAGATCGCGGGAGTTCCGCCGACGCTTCTCGCTTGCCATGCACGAGCGGAGCCATGGCCTCGCCGCTCCCACCGTGGACACGCTACGCCTCCCTCCTCGATCCACGCGTTTCCTGGATCTGGGCGGCGGGCCGGGCTCCTACGCGATCGCCTTGGCGAAACGTTACCCACGCGTGGAAGGCGTCGTGCTGGATCAGACCGTCACCGTGGCCCGGCAACTCATTCGGAAGCATCGCCTGGAGGAGCGGCTCCGCGCCCGCGCGGGCTCCATCTTTACGGCTCCACTCGGTTCCGGGTACGACGCCGTCCTCGTCTCGAACGTCATCCATGTGTTCAATGCAAAGAAGAACCGCACCCTGCTGAAGCGCGTCCGCGACGCGCTCCGTCCAGGCGGCAAGGTCTTCATCGTGGAGTTCTTCCTGGACGACAGCCGGACCCAACCGCCCAAGTCCTCCCTGTTCTCACTGATGATGTATCTCTTTACCGGCAGCGGGCAGTGCTACAGTTGGAGCGAGACGGAAGGCTGGCTGAAGGCGCTGGGATTCGGCCGTTTCAAACGGCGCCGGATCACGCCCGACATCGGCACGCTCGAAGCAACGAAACTCTGAGCACGTAGCTGATGGGTCCTGTCGGCGAGTCACCGGGGCACCTGTTGCTCTTCAAATGCAACGGGTCATCAGCTCAGGCCCTTTCGCCGTCGCAGCCCCGCAGACTCGGCTGTAGGTCCTTCCGCTCCGCCAGGGTCCCACTCGCCACCACCCATCAGAGTTTACGACCTCAACGCGCCAATCCGTTCGTGATACACCTGCATGTGCCGCTTGACGGGAATCAGCAGTTGGGGCGGCAGGGGCGATGTCTGGATCTCCGGCCCGAAGCTCACCGTCCGCTCGAACTTCCGGATACCCAGCACAATGCAGACAACGGCCCAGTAGAGATTCTCGACCCACTTGGCCTTCACCACCTTGTCCAGGTACTCATAGAGGACCGGCCGCTCGCGGATTGCGCCGCGGAACGCCTCCTTGATTTCCTGCAGCAGCCGCTCTTCCTTATCCGTCCGTTGATAGACCCCTTCCATGATGTGGCTGAGAGAAATAAAGTCCTGCAGGTCGAACCGCACGTCCACGTCCTTCGTCTCCTGCCTGTACGTCGCCCAGTCCGTCGTGTAATGCAGCCGCGCCAGCAACTCGAGGAAATCCCAGACCATGATCTCCTCGTAGGTCTCGAACTCGCGGGAGAGGCGGACCTTCACGAAGGCGCGATTGTCGTACGTGTGCCACGGGAAGTAGTAGATATTGGAGATCTCCAGCAAGCGTCCGGATACGTCGCGTTTGGGGTTCTTGTACTGCCACTCCTCCGGCACGACAAGGCCCTCCTGGGCCAGGCGGGCCTTGTAAAGCGGCATGAAGGTGTCGAAGAAAGGCCCGCCGTGCTCCTCGAGCGGCGTCGAGGCCAGGCTGCCGATTCCCAGCGTCAGCCTGGCAAACTTCATCCGCGTGTAGCCGTCCTGGTTCACAACGAAATTGAATCCGCCCCAGGGGCCGATGTCCAGGAAGGTCTCGATGCCCTGCGCGGCAAGCCTGTCCTCGGTCTCGCGCGCGACGCCGCGCCACAGGTGGATCAAGCTGCCGATGTGGACATTCTTGTCGCGGAACAGCGGCGGCCACGCGGTATCTGGCTCGGGCCTGATCCGGGCCTGGAGCTTGACCAGTTCCCACTCCACCGCATGCGCAAGAGTCCCGGAGCCGCACCGGACCTTGCGCAGGTAGTCCTCGCACTGCGGACGCACCTGCTCCCAGAGGTCGCCGTCCTCAGACGCTCCCTCGACGGCGTCCGCGATCACCCCGGCAAGGGGGTGGAGCGCCGCCGGAGCGGAGGCATGGAGAAGACGTTGGATCGTGGTTCGGAAGTGCTGGAGCGCTCGCGTTGTACGCGTCACACAAGGGATTATAGGGCAACGCCGTCATGAACGGAAGCGGTTCAGATAGCATGAGCCTCACGGGTTCTTACAGCATCGCCCCACGAATGGCTCGGCGTTGAGACGCATGGTGCCGTGGGTCGTCTCGCAGTCGGACTTGCCCATCAGGAGATAGCGGGTGTCCTGCTGTGTGTCGTCCGAAAGAATGTCAAACCCGGCGGTCCACTCCCACTCACCTTTCATGTTGTTCAGCGTGACCTTGCCGGCTCCCGTCTGCTTGCACGCCGCCTGCCATTCGGAAAGCATACAGAGTCGTTTGCCGTTCACCGCGCAGGCCAGATCGGCCTTGCGGAAATCTCCGCCGAACGTCCGGTCTACCTCGATGCAGAATCCGCCCCCTTCAGACGCCACCCCCACCATCCCCGGCGGGCAGGACGACGGGGCCGTTATCGCGATGGCCCCAATCCCCTCGTCACCACCATACCCCTGGCCGGAATGCGTGATTACATTGTCGCGCTTGACGCCTTCGCCTCCGCCGATCCTGACCTCCGTGGTCTTGAAACGGGCCGTCGTGCGGCCGATCGGCGTCGTGACCTCCACCGTCACCTCGCCCGGCGGCAAATCCAGGGGCACCTGGATGGGCACGGCCAGTTCCTTCGGCTTGCCCGCAAAGGGCTTGACCTCGATACTCGGCACACTGAGCTTGACGCCGGCGCCCACCAAGTTCCGCCCTTTGATCTTCAGCACGGTGAACGAGCCGGCCGGCACAGTTTGCGGCAGCACCTCGGTCACCTGCGGCTGCATCTGCTCGCGAGTGCCACGCGTCACCGAAAGCGTCACGTCCGTGCCGGGACTGTTCTCGAACATGGAGACCATGCCGTTATCGTCGATCGCGTACAGGAGTTCTCCAGCCTCGTCCTTGAACAGCTCTTTGGCGTCCCCGGATGAAACGCCGACGGCACTGAGCACCAGCGCCGTCCCGACCACGGCCAGCAACGCCTTCAGCTTGGTATTGTGGAACGCCTCTTCCTCGCCCGATCCCTCATTGGACTCGGCGATTCTGACCGATTTGTCTGAATGGTTGGATCTGAAATTGCTCCGCAACTGATACATCGCCACCCTTGAAAGTGCATGGCACCGGCATCGTATCGCACGTCCGCAAACACCTCTTCCACCATAAAGCCCATGCAGCGTCGGCATTCCATCGCCAGGCCTCCGTCCTCTCAACCTCCGGCTTCTCCCCTCACTGACAGCACAAACATTTCCCCCTTCATATTGGGATGCATATCGCACCAGAATGCATAGGTCGTGCTACCCTCGCCCGTGCCCGTGGAGGGCTTGTTGAAGTGAAGGATCATCATCTTTCCAGGGTCCACGCGGTACACATTGGGCCCCTTTCCTTTGGCCGGATAGCCATCCCCCTCTACTTTCACCTTCACATCCTTGAACAATGAGGAATTGAACCCGTGCGTGACGGTGTCCTCGTTGCGGACGACGATCTCCGTCGGCTCGTCCTTGAGTGTATAGCCGCTCACCTTCCATTCCTTGTCCTTGGCGACGATCTCGATCTTCTTGGTGGGTTCTACGGCTTGGACCGCCGAAGCGACCACTCCCATTCCTAGCATCGCGCCCACAGCAAGAACGATGGGAGCGAACCGCACGGTGTTTCGATACCCTCTGGTCGTCATAATCGCGTTCT
>JAUSHW010000216.1 GCA_030648395.1 Nitrospirales bacterium | reverse complement strand
CCGGCGTTCCGGTTCATCGTGGCCAGTCATGGCAAGCCGGACGTCCAGTTCACCGAGTTCATCAACGTGGACGAGGTCTGCCACGGCGGCGATGCGGCCTGGTCCCAGCTCCATTACGACGAGATCGAGCGGCCGATCGTCGCCCAGATCTACGGCGCCGCTCCGGACATGTTCTACCAGGTGGCACAGGTGGTTTGCGAACTTGGCTTTGACGGCGTGGACATCAACATGGGCTGTCCCTCCAAGAACGTGTCGGCGCGCGGCTGCGGGGCGGCGCTGATTCGGAACCCACCGCTGGCGCAGGAGATCATCCGTGCGGTCCAGGCCGGAGTGAATGATTGGGCGGCGGGGCACCGGATCGACGCCATCGGCCTGCGTCCGCGCGTGGTCCATAAGGTGCAGGCGCTCGTGTCCCAGCGGGCGGGCGACGGTGCGAAGCCCCGCCGGCCGATCCCCGTGTCCGTCAAGACGCGTCTGGGCTACGATTCGGTGGTGATTGAGGACTGGGTGGCGGTGTTGGCGGAGGAGCGTCCGGAAGTCATCTCGATCCACGGTCGGACGCTGGCCCAGATGTACCGGGGCCGGGCCGATTGGGACGCCATCGGTCGGGCGGCCAAGGTCGTGCGCGAGACGTCGACGCTGGTGCTGGGCAATGGAGACGTGGAATCCATGGACGACCTGGCGGGGAAGGTGAGGAGCACGCATGTCCACGGCGCGCTCGTCGGGCGCGGCGCACTCGGCAACCCCTGGATCTTTCGTTCCAAGGCCTGGGCCAAGGCGCAGTCCCTGACACCCTCTCCACTGGAGAGAGAGGGCCAGGGTGAGGGGGTTTCATTGCAGGAGCGGTTCCGTGTGGCGATCGAGCATGCCCGCTATTTCGAATCCCTCGGCGGCGCCTCCCGGTTCTCAGCCATGCGCAAGCATCTCGGCTGGTACTGCGCCGGGTTCTTCAAGGCGGCCGAGATCCGCTCTCAGATGTTCCGTGCCACCTGCTCCCAGGATGTCGAACGGATTCTTGACCGGGTTCTTGTGGACGTCCAGGAGCCCGTCAGCGGTCTTCCAGCTTGACCCTCGTTCTGGCCTCGACTTCTCCCCGGCGCTACCAGATTCTCTCGTTGCTCAATCTGCCCTTTCTCATGGTGGCTCCGGAGGGCTCTGAGGTGGCGGCCGACGGACGTTCGCCGGCTGAGGAAGCGCTTTTTCAGGCGCGGTGCAAGGCGGCGTCGCTGGCCGCGAAGTTCCCGGAAGCCGTGCGCATAGGCAGCGATACCCTCATCAGTCTTGACGGGGCCAAGATCGGCAAGCCGCGAGATGTGTCCGGCGCACGGGACATCCTCCGGCGCTTGAGGGGACGTGTCCACGAAGTGGTGACCGCCGTGGCGATGGGGCAGGGGAAGCGCGCGTTCGAGATCGTCGAGACGGCTCGGGTGCGCATGCGGGAGTTCAGCGATCAGGATATGGAGGACTACTTGGCGACCGGCGATTCCCTCGACAAGGCGGGCGCGTATTCCGTGCAGGGGTTGGGGCGCAGTCTGATTGCGGGGCTGGACGGGGATTATCTTGCGGTGATGGGCCTGCCGCTGCGGGCCGTCAGCACAGGGCTACGGGAACTGGGCTGTCCGGTGACGGTCGATGTGGATCGAATCTATCGCGAACGGAACGTTCTCAACTGGCGGACGTTCCCCTGACCTGCACCGTTTGCGGAACATACAACCCGGCCGAGAATTCCATCTTCATTGCGTCGTGAAAACCCATCGAGAGCGGGATCAGCTCGTGGGTCAGCACGAGGGCCAGATAGCCCGTGAAGGGGTGGGGCGCGGTCGGGACAAAGATCAGGCTTAGCCGGCCATCAGGCGCAAGCTGGAGTGAGTCGGGGGCGTCGCCCATCTGCAATCCAATAGCGTAGAGCCCCTGTCGCGGGAACGGCAGGAGGACGATCCTGTTTTCCCGCTGGCGATCCATGAAGGAGAAGATATCGGTCACGGACTTGAAGGTCGTATAGATGCTTCGGACCAGCGGGATGCGCAGGAGCGTCGCCTCGGATGATTTCCACAGCCGTGCGCCCAGCAGGTTGGACACGAGAGCGCCGGTGGTGAGTATGACCAGAAACAGCACGAGAACGCCCGGCCCAGGGATCGAGGCACTGACGCCCGGCCCCAGCAGGTCGCCGAGCGCGCCATCCAGAGTCGTAAACAGCGTCTTGAGAATAAGGAACGTGCCCCAGACGGGAACGATGACGGCCAGGCCTGTCAGGAAGTGGCGATGCAAGGGAGCCGTTATTCCAGGACGACGGCGGTCCCGATCAGGGTGACGATGGCGAGGGAGCCCTGTGCCGGCAATACTTCCAGGCGCGCCCCAACGACGCCGTTGCCTCCCCGTTCGATGGCCTCGGTCTTGAGATCCGCAATAGCCAGATCAATCGCTTTGCGCAGTCGCGCTCCGATCGGCCCCCCGCTGAGACGTTGCATGTCCACTCCTGCCGGGAGCAGTTCGTCCGGCTCGCCGACGCGGATCACCACTGTGGCTGCCACAAGCCCGGCATAGCCCGCGATGCGCTGGCCCTCAAAAGCAAATTGGGTCGTGACTGGAACCGATGCCTGTTGCAGTTTGGACCCTTGAGGCATGGGCGGAGGCGGGGGTGCTGCTGCTGCCGGTTCCGGGCGGGCTGACTGTGGCGGGACATCATCCGCGTCCGAAAAAGCCGCGTGGGACACTGGCGCCGCCGTCTTGTCCTTCTGCCTGGCCTTGCCCTTCCTTTCGGCTGCGGTCGGGAGCATATGTCTGATGGAGGCCAGCGGGTCCGGCTTCGTGTCTTGATCGGGTGGCTCCTGGGCGACAGGCCTGCCGCTTGGACGAACACCGGGCCGGCTCGGGTCGTAGCCACAGTTGATGCAGACTTTTCCCGGCAACATGCCGATTCCGCAGAGTGGGCACGTCATCGCTGGCCTCCGTTCTATCTGGCGCGTTGAGAGTCGGGGAGCGGCCGGACCCCGAGGTGATCGGCCAGGATGTACTTGTCCAGAAAGGACAGGGTTCGCGTCCAGGCCTCCGCAGCCGCGTCGGCATTGTAGACGTCCGGTCTCGTGTCGTTGAAGAAGGCATGCGAGGTGCCCGGGTATGTGTGGACCTCGCAGGGCACGTTTCGTGTGGCCAAGGCCGTTCCCAGCGCATCCACTTCTTCCTGGGTGATCCAGTCGTCGTGCTCGGCTTGATGGTACAGCACGGGGCAATGCAGGGTGGACAGAGATGCAAGGGGAACTTTTCCGTAAAACGCCACGGCCGCCCGCAGTTGGCGCCTCGCGCAGGCGCAACTGAGCGCGTGGGACCCTCCCATGCAAAAGCCGAGGGCCGCGAACCGGTTCTTTTTCACGTACTCCTGGTAGTTCAGGTATTCACAGGCTGCACCGATGTCCTGCATCAGCTCGGAGATCTTCACCTTGCCCATGAGCTGGGCGGCGGCGTCGACGTCGCTCGTGACCGCCCCTCCGAACCGGCTGTATTGGTCAATGGCGAGGGCCACGTAGCCGTGTTGGGCCAGCCGGAAGGCGAGGTCCTGAAAGTGGCTGTTGAGTCCCCACCACTCATGGAGGAGGATCACGGCGGGAAACGGGCCGCCCTTCTGCGGCCAGGCCTGGAACCCCCGGATGAACACCTGCTTCGCGGTTTTCGTCGGGGCGTAGGGGTCGGTGGCGACATCCAGGATGTCGGGCATGCCGGCCGCGGGAATGCGGACCGCGGAGGACCCGATATCCTTCCGGTCATATTTGGGCTGTGGAGGCGTCATGCTTATTTCTTCGTGCTTCCGGCATCGATATTGATGAACGGCATGGCGCCGCTTCCCCCGAGCACCTGCGGAAACTTCCCGTCCCATTTTTCGATTGCGCGAAGCTGGAGGATGATCGGGCTGATCGTCTCCTTCTGGATCCGTTGGGATTCGGCCTCTGCTTTCGCCTGCACGACTTTCTGCTGCCCTTCGATCCTGACCCGCTCCAGGTCCCGCCCGGCCTTCAGGGCCAGTTGCTCGGCCGTCTGCTTGGACTCGATCGCCTCGTTGAAGATTTTCGAGAACTGGAAATCCGTGATGTTCAGCTCATCGAGCGAAATGTGAGAGATCGTCAGCCGCTTATGCAGGGCTGTCTTGATCTCCTCCTTGACGATCTGACGCTTGGTGATCAGCTCCTCGGCCGTAAACTCGGCGCAGACGGCTTTGACGATCTCCGCCACAGCCGGGTCGATGATGCGCTTCTCGTAGTCCAGGCCGATCTCCTGGTAGACCTTATTCACCTTGTCCGGGAACAGGTGGAAGTTCAGCACGATCTCAGTTCCGACCGTCTGGAGGTCCTTGGAGGCGGCGGTGGCCCGGGTGTCCGATTTGCGGATCCGGACGTCCATCTTGATGACCCGTTCGACGACGGGAACGATGAAGGAGAACCCTTCTCCCAGGATTTTCTGATCCACGCCGTGAAATTGATTGAACACGACGCCTCGCTCGCCGGCTCCCACGATGACGAAGGGGGAAAAAATCCAGACGAGGAAAAGGATCGCCGCCACGATGGCGAAGGGGCTCAGCTTTTTCAGGCCGGGCACTTCGCTCAAAGGGTCGAATTCTTTGTTCAAGGCCATAATCGTCTCCGTTCCAGCCGAGTCCGGCTTATTCGCTGCTGCCCAGCATGTCGTCAATTAGAGGTCTGTTCCGGTCGTAGCAGTTGGGACAGACACTGTCGAACACGGCATCGTGATCGGACGCGACGTTGCGCGCGTCCACAAGTTGTTCCGACACGACCGTGTCATAACACGAATCGCACAGCTGAAAAGGCCCCCGCATCAGGCTGATGGTGTGCACGGCGGTTGTCCGTCTGGCGTGAAAAATCAGGATTCGGCGACGATGTGCGTGTCGGTCTCTTCCACGCCATCGATGGTGTGGATCTTCGAAATGACGACGTCGGACAGGGACTTCTCGTCCTTCACATCGATGAAACTGAAGACGTCCGGCTGGCCGAAGCAGGAGTGCACCTGCTGGACTCCGGGGAGCGCCTTCAGGGCCTTCACCACGTCCTGGGTTTTGCCCGCCTTGACCTTGATCAGGATATAGGCTTTGGTCGCCATGTGTTCCTCCCTGCGCTGCGTTGCGCATTGTGAGCCCGAATCATAGCAGATCGCTGCGGTTGAATAAAAGGGTCAGCGAAACGGCATGGCCTGCCGCTTTGCCTCGTAGATCCGGTGAATGTCCTGGCCGGCCGAGCGGAGCCGGTCGCGCGCGTCCCAGTAGACGCGCGCCAGGAGATCGAGATCGGCCTGGCGCACGTTGAATTCCATCAAGCCGGCCCCGACTTCGGGCCTCTCCAACGGGGGGTGCGAGACGGCGTGGGTGAGAATGGCTTCCAGGGCGCGCGAGGTGAGGCCATCCTTGAGCGTCGGCTCGGAGCCGGGAGGGTGGCTTCGGTGCAGCGCGTCGGCGAACCACTTTCGGGTGGCCGGGTTCGCGCTTTTGGTCAGGGCCGCCTGCGTTTGAATCAGGGCATGGATCAGCGCGTTTGCCTCCGGGGAGGTCTCCGGGGGAAGCGTCCCGGCCTGCTCAAACACCGCCAGCAAGGCCATGGCGTGCCCCACCAGGGGGCGGCTGGACTCGCCGCCGGCAGGGACTGTGATGAGGAGCCACGCGAGGGCGAGTGCGGGGAGGCGAGCCGTCATTTTTTAATTGTACCTTTTCCCTGCCGGCCGTGTCTCACCTTCAAGAAGCACGGGAGGCAGGATGCTAGCCAAAGTTCATAGCGTTGCCGTCAATGGGATGGAGGCCCACCCTGTCGAGGTGGAAGTGGACCTGGCGATGGGTTTGCCCATGTTCACGGTGGTCGGGTTGCCGGACGCGACCGTCCGGGAAAGCCGCGACCGCGTGCGCTCGGCGCTCCACAACAGCGGCTTCGGCTTTCCCCAGCGGAAGATCACCGTCAACCTGGCGCCGGCCAATCTGCGCAAGGAAGGCGCCGGATTCGACCTGCCCATGGCGGTCGGCATTCTGGCGGCGGAAGGATTGATCCCTCCCGAGGTGCTGCGGGAGTTTGTCATGGTCGGAGAGGTGTCCCTGGAGGGGGGCATCAAGCCGGTCCACGGGGTGCTGTCGATGGCGCTGGCCTGCCGTGGCCGCGGTTTCAAGGGGTTGCTCGTGCCGGCCGAAAATGCTGAAGAAGCCGCCATTGTGGAAGACGTTGCCGTCTACCCCGTTGCGACCATTCCCCAGGTCGTTGAGTATCTCACCGGCGCGCAGGTTCTGGCGAGGAAAGAGCGGGCGCCGGCGCAGGCCTGTCCGGATTCGAATGGGGCAGGCGATTTTTCGGATGTGCGCGGCCAACAGCATGCCAAGCGGGCGCTGGAAGTGGCGGCGGCTGGAGGGCACAATCTGCTACTTGTGGGGCCTCCGGGATCCGGCAAGACGATGCTGGCGCAGCGGCTACCCGGCATTCTTCCGCCGATGACCTTCGATGAGGCCCTCGAGTGTACCCGCATCCACAGCGTGGCGGGCATGCTTCGACCGGGTCACCCGCTCCTGCCCACGAGGCCGTTTCGGGCGCCCCATCATACGATCTCGGATGCCGGGCTGGTCGGGGGTGGCACGGTGCCGAGGCCGGGCGAGATTTCGTTGGCGCACAACGGGGTGCTGTTTCTGGACGAATTGCCCGAGTACCGCCGCAACGTGCTGGAGAGTCTCCGCCAGCCGCTGGAGGATGGCACCATCTGCATCACCAGAGTGTCGGCGGCGCTGACCTATCCCGCCCGCGTGATGCTGGTGGCCGCCATGAACCCCTGCCCCTGCGGGTATCTGGGCGATCGGATCAAACCCTGCTGCTGCAGCGCCATTCAGATTCAACGATACCGGACGCGCATTTCCGGGCCCTTGCTGGACCGCCTCGATCTGCACGTGGAAGTGCCGGCGGTGCCATTTCGCGAGCTGTCCGAGGATGGGCGGGGAGAGGAGTCCGCGACGATCCGGGAGCGTGTGATAGCCGCCCGTGTCCGCCAGGTCGAGCGCTACAAGGGAACCAAAACGCCCAGCAATGCCCATCTCCGTCCCAGCCAGATCAAAAAGCATTGCCGGATCGACGGGCCTGGCCGCACGCTCATTGAACAGGCCGTGGCGCGCCTGGGGCTGTCGGCGCGGGCCTATATGCGCATCCTGAAAGTGGCGCGCACGATCGCCGATCTGGAACAGAAGGACTCGATCGCCGCCGAGCACGTGGCGGAGGCCATCCAATACCGCAGTCTCGACCGGCGGGTGCTCTGAAGGGGTAGGGAGAGTCTTGACGGCACCACCTTCAGAATGTATATTCATTGTATATCCAATGGAGGGCATATGTTGACGAAGGTCCAGAAGTGGGGGAACAGCCTCGGCCTGCGCATTCCCAAGTCGTTCGCATCCGAGGCTCAGGTCGAAGCCGGTTCGACCGTCGATATCTCGGTCAAGGATGGCGGCTTAGTGGTTCGGCCCGTACCTCGCCCTCACCATGCTTTGTCCGAACTGCTCAACAAGGTGACCTCACGGAATCTGCACGAGGAAGTGGTGACAGGGAAGCCGGTTGGACGGGAGGCCTGGTAGTGGCCCGCCAATATGTTCCCGACCGTGGAGACATTGTCTGGCTTCAGTTCAATCCGCAGACCGGGCATGAGCAGGCCGGTCATCGTCCGGCGCTGGTGATCTCGCCGCGCGCGTACAATGCCCGGGTCGGCCTTGCGCTGTTCTGCCCTGTCACTGCACAGGTGAAAGGCTATCCGTTCGAAGTGATCCTTCCATCCGGCCTTGAGGCGCAAGGCGCCATTCTCTCGGACCAAGTCAAGAGCCTCGACTGGCGCGAGCGGAAAGCGAAACGAGTCTGCACGGTTCCGGCCAAAATCCTGAAGGAAACAGTTGCTCTGATCCTCGCGCTGGTCGATCCGAAGGAGGCGCACTAACACCGGCATGGAGCTACCCGCAACCGGTGTGTGGTTGGGAAGGGCGGGGGGAGATTAGCGGGCGGAGGAGCCGACCGCTGAGCCGGCCTGCTGCAGGGGCAGGCGGATGTGGATGGTGGTGCCGACGTCTTCCTTGCTCTCGACCGAGATCTGCCCCCCGTGCGCGTCCACCACGTCTTTGACGATCTTGGTTCCCAGCCCGGTCCCGCCGACTTTATTACTCTTTGCATGTGCGGTGAACAGACTGTCGCGGATGTCGGCCGGCATCCCCTTGCCTGTGTCCACGACGGCAAGGTGCATGACGCCGCCGGCCTCGTCCACGCTACCCCGGACGGTGATGGAGCCCCCGCCCTGCACAACCGAGATGGCGTTGTGGATGAGGTTGTAGAACGCGTTGAAGAGCCGGCGCTCGTCGGCCGAGATCGACGGGAGCGCGCCGAGGCCGTCGGTGCGCAGGAGAATGTTTTTCTCATCGGCGAGCACGTGCAGGGTCTTGATGACGTCATCGACTACGCCCACAATCCGGCAGGGGGCGAATTCCGGAGGCGTGCTCAGTCCCTTGACGCAGTCCCCGATTTCCTTCACGCGGTCCTGGATGCGCCGCGCGGCGTCCTGCAGCAGGCCGATCACGCGGTTGCAGAGATCCTGGCTCGCCTGGGTGCCGCTGATTCCCATGGTCACCATGCTCCCGAAGAGTTTGTTCAGCTCGGTCTGCAGGAACTCCGCGCCGGCGATCACGGGGGTGAGCAGGTTTTTGATGTCATGGCCGATGTCGCCGAGGAGCCGGGCCACCTCCGCCAGCTTGGCGGATTCAAACAGGCGCGCCTGCTCGATGGCCTGGGCCGCAAGGGCCGACACGATGGTCAGGATGGCGATGTCATCCTTGTTGAGCTGCCCCTCGCGCTTGTTCAAGACTTGCAGGACCCCGATGGGGTCGCCCTCCCAGCGCTTCAGCGGCAGCGTGATCATGTCGAGGGTCTTGAAGCCGGTGGAGCTATCGATGGTGGACAAGTGGCGGGTGTCTCTGGCCACGTCGCTGATGATCGCCGGCTCGCCGGACTGAAAGACCGCGCCCGCGACGCCCTTGTTCCAGGGAATGGCCGTACCGCGCAGTTGTTCCGCTTTCTCTCCGATCACGTAGCGGAACACCAGCTTCTCATCCTTGTCATCTGAGAGGAGCACGGAGCCGGCCTCCGCGTTCACCACCTCCAGGGCGATGCGCAGCGCGTTCTCGACCAGTTCATCCACATTGACGTGCTGGGAGAGGGCCTGACAGATGAGGCGCGCGGCTTCGAGCTCACGCTCGCGCTGCAGCAGCCGCCGATCCTGCTGGCGGCGGGGGGCCCGGCGGCGGTCCCCGGAGGAGGGCCGTGATGCAGGGAATTGTCCAGGCTCAGAACCCACAGGTTCTCCTCTAAAATAGGCTCCGGGTCGCGCTAGCGAGGTTTGGAGCTGGCGAGAGGAATTGAACCTCCAACCGGCGGTTTACAAAACCGCTGCTCTGCCGTTGAGCTACGCCAGCCTCCCTACGGACCGCCATGGTAGCATATTTTCTGCGAGGCCGGAAACGATCCGCGCCTGTGCTATAGTTGGCGGGAGTATCGGGTAAGAAGAAAGAAGAGGAACGATGATCACATTGCGTCTATTGGGGAATCTGGCCGCGGTCGGGGGAGAGCGGGTCCTTGAATGGGAGATGAAAGAGCCGGTCACGTTGAAGCAGCTCTTTCTCGATCACAAGGAGGAAATCCCCCAGGTGATCAAGTTGTGGGAGGAGAACGAGTGCATGTTCACGGTGGGCACGCGCATTGCGGCGGAAGTGACGGTCGTGAAGGACGGCGATGTCGTCAAGATCACGCCGCATAACAGCCAGCTGCATTCGGCCGACTTTCCGATCGGCCACGGGGGCACGCAGTAGCAGGACGTTGAAAATGGCCTCCAGCTTTGTTCTCGTTCACCCATTGCACGAAGCCTCGCAATGGGTACCCGTCAGAGACTCAACGTACTAAGAGTACGCCTCGCCTCTTCGCTTGCTGCGGCCGCGCTGGACGGCCATTTTGAACGTCCTGCCTGTGGGCCGTCAGCCCCTCGACTTTTTCGCCTTCCGTCTTTCCTCGGGCTCCAGCAGGCGCTTGCGGATGCGGATATTGGAGGGCGTCGCTTCGACAAGCTCGTCCGGCCCGATGTACTCGAGTGCGAACTCGAGCGTCATCTCGCGGGGCGGGGTCAGGACAATGGCATCGTCCGACCCGGACGCGCGCATGTTTGACAGCTGCTTGGCCCTGCAGATATTGACGTCCAGATCGTCACCCCGCGCGTTCTCGCCGACGACCATGCCCTGATAGACCTCCACTTGCGGGCCGATGAAGAGAGCGCCGCGCTCCTGGGCGGTGTTAAGCCCGTAGGCGTTGCTCGTCCCCGCTTCGTGCGCCACCAGCGAGCCATGGGGATCAACCTGGAGCGTGCGCGGGTCAACCTTTTCATACCGGTCGAAGAGGTGGTGGAGGACCACGGTGCCGCGGGTTTTGGTCAGGAGGGCGCCCTTCAGCCCAATGACGCCACGGGTCGGGATGTGGTATTCGAGGTGCAGGTCGCCGTGGACCGTCAATTTCATGTGGCGCAGCTCGCTCCGGCGACGGCCGACTTCCTCGATCACCTGCCCCTGGTACTCGACCGGCACTTCGATGGTCAGCTCTTCATAGGGCTCCAGCGTCTCGCCGTTCACCTCGCGCATGATGACCTTGGGCTGGGAGACCTGCAGCTCATAGCCTTCCCGCCGCATCGTCTCGATGAGGACCGCCAGATGCAGCTCACCGCGCCCGGCGACCAGGAACTGGTCGGTGGTGTCGGACTCCTCCACGCGCAGGGCGACGTTGGTTTCCAGTTCCTTGAACAGCCGGTCGCGGAGGTTCCGGGACGTGACGTATTTCCCTTCCCGTCCGGCAAAGGGGCTGGTGTTGACCGAGAAGGTCATCTGGACCGTCGGCTCGTCGATCGCCACGGGCGGCAGCGCCACCGGATCTTCGGGGTCCGACAGCGTCTCGCCGATCCCGATCTCGGGGAGCCCGGCGACGGCCACGATTTCTCCAGCCTCGACCTGGTCCACTTCCTTGCGCTCCAGCCCTTCGAAGACCAGGAGGTCGGTGACTTTCCCGGGGACCACGGTCCCGTCGGTCTTGATGCGGACGACCGCCTGGCGCTTGGCGAGAGTGCCGGACAGCAGCTTGCCGATGCCCATTTTGCCTTTGTACGAGTCCTGCACCAAAGCCAGGACCAGCATCTGGAGGGGCCGGTCGGTCACGATCGGCGGGGGCGGGATCGTGTTCAGGATCGTGTCGAGCAGGGGCGCGATGTCCACGCCGCGCTTCTCCGAATCGAGGGAAGCGGTCCCCTGGATGGCGGAGGTATAGACGATGGGGAAGTCCAGCTGAACGTCGGTGGCGCCGAGATGGGCGAACAGATCGAACGTGCGGTTGACGACATCCTCGATCTGGGCGTCGGGGCGGTCCACCTTGTTGATGACGACGATGGCCTTGTGCCCCAGGCCCAACGCCTTGCGCAGCACGAAGGTGGTTTGCGGCATGGGGCCTTCCTTGGCGTCGATCAGCAGGAGGACGCCGTCCACCATGCGGAGGGTGCGCTCGACTTCTCCGCCGAAATCGGCGTGGCCCGGCGTGTCCACGATGTTGATCTTGACCCCGTTGTAGACGACGCTGGCGTTCTTGGCCCGGATGGTGATGCCGCGCTCGCGCTCCTGGTCCATCGAGTCCATGATGCGTTCGCCCATGCCTGCGACGTTGCGGTGCACGTGGGTTTGCTTGAGGATCGCGTCGACGAGGGTCGTCTTCCCGTGGTCCACATGGGCGATGATGGCGATATTTCGAAGATCCGAGCGGTGCATACGCGTGACTGTCCTCCAGGCATAAAAAAAGCCGCCCGCCGGAGACGGGCGACATCGATCCTTACTATAACGCATGAACCGGCTCGGAGTCAAAGAGCGTGAGCCTTGTGGTAAGATAGGCGACGTATGCGTCGGCGACCCATCTGGAAATTTCTGCTGTGGACGGCCTTTACGCTGTGCCTGCTTGGAGCGGGGACCGTCGCCGGCACGGTGTGGTACCTGTTGGAGGATCTCCCTCCGCTGACCGGCCTGCATGAGTATCAGCCCAGCCTCGTCACGCGCGTGTACTCGGCCGACAAGCAGGTGATCGGGCAGTTTTTCGTGGAGCGCCGGATCCTCGTCCCGCTCGAGAAGATCCCCCGCCATCTCGTGAATGCGATGGTGGCAATCGAGGACGCCCGCTTTTTCGAGCACCGGGGGCTGGACTTCGTGGGCATCGCCAGGGCGGCGATGACGAACATTCTGTCCGGCAAGGTTCGGCAGGGCGCCAGCACGATCACCCAGCAGCTCGCGCGGTCGCTGTTTCTCTCTTCGAAACGGGATTTCCAGCGCAAGGTGAAGGAGGCGCTCCTGGCGATCAAGATGGAGCAGATTCTGGGCAAGGAGCAGATTCTCGAACTCTATCTCAACCAGATTTATTTCGGGCACGGCGCCTATGGCGTCCAGGCCGCCGCGCAGACCTACTTCGGCAAAGACGTGGCCCGGGTGACGCTGGCCGAGGCCGCCTATCTCTCCGGCCTGCCCAAGGGGCCGTCGGACTATTCCCCCTATTACCATCCCGAGGCGGCCCAGCGCCGGCATGCTCTCGTGCTCAAGCGCATGGCCGAAGAGCGGTTCATCAGCTCCGAAGAGGCGGACCGCGCGCTTGAGGAAGCCGTGTCGTTCAAGCGCCTTGCGCGTGATGAGCCGGCGCCGCACTTTGTCGAAAACGTCAGGCTGAAACTGATGGCTGCCTACGGCGAACAGATGGTCTACAAGGGCGGGCTTCAGGTGTACACGACGCTCTCCCTTCCGGATCAGCAGGCGGCCACGGCGGCACTGCAGGAGGGGCTCCGTCAGCTGGATAAGCGGCAGGGGTATCGGGGGCCGCTCCGGCAGGGGGCGAATCCGGATGAGTTTTCGAAGGTAAAGGCCGGCGGGGCAATGGCCTCCGCGCCGGTTGGGGAAGGCGAGCTGCTTGAGGGCGTCGTGACGAAGGCTGCGAAGGACGGGTTGACGGTTGTGGCGCGTGGGCTGACGGGAAAAGTTGCCGCGGAGGATCTGCTGTGGGCCAGGCGGAGACTGCGGGGCCCTGATCCCTCGAAACATGTCAAGGAGATCGCCGCCAAATCGCCAGCCGAGCTGTTCAAGGTCGGCGATGTCGTCGAAGTGGGCGTGAAGAAATTGAAGGGAGAGACCGTTCAGTTCGCCCTGGAGCAGACGCCGATCGTCGAGGGCGCTCTCCTGGCGGTTGATCCCCGGACCGGAGCGGTCCGGGCCATGATCGGCGGGTATGACTTTAAACGGAGCGAATACAACCGGGCCACCTCGGCCAGGCGGCAGCCGGGGTCGGCGTTCAAGTCGATTATTTACGCTACTGCGGTCAATCAGGGGCTCTCGCCGGGCACGCCGATTGTGGATTCCGGCTCGGTCTATAACGAAAATGACGCCGACATGGTCTGGCGGCCGGAGAACTACGACCAAAAGTTCCACGGGTTGACCACCTTGCGCGATGCCCTGGCGCATTCCCGCAATGCCGCCACGGTGCGTCTCCTGGAAAAGCTCGGCGTGCGTCCGGTAGTGGACCTGGCCAGGGATCTGGGGATCGCATCGCCGCTCGCCAATGACCTCTCGCTGGCGCTGGGATCGTCGGGCGTCACAGTGCAGGAGCTGACGGCGGCTTACGGCGCGCTCCTGAACCAGGGGATGCTTCTTGAGCCCTATGCCATCGAGACCGTAGTGGATGCCAACGGCCAGACGCTTGAGACGCATGTGCCGGAGCCGCGGGAAGCGATCTCCAAGGAGTCTGCCTACCTGATCACCAGCATGATGGAGGATGTCATCCAGAAAGGCACGGGCCAGGCTGCCAAGGGCTTGGGCCGGCCGCTGGCAGGCAAAACCGGCACGACCAACGATTTCACGGACGCCTGGTTCGTGGGCGGGGCGCCCAATCTGGTGACGGGCGTGTGGGTGGGGTTCGACGAAATCCGGACGATCGGAGAGAAGGAGGCCGGCGCACGCACCGCGCTCCCGATCTGGATCAGCTACATGAAAAAGGCGCTGGAGCCCCTGCCGGTCATGCCCTTCACGGTGCCGGATGGAGTCATCACCGTCAAGATCGATCCGGCCACTGGCCTGCTTGCTCCGGACGGCGCGAGTCAGGGCGTGAACGAAGTGTTCCTCAAGGGTACCGAGCCAACCCAGCAGGCCGCCGCCAAATCCTCGCCTTCACAGTTCTTCAAGTTCGACCAGATGTAATGGATCTCGATGCATTCCGACAGATGGTGGCCAAAAATCCCAAGGGGTTTCTGGGACGATACGGCCTTGGGAACAAGATTTTGCAGGAAGGCGGGAATCTTGAGGAAGCGGTTGAGCACCTGCGCGTCGCGGTTCAACTCGATCCCGTGCATGTCGCCTCGCACCTGGCCCTGGGCCGTGCCTTAGCCTCGCTGGGGCGGAACGAGGAGGCCAAGCCGGTGCTCACGGACGGCATCGCTGCCGCACAATCAGGTCGCTCGAGTGGCGGAGCAGACCTCATCCCCGAGATGCGCGCGTTGCTCCAGACGTTGGGATAACCGCGGCAGGCTCGTCAGCCGCGGGCGTCTTTGTATTCTTCGTGCCAGGCCATCTGGATGGCCTCGAGGATTTTCTCGTTTGACCGCTTGGGATCTCCGATAAAACCTGAAAGCGACATGATCCATTGGTGCAGGTCGGTGAACCGGACGGTCAGCGGGTCCGTTTCGGGGTGTTGCTCCAGAAGCTGAATGGCAATCTCCTCGGTATCGTTCCAGTCTATTTCCATAATCGCTGCCTCGCCTTACTTTACGTCTGAGAGCTTCTTGTCCTTCAGCGCCCCTTCGAGCGTG
>JAUSHW010000053.1 GCA_030648395.1 Nitrospirales bacterium | reverse complement strand
GCAGATGCCGACCTCGATCTTTCTCACTCCGGCCATCATCGAAAAGCTGAGGAGCAAGGCTGAGAAACGCGGGATCGGCTACCAGACCATGCTCAAGATCATCGTCCACGAGCACGTGGATGAATACTGAGCGGCATCCCCTGACGAACCATAAAATAAAATGCTCCGGGCCTTTATTGCCATTAAACTTTCCGATGAGCTGAGGGGTCACATAGGTGAGGTGCAGGCGGAATTGAAGCGTCGGGCCTTTGGCCGGGACGGCCTCGGCTGGGTCCGGCCGGAGGGCATTCATCTCACGCTGAGGTTCCTGGGAGACATCGCGGAGGAGCAGGTCGAGGCGCTGGGAGCCCTGTTGCGGGATGTTGTCGCCGGGATGATGCCGTTTGTGCTGGAGGCGCGGGGGATCGGCGCCTTTCCCAATCCGCAGGCGCCGCGCGTAATCTGGCTGGGCCTGCATGGGACGCCTGAGTCCATGGCAACGCTCCGTCGGATGCACGCGAGGGTCGAAGACGGCGTGGTGGGCCTGGGTTTTCCACGGGAGCCCCGCGAGTTCACGGCGCACCTGACCCTGGCGAGGGTGCGCAATCGTCAATCGGGGGCGGCGCTGGCAAAGGTGCTTGAGGCGAACCAGGATCGCGCGGTGGGATCATTCACGGCCGCATCGGTCGGGCTCATCAAAAGCGAGCTTCGTCCGACGGGGGCGGTCTATACAACCTTGGTGGAAGTGCCCTTCGGGGCTGGAGTATAATCCGGTTGCTTGTGAACCGACCTGACAGGTAAAGGAGAACGCGATGGCCGAGCGGGACGAGAAGAAGCGAGCCATGGAACTGGCGATCGCCCAGATCGAAAAGCAGTTCGGCAAGGGCTCGATCATGAAGCTGGGGACGGCGGAGATTCCGACCGACGTGCCCGTCATTCCGACGGGATCGCTCGGCTTGGACCTGGCGCTGGGCATCGGCGGGCTGCCGCGTGGCCGGGTCGTCGAGATTTACGGCCCGGAATCCTCCGGCAAGACCACGCTCATGCTGCACACGATCGCGGAAGCCCAAAAAACCGGCGGGACGGCCGCGTTTATCGACGCCGAGCATGCCCTCGACCTCGGGTACGCGGAGAAGCTGGGGGTGGACACCGCCGAACTGCTGGTGTCCCAGCCGGACACCGGGGAGCAGGCCCTGGAGATCACCGAAACCCTTGTCCGCAGCGGCGCCATCGACATCATCGTGGTGGATTCGGTCGCGGCGCTCGTGCCCCGCGCCGAACTGGAAGGCGACATGGGCGACGCCCACATGGGGCTGCAGGCCCGGCTGATGTCGCAGGCCCTCCGGAAGCTGACCTCCTCGATCTCCCGCTCGCAGACCACGGTGGCGTTCATCAATCAGATCCGGATGAAGATCGGCGTCATGTTCGGCAATCCCGAGACGACGACCGGCGGAAACGCGCTCAAGTTCTACGCGTCGGTCCGGCTCGACATTCGGCGGATCGAGTCCATCAAGGAAGGGCAGGACGTCCTGGGCAACCGGGTGCGCGTGAAGGTGGTCAAGAACAAGATGGCGCCGCCGTTCAAGCAGGCCGAGTTCGACATCATGTTCGCCGCGGGCGTCTCCAAGACCGGCGAGCTCATCGATATCGGCGTGGACCGGAAGATCGTCGACAAGAGCGGGGCATGGTTCTCCTACGGCGGGGAGCGGATTGGCCAGGGACGGGAGGCGTCGAAGGAGTACCTCAAGGCCCACCCGGAGATGGCTCGCGAAATTGAAACGAAGATCCGTGAGTCCGTTCGCGCGGCCTCCAAAGCAGAGGCGCCTGCCAGGCCCGCTGCCGACAAACGTCCGGATGACAAACGCTCGCCGACCGGCAAGGCCGTTTCCTAAGCCCGACCCCATCGCGGTGGCGGCCAGGTATCTGGCGCAGGGGGACCGAAGCGCGGCCCAGGTCGAGCGCCACCTGGCGGGCCGGGGATTTACAAAGGCGGCGGTCCGTACGGCCCTTCGCACGCTGCATCGGTTGGGCTACGTCAACGATGAGGTGGTCGCGCTCCGCATGGCGCAGGCGCGGCTGGCGCGGCGCCTGATGGCCCGCGAGGCGCTGGCGGCCGAGTTGGGTGAACGGGGATTTGCTGCTGAGGCCGTCGCGCGGGCGGTGAGCGGCGCGTACGCGGGCCTGACGGACGAGGCCGTCGCGGAACAGTTTCTCGAATCCCTGCCGCTCCGATACAAGGAGCCGGATCGCGAGCGCAGGCGGCGGGCCGGCCTGCTCCGCGGGCGCGGGTTTTCGTCCGATGTCAGCGAAGCCGTGCTGGGGAACGGGTAAAACATGCCGACGGCAAACGAACTACGACAGGGCTTTCTGGACTACTTCAAGGGACATGGCCATGCCATCGTTCCCAGTTCTGCGCTGATTCCCCAGGCCGATCCGACCCTCCTCTTCACGAACGCCGGCATGGTCCAGTTCAAGGGCGTGTTCCTCGGGGACGAGCGCCGGTCTTACAGCCGCGCGGTGTCGTCGCAGAAGTGCATCCGGGCCGGCGGGAAGCACAACGATCTCGAGAACGTCGGCCACACCGGCCGGCACCACACCTTCTTCGAAATGCTGGGCAACTTCTCCTTCGGCGACTACTTCAAGGAGGACGCGATTCGCTTTGGGTGGGAGTACCTCACGCAGGTCGTGAACCTGCCGCCGGAGCGGCTCTGGGTGACGGTGTTCAAGGACGACGACGAGGCGCACGCGATCTGGGAGCACAAGGTCGGCGTGCCGTCCGCCCGCATCGTCCGCTGCGGCGAGAAGGACAATTTCTGGCAGATGGCAGACACCGGCCCCTGCGGGCCCTGTTCCGAAATCCATTACGATCAGGGGCCAGGCGTGCCGGGGGACTCGGCGCCGAACGGCGCGGGCGACCGGGTCATGGAGCTCTGGAACCTGGTGTTCATGCAGTATCACCGGGATGAGAAGGGCGCGCTCCATCCGCTGCCCAAGCCCAGCATCGACACCGGCATGGGGCTGGAGCGCCTGGCGGCGGTGGTCCAGGGGAAGACGACCAACTACGACTCGGATCTCTTCCAGCCGATCATCCGCGCCATTGCGGGCGCATCGGGCAAACGCTACGGCGCGTCGGCGGACGAAGACCGCGCGATGCGCGTCATCGCGGACCACCTGCGGGCCATCTCCTTCCTGGTCGCAGACGGCATCCTGCCGTCCAACGAAGGGCGCGGCTACATCCTGCGCCGCATTCTCCGCCGCGCGGGGCGCTACGCGCGGCTGCTCGGGATCGGCCTCGACGGGCCCGTCCTCTACCGGCTGACCGACTCCGTCATTGATGAGATGAAGGGCGCCTATCCGGAGCTGGAGCGGGCCCGGACCACGATCGACCACGTCACCAAGGCCGAGGAGGAGCGGTTCCTGGACACGCTGGACAAAGGGCTTGGTCTGCTCGACGAAATCGTCGCCGCCGTGAAGAAGTCGAAGCGCACGGTCATTCCTGGAGCCGAGCTCTTCAAGCTGTACGACACCTACGGGTTTCCGATCGACCTGGCGGCCGATTCGGCCCGGGACCAGGGCCTGACGCTGGACGAGGCCGGCTTCACGGCCGCGCTCGAGGAGCAGCGGGAGCGGGCGCGCAAGACCGCCGGCTTCGCGGCGGCCAAGACCAAGGAGGTCTACTCCGATCTCGGCGGCATCGTCGCGCCCACGCAGTTCCTGGGCTATGCCGAGATGGACACCGATAGCTTTGTCCAGGCGATTGTAAAGCAGGACGCGCGCATCACGGAAGCGGCGGAGGGGGACGACATCGAGATCGTCCTGGACCGCACACCGTTTTATGCGGAGGGCGGAGGGCAGGTGGGCGATCAGGGCCTGTTGACCGGTCCGGACGGCGTCATCGAGGTCAAGCAGACGCTCAAGCCGGCGCCGGACCTCTTCCTGCATCAGGGCGTGGTGACGCGCGGACGGATCCGCGAGGGCGACCGGCTGCGCGCGCACGTGGACCCGCGCCTCCGGTCCGGCTCGGCGCGCAACCATACCGCGACGCATCTCCTGCACGCCGTGCTCCGCGAAGTCCTGGGCCCGCACGTCAAGCAACTCGGCTCCCTGGTGGCGCCGAACCGGCTCCGGTTCGACTTCGCCCACTTCACGCCGGTCCGGCCCGGCCAGCTTGAGGAAATCGAAGCCCTCGTCAACGAGCGGATCCGGGCCAACGCGCCGGTGCAGACGCAGGTCATGGGGATTGCCGAAGCAGTCCAGGCCGGGGCGCTGGCCTTCTTCGGCGACAAGTATGGCGAGCAGGTGCGCGTGGTGGAGATCAATCAGTTCAGCAAGGAACTGTGCGGCGGCACCCACTGCCGCCATACCGGCGAGATCGGCCTGTTCACGCTCGTCACCGAAACCGGCGTCGCCGCGGGCGTGCGCCGGATCGAGGCGCAGACCGGCGAAGGCGCGTACGAATTACTGAAGGAGCGGGACGGCGAGTTCCGCGCGCTGGCAGACGTACTGAAGACCAACCCGACCGATGTGCTGGCCAAAGCCCGCAAGCTCGTGACGACGCTCAAGGAGAAGGACGAGGAGATCGACCAGCTCAAGTCCAGGCTGGTGTCCGGCCAGTCTGGAGGCGATGCCGGTCCCGCATTTGTTGAGGTGGCGGGAGCGACCAAAGTCTTCACGCAATCTGTTGACGGTATGGAAATGAAAGATTTGCGGATGCTTGCCGACTCGTTGCGGGACAAACATAAATCAGGCGTCTTTGCGCTGGTCTCGGTCAAGGACGACAAGGTATCGTTCCTGGTGGCGAGCACGACTGATGTGTGCGGGCGTTTTCCCGCCAATGAGCTCATTAAACCTGCGGCGGCGGAGATCGGCGGGACAGGCGGGGGCCGCCCTGAATTGGCGCAAGCCGGCGGCAAGTTGATCGAGCGTGCCAAAGCGGCCTTGGATAGGATTGTTGAGGAGGTCAAGAGGAAGGCCGGCGCTTGAAACAGATCCTGGCGTTTGTGATCGTGCTCGCGCTCGTCGGCGCGGTGGCGGCGTATGGCCATCGCGCACTGGACCTGCCGATGCAGCAGACCGAAATCCATCACGTCGTAGAGGTGCCCGAGGGCGCGTCGTTCAAGGAAACGGCCAACCTGCTCGCCCAGAAGGGCCTCATCATAAGCCCCTTCTGGTTCCGTCTGCTGGGGAAGGTCCAGGACGCCGAGCGGAAGATCAAGCCGGGCGAGTACGATCTGCATACCGCCATGCGCCCGGCCGAGATTCTCAATACTCTTGTCTCCGGGCGGGTCATTCAATACAGCGTCACGATTCCGGAGGGGCTTACCGCCCGCCAGATCGGCAAACTGCTGGCCGACGTGAACATGGTGAAGGAGGCGGACGTGGCGCGCCTGGTGGCGGACGCGGCCTTCATCAAGGCACTCGGCATCGACGCGCCGAGCTTGGAGGGGTACTTGTTCCCGGACACCTACTATTTTCCGAAACGGGCCAGGACCGAGGAAATCGTGCGGGCTATGGTGAGCCGGCTTCGGCAAGCGTTCACGCCGGAGCTGCGCGCGCAGTCCGCGGCGCTCCAGTTGACGGAAATCCAGGTCTTGACGCTGGCGTCGATCATCGAGAAGGAAACCGGCCAGGATGCCGAGCGGCCCCTGATCTCGGCGGTCTTTCACAATCGTCTGCGCAAGGGCATGCTCCTGCAGAGCGACCCGACGGTCATCTACGGCATTCCCAACTTCAACGGCAATCTGACCCGCAAGGATCTGGCCAGACCCACGCGCTTCAATACCTACACCAACACAGGGCTCCCGCCTGGCCCCATCGCCAGCCCGGGCGCCAGGTCTATCGTGGCGGCGCTGAACCCCGCACCGGTCAGCTATCTTTTTTTCGTCTCCAAGAACGACGGGACGCATCAGTTCTCGGCCACCATCGGTGAGCACAACCGCGCCGTGGAGCGCTATCAGAAGCGGGGCGCACGCCAACCCGCGCGCAAGGCGGCGTGATGCGGAATAGTTGCCTTTTTGTTCTGCTGATTGCCGTCCTCGGCGGCGCGGCGGTGGCGCAGGCCGAGACGTGGAAGTGCAAGCAGGCGGACGGCTCGGTGGTGTTCTCCGACCGGAATCTCAGCGGCCAGTGCGCCCCATGGGAGGACACGCCGCCGCTCATGCGCGTGCCGTCCATTCCTCCGCTCGGCGGGGCGCCGCAGGAAGAAGCCAGGCCGGAGGCCGGCGCACCGGTTCCGAAAGAGCCTCCGCAGGTGCCGACGCCCGGGCGCGGCCGCAAGATCGATCCTCCCTCGGACACTAACATCACGATCAGCGATGTGAAGGCGACGCCGAGCTTCAACAGCCTGCTCGGCATCGCCCAGTTTCAGGCGACCATGCTGTTGGAGAACGGCGACAGCGAATGGACGGCGGAGAAGATCTGTGTCACCGTGCGGTTCCGGGACGTCAGCCTGGTCTTTGTGGACGTCAATCAAGTCGGCTGCATGGAGGGCCTCAAGCCCCTCGATAGCCGCTCGTTCATGGTCAACTATACCGGCATGATCCCTCCGAAACGCTTTCCCATCACGGCTGAGGCCAAGGTGGATTACGTCAAGTGGACAAAATAGGGGTGAGATAATTGGTTCCCACTGTTGAGTGGAAGGACGGCGCCGTCCGGATTCTGGACCAAAGCCGGCTTCCGGACAAGGTCGAGTTCGTGGATTGCCGCGATTACGAAACGGTCGGCATCGCTATCAAGGAACTCTGGGTGCGCGGTGCGCCGGCCATCGGCATCACGGCGGCGATGGGGGTGGCCCTCGGCGCGCAGGCCGTCAAGGCCACGGAGTTTGACGCCTTCCGCAAGGCGGTCTGGGCCATCGCCGATCATCTGGCCGCGACGCGCCCCACGGCCGTCAACCTGTTTTGGGCCATCGACCGGATGAAGCGCCGGCTTGACGCCTTGCAGGCCGAGCCCATTCCCACGATCAAACAGAAGCTGATCGCCGAATCCCAGGCGGTGCTCGACGAGGACATCGCCATGAACAAGGCCATGGGCAAGCATGGTGCGGCGGTGATCGGCGATGGGCAGACGATCCTCACGCACTGCAATGCGGGTGCGCTTGCCACGGGCGGGTACGGCACGGCGCTCGGCGTCGTGCGGGCGGCGTGGGAGGAGGGGAAGAAGATTCGCGTGGTGGCCGACGAGACCAGGCCGGTCCTCCAGGGCGCGCGGCTGACGGCCTGGGAGCTGATGCAGGACGGCATCCCGGTGACGCTCATCACCGACAACATGGCCGGGGCGCTGATGCAGCAGGGTAGGATTCACGTCTGCGTCGTCGGCGCGGACCGCATCACCGCGAACGGCGACGTCGCCAACAAGATCGGGACCTACAGCGTGGCGGTGCTGGCCCACGCGCACGGCATCCCCTTCTACGTGGCGGCGCCCAGTTCCACGATCGATCTCTCGATGGCTTCAGGCGAGCAGATCCCCATCGAGCAGCGCGATCCCCGCGAGGTGACCCACGTGCGGGGCAAGGCGCCCATCGCGCCGGACGGCGTGGAGGTGTTCAACCCGGCCTTCGACGTGACCCCGGCCCGCCTCATCACCGGCATCATCACCGAAAAAGGCATCTTCAAGCCGGGCGAGTTGGCCGAAAAAATGCGGTCACTTTGATGCGGAAGCCCCTTTTTTTCTCCCGCCGATTCCGGTATAGTGCACCATCATGAGTGAACGCACGCTTGCCATCATCAAGCCGGACGCCGTCGGGCAGCACCTCGTCGGGGCCATCATCCAGTACTACGAGAAGGCGGAGCTGATTCCGATCGGGATCAAGCTCATGCGGCTGACCAAGGCCCAGGCCGAAGGGTTTTATTACGTCCACAAGCATCGGCCGTTCTACGACAGCCTCTGCAGCTTCATGTCCTCGGGGCCCATCGTCGTGCTGGCGCTGGCGGGGGCAAACGCCATCCAGCGGCATCGCGACCTGATGGGCGCGACGGACCCGGCCAAGGCCGCCGAAGGCACGATTCGCAAGGCGTTCGGGACACACATCGAGCACAACGCCGTCCACGGTTCCGATTCCCCCGAGTCCGCGCAGTTTGAACTCGGCTATTTCTTCAGTACGCTGGAGTGGCCGCAACGCTGACCACTCTTCGCAGGCCCGTCCTCCTTCCACTCATCGCGCAATTTATTGCGATCATGCTCATCCTGACGCTGCCGGCCTGCTCGTCGCGGGTGGCGCGGCCGTCGCCCCCGGCAAAAGTGCCGTTGCCTTCCACGGAGGTCATCGCCGGCCTTCTTCAAAACGGCAAGCAGGCCGTGGCGCAGGGGCAGTACGACCGCGCGATCGGCCTGTTCCGACGCCTCCAGGACGGTTATCCCAACGCGCCCGAACGGCCCGAAGCGACGCTGCTGCTGGCGCAGGTCTTTGAGAAACGGGGCGAGACCATTCAGGCGCTGGTCGAATATCGCAAGCTGGCCTCCGACTTCCCCCAGGCTCCACAGGCGACGCTGGCCCGCACAAAAATTCCCGAACTCGAACGCCAACTGCCCGTCGTGCGGCCGCCGCAGGAGTCCCGGACCATCGGGTTGCACGTGGGGCCTGACGCCATGGCCGGCCTCGATGACCGCGAGCTGGGCCGCCTGCGGCAGTCCGGAACGAACACCCTCGTCGTAAGCGTCACGAAGAACAAGCCTAGCCCCGGCGTCTACTTCAAGACCGACTGGGCGCCCGTTCTCCAGGATCGCCTGTCCGCGCTGGTGGGGGCGGCCCATCGCCAGGGCATGCAGGTGTGGGCGTCCTTCTCCGTCCGCCGCATGGACTGGGTCGACCCGAAGCAGGAATGGGCGGACTGGAAGTTCAATGCCCAGACCGGCAGGCTGGAGCGGGTTGAGACGCTGGACCTTCTGCATCCTGCGCTGAGGGATTACCTCGTGGGGCTTCTGACGGATCTAGCGGGAACGGGGGTGGATGGCATTTTTCTGGTTGCCGATCCTCCGTCCGAGGCGAGCGAGGGGTTCAGCACCCACGCGCTGCGGAAATTTGAGAAGGACATGGGCCAGCCGGTGGACCCGAGCCGGCTCCTCTCCGCGCAGGGGCGCGAGCGGTCGCTGGGGTACGCGCCCGAGTTCTGGCGCTGGCTGGGGTGGAAGCAGCGCGAGCAGTCCAGGTCGGTGCTCGGCGTCATGGAGGCGGTCCGTGCGGCGTTCCCAGGCCTGATGGTGGCGGTGGAGGTGCACCCTGAAGCGGTGACCAACCCGCAGGCGGCCCTGGCGATGTATGCGGAGGATCTCTTCGATCTCAGGCGCTATCGCCTGGACTATATTGCCCTGTCGGTTACGGCCGCCCAGGGCGCGCTGGCCGCCAAAGCCGCCGAGATCGTGCGCGGGGAGCGACTGCTGCTGCTGGTCGATCCGGCGGACAAGAGCAGTCTCAAGCCTGCGACGCTTCCGGCTGGGACCGGGTTGATTTACAAGGAGAAATCAGGCCCGCCTCGCTTGACAAACCAGGGACGCTAATCTAGCCTTCATGGCTCTGCTCATCTTAATCAGGAGAATGTGAATGATACCGGAAAACTTGCGCTATCATAAGGAACACGAGTGGGTCAGGGTCGAGGGAAAGCAGGCCGTCGTGGGGATCAGCGACCATGCCCAGGAAGCCTTGGGCGACATCGTGTTTTTCCAATTGCCCCAGGTCGGCGCCAGCGTGAAGGCCGGGCAGGAAGTCGGCGAAGTCGAATCCACAAAAGCGACGTCCTCCCTGTATACGCCTGTCAGCGGTACGGTGTCTAAGGTTAATGGAGCCCTGAGCGAGCGGCCGGAGCTGGCCAACAAGGATCCTTACGGGGAGGGGTGGGTGGCCGTCATTGAGCTGGCCGACCCTGCTGAAGTGAACGGGCTGATGGACGCGAAGGCATACGCGGCGTTCCTCGAAGCCGAGGCGAAGTAGTCGTTGCGCATCGTCATCATCGGCGCCGGCACCGGTGGCTACGTCGCCGCGATCCGCGCGGCGCAGCTCGGCGCGCAGGTGACGCTCATCGAAAGTTCCGCCGTGGGCGGGCTGTGCCTGAACTGGGGCTGCATCCCCAGCAAGTCGCTGCTGGCCTGTGCCGAGCTCGTGCAGAAGATCAAGAAAGCGGGAGAGTTCGGGATCACGATCACGGGAACCGTGACCTACGATCTGGCCCGCATGGTCGAGCGCAAGAACAAGATCGTGGCGGGGCTGGTCAAGGGCGTTCGCACCCTGCTGAAGACCTGGAACGTGGAGCTGATCGAAGGCCGGGGCGCGCTGGTCAACGCGACGACCGTCCGCGTGGTGAAGCAGGACGGAACGGAGGCGACCCTGCAGGCTGATGCGATCATCGTCGGGACCGGCACGACGGCGCCGGCTCTGCCCAACCTCGTGCTGGACGGGACCGCTATCATCAGCAGCCGGGAGGCCCTGGACCTGACCGCCATCCCGGACAGCCTGCTGATCGTGGGTGGCGGGGTGGAGGGCTGCGAGTTCGCCTCGCTGTTCAGCGTGCTCGGCACGAAGGTGACGCTTGTGGAGATGCTGCCGCGCATCCTGCCCACCGAGGACGAAGAGGTTTCCGCGCTGCTGGCCGCCGAGCTGAAGAAGCTGGGCGTGACGATTCTGGTGAACGCCCGCGTGGAGAAAGTC
>JAUSHW010000177.1 GCA_030648395.1 Nitrospirales bacterium | reverse complement strand
ACCGCCGCCATGCAGTTGAGCTTCAAGCGGCTCAACAACATGAACTACTTCGAGACGGTGGAGATCATTCCGAAGCAGGTCGATCCGGGCACGGTCGATCTCGACATCAAGGTCAAGGAGAAGTCCACCGGCACCTTCAGCGTCGGCGGCGGATTCAGCTCGCTCGACAAGCTGGGCCTGGTGGCCGACATCACGGAGGGCAATCTGTTCGGCCGTGGCCAGCTGCTGAAGGTTCGCGGCCAGTTGGGCCAGCGGCGGACGACGGGCGTTGTGACGTTCCGGGAGCCCTACCTGTTCGATGACGCGCTGTCGGCCCAAGTCGACATCTTCGCCCGCCAGACGTTCTACTTCAGCTACTTCGAGGAGCGGCGCGGTGCTGACATTGTGATGGGGAAATGGTTTTCGGAATATCTCAGCGGGAGCGCCACCTACCTCCTGGAGCGGCTGAATGTCTCGAACGATCTCACGGATCAGTTCTTCCTGGAAGGCGGGGGGATTGCCGTGACGCCCCTCACGGACCTTCCTTTGTTGGTCCAGCAGCAGCTCGGCAAGTCCACCACCAGCGCGATCGTCCTCGGCGTCGCGCGCGACACCAGAGACGTCTATGTCGATCCCAAGTCCGGCGCCCGGTACGGGCTCACGCTGGAGTTTGCAGGCGGCCCCCTCGCCGGGACCAATGATTTCTACAAGGTGATCAGCGACAATGCCTGGTATTTCCCGATGGCGTGGGACACCGTCTTTGCCCCGCGGGCCAGGTTGGGACTCGCCCACAGCTACACCGCCGGCAGCCTTCTCCCCATCGGAGACCGGTTCTTTGTCGGCGGCATCCAGACCATGCGGGGATTTGAATTCGGCCGGGCGGGGCCGGTCTCGCCGATTGACAATTTCAGTATCCTAGGGGCGACGAAGCAGCTCATCTTCAACTTTGATTACGTGTTTCCGGTAGTCACCGAGTTTAAGGTCAAAGGGGTGCTGTTTTTCGATTATGGAAAGGGCTTTGAGGATGGGCAACCGTGGAGTTTGGATTTGCGCAGGTCGGCCGGCATTGAGGGGCGGTGGATCTCGCCGTTCGGGCCGTTGCGGCTGGCGTACGGTCTCAACCTCGACCGGCGCGCGGGGGAGCGGGCGGGGGTGTTCGAGTTTTCGGTCGGCTCGCTCTTTTAACGGGATAGTCATGTACACTGGATCAGAAAGGAAGATCGACATGAAAAATGGCATCCATGTGCTAATCATTGCGCTTGTGGCCGCGCTGGCGGTGGCGGCGCCGGTTTGGGCGGAAACGAAGATCGGCGTCATTGAGCCGCAAAAAGTCCTGGACGGCACCAGGGCCGGCAAGAAGATCAAGGACTCGCTGCAGGACTACGTCAAGGCCCGCCAGAAGGTCATCGACATGGAGGAGGACGAGCTGAAAAAGGGGGAGGAAGAGCTGGTCAAGCAGGGCGCCGTGCTGAGCCCCGATGCCAAGAAGGACAAGGAGGACAAGTTCCGCCAGAAGATGGGTGAGTACCAGCGGAAGGTCCAGCAGTTGAACCAGGAAGTCCAGGTCAAGAAGAAAGAGGTTCTGGATGAGTTCAACAAGAGCCTTGAGCAGATCATACGAGGGATCGCGGACAGGGAGAAGATCACACTTGTCGTGGAGAAGGGGGATAGCGGGGCCGGCGCGCTGGTCATCTACAGCCATCCTTCGCTCGATCTCACGGATCGCGTGATCAAAGAACTGGACGCGAAGGGGGGCAAGTGAGCGAGGGAGGCAACCAGGGACTGTGCCTGGACGTGACCGAGATCCAGGCGATTCTGCCGCACCGGTACCCGTTCCTTCTGGTGGACCGCATCGAGGGGCTGGAGGTCGGGAAGCGGGTGATCGGCATCAAGAACGTGACGATCAACGAGCCGTTCTTTCAAGGGCATTTCCCTGGCCGGCCCATCATGCCGGGGGTCCTCATCATTGAAGCCATGGCGCAGGTGGGCGGTGTCCTCGCCTTCAAGTCCGCGAAGGAAACGGGGGCCAAGCTCGTGTACTTCATGGGGATCGAAAAGGCCAAATTCAGAAAGCCGGTGACGCCCGGAGATCGGCTCCGGTTCGTGGTGGAGGTGCTGCGAGCCCGCCATCCCTACTGGAAGATGCGCGGGGAGGCGTTCGTGGACGACACGCTCGTCTGCGAAGCGGAGCTGATGGCGATGATCACGGACGGCACGACAACGCCGGAGGCTGAGTCGTGAGCGCCCAGGTGCATCCTGCGGCCATCGTGCATCCCAAGGCCGAACTGGCCGACGGCGTGACGGTCGGCCCCTTTGCCGTGATCGGGGAGCATGTCCGCATCGGGCGGAACACCCGGATTGATTCGCACGTCGTCATCGAAGGGTGGACCGATGTGGGGGAGGAGTGCCAGATCCATTCCTTCGTGTCGCTCGGCGCCCCGCCGCAGCATCTGAAATACAACGGCGAGGAGACGCACGTCCGGATCGGCCACCACAACATTCTCCGGGAGTACGTGACCGTCAACCGCGCGACGGCGTTCGGCGGCGGTGTGACCAGCCTGGGCGATCACAACGTGCTCATGGCCTATGTCCACATCGCCCATGACTGCCTCGTCGGCAATCACGTGATCATGGCCAACGCCGCCACACTGGCCGGCCATATCACGATCGGCGACCATGCCATCGTGGGGGGGCTGTCCGGCATTCACCAGTTTGTGCGGATCGGTTCCTACAGCATGATCGGCGGCTGTTCGGCGGTCGGGATGGACGTTCCGCCTTTTATGCGGGCGGCCGGCGGGTACCGCGCCAGACTGTTCGGGGTCAACACCATCGGGCTGAAGCGTCAGGGGTTTGCCGACGACCGCATCCGGCGGCTCAAGAAGGTCTACCTGATGCTGTTCCGATCGGAGGAACGTCTGGCCGAAGCGGCCAAGAAAGTCCGCAACGAGTTCGGCGAGCATCAGGAAGTCCTGGAGCTCCTGGCATTTCTGGACGGCACGAAGCGGGGCATTTGCAAGGGGTCGGATGAGCGCGAGGAGGAGTGAAGAGGCGCGGGCTCCGGAGCCGCAGGCCGAGTGGATCGGCCTGATCGCCGGCAACGGCCGCTTTCCGCTCCTCTTCGCCGAGAACGCGCGGCGGCTCGGCTATCGCGTCTCGGCGGTGGCCTTGAACGGCGAGGCCGATCCCGCGCTCGAGCGGGCCGTGGACCGGATTCACTGGGTCGCGCTGGGCCAGCTGGGCAAGCTCATCAAGGCGTTCAAGCAGGACGGCGTGCGCCAGGCTGTGATGGTCGGCGGCGTCAAAAAGACGCACCTCTTCTCCGATATCAAGCCCGACCTCCGCTCGCTCGCTCTGCTCAGGCGGGTGACCATTCCCAAAGACGATGCGCTGTTGCGCGCCATCGCCGCCGAACTGGAGGACGAGGGCATCCGGATCCGGGAGTCCACGTTCGGGCTGGACGGGTTGCTGGTGGAGGACGGCACGCTCACGCGGCGCGGCCCGACCAGGAAGGAGCGGCGCGACATCGAGTTCGGCTGGGAGATAGCCGAGGCCGTCGGCCGGCTCGATATCGACCAATGCGTAGTAGTGAAGGACTGCGTGGTGGTGGCCGTGGAGGCGGTCGAAGGGTCCGACGACGCGATCCGGCGCGGGGGCAAACTGGCGCGCGGGGGCGCCGTGGTGGTGAAGCGGTTCAAGCCCCAGCAGGACCGGCGCTTCGATCTGCCGGCCGTCGGGCCGGGGACCATCCAGGCGATGATCGAGAGCGGCGCTGCCGTGCTGGCGATCGAAGCCGGGAAAGCGGTGTTCCTGGACCGGGAAGAGGCCATAGAAGCCGCCGATGAGGCGGGCATTGCGATAGTGGGAGTGGCACGATGAAAGAGGTGCGTGTGGGCGTGATCGGCGTGGGATCGCTTGGGCAGCACCACGCCCGCGTCTACGCCGAGCTTGCGGGGGCCCGCCTGGTCGGCGTGGCGGACGCGGATGAGGCGCGAGGCGCCGTGGTTGCCGCCCGGCACAGCTGCCGCGCGACGGCCGATTACCGCGCGCTCATTGGAGAGGTGGACGCCGTCAGCGTGGCGGTGCCGACGCTCCTGCATCACGAGATCGCGAAAGCCTGCATGGAGGCCGGCCTCCATGTCCTGGCGGAGAAGCCGCTGGCGGCGACGGTGGAGCAAGCACGCGATCTGGCGGCCGTCGCGGCGCGCCGGGGCGTGACGCTGCAGGTGGGGCACATCGAGCGTTTCAACTCGGCGTTTCGCGCGACGCGGGGCGCAATCAAGGCGCCCACGCTGATCGAATGCCGGCGCTGGGCGCCCTTTACCTCCCGGGGAGCGGATGTGGATGTCGTGCTGGACTTGATGATTCATGACCTGGATCTCGTCCTGGGGATGGTCGGCGCGCCGGTGCGGGACGTGCAGGCAAGCGGCGTGTCGATGCTGTCGTCCGCGACGGATGTCGCCCAGGCGCGGGTCGTGTTCGACAACGGCTGTGTCGCGATGTTCAGCGCGAGTCGCGTCGCCGAGTCCAAAACCCGCGAGCTTCGTATCTACGAGCCCGGGGGATTCGTGGTGATCGATCTGGCCGGGCAGACGGCCGTCGTGGGACGCCGGGCCATGGGCGCGTCGGGGAGCCATGAGCTCCTGACGGAGCAGGTCCTGGGAGACGGGCGCGAACCGCTCAAGCTCGAACTGGAGGCCTTTCTCGATTCGGTCCGCACCGGTGCTCTGCCGCTGGTCTCGGGGAGGGAGGGCACGGCCGCGCTGGAACTTGCCGGCGCGATCATGGCCGAGATTGCCTGTCACGGACGGAGGGAGTCAGGTGGGTCGGCGGGTTCTCATCATCACGGGTGAAGCGTCCGGCGACCTGCACGGCGCCCATCTCGCCGCGGCCCTGAAGGCGCAGGCCCCGGACCTGGTCCTGCTCGGCGTGGGCGGGCCCCGCATGCGTGCCGCAGGCGTGGAACTGGTCCAGGACATCGGCTCTGTGGACGTGATCGGGCTTGTCGGGCCTGCCGCCGCCCGCACCATGGTCAAAAGGATACTCACTTTGAGAAAGATTCTGCGGCACGAACCCCTCGACCTCGTCGTCCTGATCGACAACCCCGGCCTCAACTTCCACTTCGCCCGCATCGCCAAGCGGGCCGGGCTTCGCGTCCTGTACTACATCGCGCCGCAACTCTGGGCGTGGCGGCCGCAGCGCATGAAATGGATGCAGCGGCGGGTGGATCACGTCATGGTGATCCTGCCGTTCGAGGAGGAGCTCTACCGGCGGGCCGGCGTGCCCTGCACCTTCGTGGGGCACCCGCTCCTGGATGACGTGGCGCCATCCTACGACCGGGACCGCCTCCGCGCCGCCTACGGATTGCCTCGCGACGCCTGCGTGATCGGCCTGCTGCCGGGCAGCCGGGCCGGGGAAGTGCAGGGTCTGCTGCCGGTCTTTCTGGACGCCGCGCGGCTGCTCCAGCAGGAGCGGCCGCTGCGCCTGATCCTGGCCGTTGCCGACACGGTGGATCAGGCGGCCATCAAGAGGGCGTGCGATGAGGCCGGCCTCGACGTGCGTCTGGTGACGCGGGACCCCGACGGGGTCATGGCGGCGTCGGATCTGCTCTTCATCGCGTCCGGCACCGCGACGCTTCAGGCCGCGATTATCGGGACGCCCATGGTGATTGCGTACAAGATGCCCTGGTTCACCTACCTGCTCGCGAAGCTGCTGGTCAGGGTGGAGAGCATTGGGCTGGCCAACATCGTGGCCGGGAAGCCGTTCATCCCCGAGCTGATCCAGCACCGGGCGACCCCGGAGAATCTTGCCTGTGAAGCGCGCCGGATCCTTGACGATGCGGCCTATCGGGACGGCATGCGCGCGGAGATGGCGCGTGTCAGGTCGCTGCTCGGGGCGCCGGGCGCGTCCGCGCGCGCGGCCGCCGTGGTGCTCGATCAGTTGCACCTGGAAGGGGCGACACGCTGATGCGGTTGTATCTGCGCCTGCTCGAGTACATCCGGCCGTACTGGGTCCGCCTCCTCATCGCGGCCGTCTGTTCCGGGGCGGTGGCCGCCCTGACCGGGGGCTATGCCTGGCTGGTGCGGCCGGCCCTCGACGAGATCTTCATCAACAAAAACGAGACCTGGCTCTACTTGCTGCCGGTGGCCCTGATGGCCGTGTCCGTGCTGAAGGGCATCTGCGGCTACGGCCAGTCCTATTTGATGATTTTCGTCGGCAGCCGCGTCGTCACCGACATCCGCCAGCAGCTCTTTGGCCACCTCATGCGCCTCCCAATTGGTTTTCATCTCAAGAATCCGTCCAGCCGGATGCTGTCGCGTGTGATCAATGACGTGAACTGGATCCAGAATGCCGTGTCCGGCGTGCTGAAGGACCTCTTCCAGCAGAGCCTGACGTTCCTGGTCCTGCTGGGCGTGATCCTGTATCAGAACTGGCGGCTGGCGCTCTTTTCGATCCTCGTCATTCCGCTGTCCGCGTACCCGATGGTCCGATTCGGGAATCAGCTCCGGAAGATCGCCACGGCCGGCCAGGAGCGGACGGCCGACATGTCCACGGCTCTGCAGGAGACGCTGACCGGCGTCCGTATCGTCAAGGGGTTCACGCGCGAGGACGCGGAAGGCCGGCGGTTCGCCGGGTTCAACGAGGCCTACTTCCGCACCAACATGAAGTCCACGCAGGTGTCCTCGATCACGTCGCCGGTGCTCGAGGTGGTCGGCATCCTCGGCGTCGCGGGCATCATCTGGTATGGCGGCTCACAAGTCATTCAGGGGGCGATGACGCCGGGGACGTTTTTCTCATTCCTCACCGCGGTGTTCCTCATGTACACCCCGATCAAGCGGCTGGCCTCCGCCAACAACACGATCCAGCAGGCCCTGGCGGCCGCCGACCGGGTCTTTACCGTGCTGGATGTGCCGACCGAAGCCGCGCAGGACACCGGCACGCGCAGCCTGGATGGCGTCCGGTCTGCGATCGCACTGCAGGGGGTCTCCTTCCGCTACGAGGGGGTCGAGGCCTGGGCGCTCACGGACATTTCGTTGACGGTCAGGCCCGGCGAAGTGCTGGCCCTCGTCGGCAGCAGCGGGGCAGGCAAGACGACGCTCGTCAATCTGATTCCCCGGTTCCATGATCCGACGGCGGGGGCCATCCTGATCGACGGGGTGGACCTTCGTGAGATCCGGTTGTCGGCCTTGCGCCGGCAGATCGGCATTGTCTCGCAGGAAACCCTGCTGTTCGACGACACGGTGGGCAACAACATCGCCTACGGCAAGGACGAAGCCACAGAGGAGGCTATTACGGATGCGGCCCGGGCGGCGTTCGCGCACGACTTCATCATGAAGCTGCCGAACGGCTATGAAACCCTCATCGGCGAAAACGGGGTCCGGTTGTCAGGCGGTGAGCGGCAGCGGTTGGCCATTGCGCGGGCCCTGCTGCGCAATCCCCCGATCCTCATCCTCGACGAGGCGACGTCCTCGCTGGACACGGAATCGGAGCGCATGGTGCAGATGGCCCTGGCCAATCTGATGAAGGGCCGGACGACGTTCGTGATCGCGCACCGCCTCTCCACGGTCCAGCGGGCGGACCGGATCGCAGTGCTGGCCGGAGGCCGTCTCGTCGAAGTCGGCCGGCATGAAGAGCTCCTGGCGAAGGTGGGCGTGTACCATCGGCTGCATCAGATGCAGTTCCAGGACCACGGCAGCGAGGGCGCGCCCGTATGACGCTGGTGAACCGATTGAAGCTGTGGCTGGTTCCGCCGATCGGGTATGCGGCGATTCGGGCGCTGGGTCGGACGTTGCGAATCCGCACGCTGCACGCCGATCGCGTCAATGCCTTCTGGCAGTCCGGCCGTCCCGTCATTCTCGCTTTCTGGCATGGCCGCCAGCTCATGCTGCCCCTGGGGTACGGCGGGTCCCGTCTGTACATTCTGGTCAGCGAGCATCGCGACGGCGAGTTGATCCATCGCATCGTGCGACGGTTCGGCTTCGACACCGTTCGCGGTTCGACCACGCGCGGGGGCGCGCGGGCGCTTCGTCAAATGGTACGGCTGGGACGCTCCGGCGCCGGCCTGGCAGTCACTCCGGACGGCCCGAGAGGACCCCGGTGCGTGGCTCAGGCCGGCGTGGTGCAACTGGCGAAGCTGACGGGCCTGCCGATCCTGCCCTACACCTTCGCCCCCTTAAAAAAAAACTCTTCGGGAGCTGGGACCGCTTCGAAGTTCCGCTGCCGTTCAGCCGTGCCTGCTTTGCATGGGGCGAGCCCATCTGGGTGCCGGCCGACTCGGACCGCGCGCAGCTTGAAGCGAAGCGGGTGGCGGTGGAGGCGGCGCTCAATCAGCTCGGCGATGAGGCGGATCGTTCGGTAGGCGGATGAACGCCGGTTCGGACAGCGCAGCGCGTCTCATGTTCGGCGCGTACAACGTTCTGCTCGTCCTCTTCTCGCCGTTCATCCTCGCGCTGCTCCTGGCCAAGAAGCGATGCCGTCCTGGCCTGCGGCAGCGCCTGGGGTGGCTACCCCAGGGCCGAGCCGCGGAGTGGGGCGATGGCCGGACGATCTGGCTGCATGCCGTATCGATGGGCGAGGCGACGGCGGCCGTGCCGCTCGTGCAGCAGTTGAAGGCGCGCTATCCGGATTTCCGGATCGTGGTGTCGACCGTGACCGAAACGGGGCGGGAGACGGTCCTGCGCCGGTTGAGCGGACAGGCGCAGCACCTGTACTTTCCGCTGGATTATCCCTGGGCGGTCCGATCGGTGCTGGATGCGGTGCGCCCCCGTCTGATCATCATCGTCGAAACGGAACTCTGGCCGAACTTCCTGCGCGAGGCGGCGGCGCGCGGGATTCCGGTGATCCTCGCGAACGGCCGTCTCGCGACGGATTCCTTCGCCGGCTATCTCCGGCTCCGTTTCTTCTTCCGCCGAGTCCTGACGGCGTTCACCCTCTGTTCCATGCAGACCGATCGTGATGTGGAGCGGATCATTCAACTGGGCGTGGCCCCGGAGCGCGTCGTGCGGACCGGCAATCTCAAATACGATCAGGCCGCTGCGTTGACGCAGGCGGCGCCCGGGCGGATTTCCAAGGGTGCCCTGGGCGTGGCGGAGAGCGAGGAGTTGTTCGTCGCGGGCAGCACGCATCCGGGCGAGGAGGAGGCGGCGCTGGACTGCTATCGCCGCCTGCTCGATGTCGCGTCTTCGCTGGTGCTGGTGCTCGCACCACGGCATATCGAGCGGACGGATGCCGTGTGTGCGACGGCGCGCTTGCGCGGGTTCGATGTGTTCCGGCGCACGCGGCTTTCCTCATCGTCCGGCCCGCGCGTGATCGTCCTGGATACGCGCGGCGAGCTGGCGTCCCTGTATCGGGAGGCGACGCTGGTTTTTGTGGGAGGGAGCCTGGTCGATGTGGGGGGGCACAGTCCCCTGGAGCCGGCGGCCTGGGGCAAGGCCGTGGTCTTTGGCCCGCACATGGACCACTTTGCCGAAGCGGCGGAGCTGTTCATCCGCCAGGGCGCGGGGGTTCAAGTGGGCAACGCCGATGAGATGGCCGAGGCCATGACGGTCCTGCTGAAGGACCGGGCGAAACTGGAAGCGAGAGGGAAGGCCGCCTCTCAGCTCGTGCAGGAGAACCAGGGCGCGGTGGCGCGGACGGTGGCCTTGATTGCGCGGGTTGTGGGATAGGGGCGTGGAGCGCGTGCTTTCGATAGACGACTCGTTTCCCCTGGGATGGGCGCTCGCTCCGCTGGTCCCGCTGGCGTCCCTGTACGGGCTTGCGATGAAGGCCCGCTCGGCGCTATACGCGCGCGGGCTGCTGACGCAACATACCCTGCCCTGCCGGGTCATCAGTATCGGCAATCTGACGGTGGGAGGAACGGGAAAGACTCCGGTCGTCATCGCGCTGGCCTCGGCGCTTCGTGACCGTGGGCGCCGGGTCGGGGTCGTCAGCCGGGGATACAAGCGATCCAGCGCCGACGAGATCGTGGAGGTCTCCGACGGGCAAACAGTGCGGGGCGATCCGAATGAGACGGGCGACGAACCGTTGCTGATCGCGCAGCGGTGTCCCGGTGTGCCGGTGGCGGTGGGAGCCGATCGCCCCTCGGTGGGGCGGCATCTGATCGGCCGCCACCACATTGACACGCTGATCATGGACGACGGCTATCAGCACATGGCCCTGCGCCGGGAGACGAATATCCTGATCCTGGACGCGGGCGCCCCGTTCGGCAACGGCCATCTGCTTCCGCGCGGGCGCCTTCGCGAGCCGCTCTCGGCCATGGCGCGGGCCACGGCGGTGCTCGTGACGCGCGCGTCGCAGGCCGTTCGGCTGGATGAACTCAAAACTGTGGTCCGCGCGGTGGCGCCGGCGGTGCCGGTCTGGGTGACGGACTTTGCGCCGGGCGCGGTCGTGCAGGTCGGTGGTTCGTCTACGATGGAACCGTCCGCGCTGAAAGGCGAGCGGGTGTTGGCGGTGAGCGGGATCGGAAACCCGGCGTCGTTTCAGAAACTGCTGGAGGCGGCGGGCGCGGTGGTCGCCGATTATTGCGTCTTTCCCGACCATCACGCATACTCTCGGGAGGACGTGCAGAAAGTTCGGCAGGCTGCGGAGCGAGCGGGCGTAGGGCGGATCGTCACGACCGAAAAGGACGCAGTGAAGCTGGTGCAGTTCGACGAAGTGGCGCG
>JAUSHW010000166.1 GCA_030648395.1 Nitrospirales bacterium | reverse complement strand
TCGACGAGAAGACCGGCAAGCCCTATCCGAGGCTGTCCCTGTACCTCAAGCCGGACCGCGTGACCGGAAATCCCAAGACCGATCTCTCCCGCAGGGTGAACGCCTCCGTGACGGCGTTCAATCGGCAGCTGGATCTCGCGTTGCTGAAGATGGAGAATGCGCCCGCGCCGCTGGCGGTGCTGGATCTGAACGATCCGGACCGGGTCAAGATCGGCGAGCGGGTGGTGGCCATCGGGCATCCGGAACAGGGTGGCCTCTGGACGCTGACCACGGGCGTGGTGAGCGCGGAATTCGACGATTACGGTGCTATCAAAGGCAAGCACGTGTTCCAGACCGAGACGGGCTTGAACCGCGGCAACTCGGGCGGGCCGTTGCTGGATACGCAGGGGCGGATCATCGGGGTGAACACGGCGATTGCCCGCCTGGCTTCCGACGGTCTACCGATCATGAGCATCAGCTTCGCGGTCAAATCGAGTGTCGCCCGGACGTGGCTCAGGGAGCAGACGGTGATGGTGGACTATGCGTCGGCTCAGCCTGAGCGGCCGCCGGTGCCCGCCCAGGCGCCGCAAGCGCCGCAGGCACCGATCACCCCCGCGCCGGGAAAGCCTGCTGTCGCGCCGAAGACCGCACCGCCGCCGCAAGTGCATACGGAGGTCCGGCCCTATAGCCTGGACGAGGTGATTCGCGAGGCCCAGAGCGAAGCGGAGCGGGACCTGGATCAGATGATGAAGAACATGCGGCAGAAACCGAAGCCGAAATAGCGAGGTTCCCGATGCGTACGAGTCTGTCCCTGTGTCTCCTCTTCCTGCTGACCGGCCTGATCGGGTGCCAGTATTACGAGGAGTACCGCAACATCAAAGGCGATGCGGACATCAAGGAGGAGAAGGCCGAACTGTTGAAGGCCCATCGCCTCTGCCTGCAGAAATACGAAGGCGACCCCGCCGGCCAGAAGGACCGATGCGCCCCCTACGCGCAAGCCGTTCAGGACATCGACCGCCGAAGCCAGGCAGGGAAGTAGCTGATCTCGCCAGGTTTTTCTTACTTCTCGTTCGACCGAAGCCATCGCAGAACCAGGCTCCTCGTAGCCAATTCGATAAACGCGGCTACTTTTCGATAACGCACGTAGGCTTGACAGGGTAGCCATTTCGGCGTAGTTCTGCGCCTAGAAAGGGAGCTGGGAATCAGGGTCAGACTCGATTTATACTCGGCGGGGACGAGTCCTGGTTGGGGAGTGATCGTGGGTAAGAAGAAACAGACAAGCGACAAGCCAAAGTCCAAGACGCATCGCGTCAAGGCGAAAGCTTCCCTGCGCAGCGGTCCGGCCGAGCTCAAGAAAGTGGCAGCGGCTATTGGGGTTAGCCAGCAGCTTTTTCGGGGCGCGTTTGACAATGCGGCGATTGGAATGGCGCTGGTGGCGCCTGATGGCCGTTGGCTACAAGTGAACAGGGCCTTGTGCGAGATCGTCGGTTATACCGAACAAGAACTGCTCGCGACGACCTTCCAGGCCATCACCCATAAGGATGACCTTGAAGCCGATCTCAACTTCGTGCATCAGGTGTTGGCCGACGAGATTCAGACCTACAAGATGGAGAAGCGATACTTTCACAAGCTCGGGCACATTGTCTGGATTCTCTTGAGTGTCTCGCTGGTCCGCGACCCCCAAAAGAAACCGGTATTCTTTATTGCGCAGATTCAGGACATCACCGCTCGCAAGCAGGCGGAGGCAGCGCTGCGGGAAAGCGAGGAACGGTTCCGTTCGCTGTACGACGACAACCCTTCGATGTTCTTTACCGTGGATGCCGATGGCCTGGTCCACTCCATCAACCGGTTTGGCACGGCACAGCTGGGCTATCGTGTAGATGAGTTAGTGGGACATTCCGTTTTGACCGTGTTTCACGAGGAAGACCGGCAGAAGGCGAGGGCGTGCTTGCACGCCGCCTTTCAGGCGCCAGCACAGGTCCACCAGTGGGAGTTGCGCAAAGTCCGGAAGGACGGCTGCGTATTATGGGTACGGGAAGATGTCCGGATCATTCAAGACTCGGCTGGCAAGCCGTTGGCGCTGGTGGTCTGTAAGGATATCACCGCTCGCAAGCAGGCGGAGGAGGCGCTGCAGGTCAGCGAAGCCTTCATGAGCCGGATACTCGAAAGCAGTCCGGACTGTATCAAGGTGCTGGACTTGGACGGACGACTACTGTTCATGAATAAAGGCGGTCTGGATATTATGGAGATCTACGACATTGCCTCAGTGCTGAACAGTCAGTGGGTCGAGTTCTGGAAAAGCGAAGACAAGCCAGGAGCGAGTGCGGCTCTCGAAGCTGCTCGCGCCGGGGGTGTCGGCAAGTTCATCGGGTTTTGCCCGACGGCAACGGGCAAACCCAAGTGGTGGGACGTGTGCGTCACGCTCCTGCTCGATGCACGCGGGGCACCCGAGAAGTTCTTGTCCATCTCTCGCGACATCACCGAGCGCAAGTGGGCTGCGGAGGAGCGTGAGAGACTTATTCTTCAGCTTCAAGAGGCGATGAGTCAGATCAAGGTGCTCCAAGGGATCTTAAATATTTGCGCATGGTGCAAGAAAATCCGCGATGAAGATGATCACTGGCACCCCATTGAGAACTATATCCGTGAACGGTCCCAGGCCAATTTTAGCCATGGAATTTGCCCGGAATGTTTGGACAAGCAATACAAATTGTGATGCGTTGTGGCAGCAGAGATAACAGTTGCTCGTGAACCATGCTGGCTTTGTTCTGGGGAACTCGAATCTCAAGGTTCGCAAAGTGTACGGTTCAGGGAGCGGTATAATAGGGAACAGCACGGTTCTATTCTGAGGGCACACCATGCCGGCGCAGGGATCGGTTGAGCATCAGCAGTTTGTGAAGGCGCTTCAGGGGGAGCCGCTCGCGTGCGCCAAGCCGGGCTGTCCGGGGCCGGTCGAGACGACCGACCGGTCGGAGTTCCACAGCCGCGTCAAAACGTTCGGATTGCACTGCACGCAATGCGGGTGGGACGCGCGGCTGGCCGGCCAGGAGGAACTCACGCCTCCCTGGGACGAGGACTCACTGCTTGAAATGGCGTATGAGCACCTGATGCACCAGCCGGCCGTCTGTCCCGTTGACGGCACGCCGGTCGTCTTTACTTCTCTGCCCAACCCTCAGCGCAAGGCCCGCTACCGGCTGTCGTGTTTCTATTGTGGCCGCCAGGCCGAGATGGATTGGCCTCCCCCGGAATCGCGGCGCTGAGGAGACGTCGGTGGGGCGGGTTTGGAGCCGGTGCGGCGTTCTTCCGTAACGGTTTCTTGTGTCTTTCGGCCGACGCTGTTAAAATCAAGGTTATCCAGGGTAAGGAAGAGAGACCTATGGGAGCCCCGACGCATTTCACAATCGAACTGGAACGCGAAGAAGACGGCCGCTGGATCGGAGACGTTCCGACTCTGCCCGGGGTCATGGCCTATGGCCAGACGCGTGAAGGGGCGCTGGCTGCGGTTCAGGCCTTAGCGCTTCGAGTCCTGGCTGACCGGTTGGAACATGGCGAGGCGGTTCCCGACGAGTTGTTGAGCGTTTCTTTTGTCGCCGCGTGAGCCAATGGCCGGCGACACAAACCGGGCGTGTGCTCGCCGCTTTGCTCCGTATCGGATGGCGCATCAAGCGAGAGTCTGGTTCCCACCGCGTTCTTGAGCGCGCCGGTTCATCCGACGTCGTTTTTGCCTTTCATGATCGAGAAGAAATAGGCCCGCGGATGCTGGCACGTCTTGCCAAGAAGACGGGGCTTAAGCCCGACGATCTGTAAAATGTTGCCGGGCCAGAGCGGCTTCGCTTCCAGGAGGGTGTGATGAGTACACTTCGCTTGTGGGTTCTGATTTGTGCGGTGGGTTTGGGGAACACGGCCTGTACCGCGACGGGGGGCATCCGGGAGAATTTTTACCTGCCCACGTCCCAGGAGGCTCAGAAACTTCCGCTCAGAGTGGCGCTGGTGACCGACAGCGCGATGAAGTCACAGCGATTGACGCTCAGGAACATGATGCGCGGCGATACGATCGAGGTGAATGTGCATCCCGGCCTCATCAACGCCGTGCGAGGCGAACTGGCGGCCGTCTTTCAGGACGTCACGATCGTGGAGAGCGCCAAACAAGCCAAGGAGCATGATCTGCTGGTCATTCCCACCATGTCGTTTGAACAATCTGACCCGCTCGGCCAGGGGTTTAAGAGCCAGATCAAACTCACTTTCAAGGATATCCGTTCCGGGACGCTGGTGACGTCGTACGACCAGACCGCCGTCAAAATAATCCCGCCGCCGGGCGGAGGGGAAGTGGCCGGACAGGCGCTGATGGCCGGGGCCTCGCTGGGGCTGCTCCTGCCGCTGGCCCTTCACCAGCAGGCGAATTCCCAACTGGAACGTACCACGCTGAGCTTGGAAGAAGGGATTGCCCAATCGCTCCGCACGATCTCCGGCGATATCCAGGGCGACAGGATCTGGACGCTGTATCTGGCAGGAAAACTGCCCGGCATCGGGGAATCAACCGCGGTGGCCGTGCCGCGCGCGCCCGCCGCCCCCATGAGCGACGTGGATACGCTTCCCACCGGCAAGTCGGTTCCCAGGAAGAACGCTTATGCCGTGGTGATCGGCATCGAGCAGTACCGCGAGAACCTGCCCAAGGCGGAGTTTGCCGCGCGCGACGCCAAACTGGTGGGCGAATACCTGAGCAAGACGCTGGGCTTTCCGGAAGGGAACGTCGCCGTCCTGCTGAACGAGAGGGCCACGCGCTCGGATATGGAGAAGTACCTGGAGAGCTGGCTTCCGAATCGCATCGAGAAGGACAGCACGGTGTTCGTCTATTTCTCCGGGCACGGGGCCCCGAATCCCAAAACGGGCGATGCGTATCTCGTGCCCTACGACGGCGATCCCGGCTTTGTGGACAAGACCGGCTATCCGTTGAAGCGGCTGTACGAGCAATTGGGCGCCCTGCCTACCAAGGAAGTGGTGGTGCTGCTCGACTCCTGTTTCTCGGGTGCAGGCGGGCGGTCGGTCATCGCCAAGGGCACGCGCCCGATGGTGGTCTCCGTGGAGAATCCGGTGCTCGCCACCGGCAAGATGGCGGTCCTGTCTGCCAGTTCGGGGAGTCAGATCTCCACCACGTATTTGGAGAAGGGGCACGGCCTGCTGACGTACTTCTTTTTGAAGGGCTTGCAGGGCGAGGCCGACTGGAACAAGGACGGCACCATTGAACTGACGGAGGTCTTTCAATACGTGAAGCCGAATGTCGAACTCGTGGCCAGACGCGAATTCAATACAGAACAAACGCCTCAGTTGCTGGGCGGCACGGAGATGCTCAAGCGTGGCGTGCGGCTGTTCGAGCGGGCCGCGCCATAAGATCCGAAGTGCTTGTGTGTCCATGAGAGTTCGGTCCATGAAGCCCACGAACAGACCTATATGGGCGGTGCTGGGGGTCGCGTTCCTGGTGTGGTTTGCGAGTGCCGGCGGGACGGCCCTGGCGGATCAGCCGCAGCGAAGCCTGAACATCATGCCGAAGGTGGCGCCCGGTAGTGTACCCATCGCCGGCGAATACTGGGCGCTCATCATCGGCATCGACAAGTACAAGGAAGTGCCTCAGTTGGATAGCGCCGTGAAGGATGCCACAGGTGTACGAGATGTTTTGATCGAGAAATACGGGTTCCGGCGTGAACGGATCATCGAACTGTTGAACGAGCAGGCCACGAAGGTCAACATTGAGGACACGCTGTACCAGCTTGGGAAAAAAGCCGGTCCGAATGACAGCGTCCTGATCTACTATGCCGGTCATGGCCAGTACGACGAGGACAACCGGCTGGCCTGGTGGGTGCCCGTGGACGGCAAGCCCCAGAAGCCGGGGTCCTTTGTTCCGAATGCGGCCATCCGGGACTACATTGAAGGAATGAAGGCGAAGCATGTGTACCTGGTGGCCGACTCGTGCTTCAGCGGGACGCTGTTCGGCAAGTTGCGGGCCCTGCCGCCATTGACCGACCAGTTTTTTTCGCGGGTGCACGCCAAGAAGTCGCGCTGGGGTTTGACATCGGGTGGGACCGAGCCCGTTGCTGACCAGGGCAAGAACGGACACAGTATCTTCGCCTACCACTTCATCAATCTGCTGAGAGACAACACCGATCCCTACCTGGTTCCCAGCCACATCTTTGACCAGTTGGCGCCGATCATTGCCAACAATGCCGAGCAGACGCCCCGTAGCGAACCGCTGAAAGGCACAGGAGACGAAGGGGGGCAGTTCGTGTTCCGGCTGGCATCGGCGAAAGGCGCGCCGACCGCGAAGCCTAAACCGAGCATCTCAGGGGAAAGCAGAGGGAATGCCACTGAGGCCCTCGAAGCGGAACGACAAGAGCTCGCTGCGGAGCGGCAGCGCCTTCAGGCCGACCGGGAGGCGATGGAGCAGGAGAAGCGACAAGCTGAGGCGCGTCAAAAGGTGGAGCCGCAAGCCAAGGCGATTGAAGAGGCCCGCGTCCGGCCATTTGCAGCGCCGAGGCAAGGGGATGTCGTTGCCAAGGATGTGGATGTGCAGGTTCAGCAGACGGATCCCGCCGGCTGTACCTGGGTGGAGTCCAAGGCGCATGTTTCCTTTGGGGAGCATGATACCAAGCACCAGGCGATGGCACAGGCGATATCCGAGGCCCGCGCCAAAGCGATCGAGGGGTTTCTGGGAGTCAAAGTCGAGAACCGGTTTCTCGATTTTCAGCAAGAGAGCAGTCTCAAGGGGCAGGTGAGCCTGACCGAAAGCCTGCTCCGCGTGACGCAGCTTGGGCGGGTTCTCAAGGAGGAGCGGTTGCGGTCCGGCCCCGCCGACGCGCCGGGCTGTCCGGGCTGTCGCTTTATCGCCCACATTCGCGCCTGCATCGTGCCGCTGCCGGAACACACCGACAAGGGATTTAAGGTGGACGCGTCCCTCAATCGAACGAGGTTTGCCGATGGGGATGAGGGGCAGATTCAAATTGCGACCAGCCGCGACGCCTACATTTATATGTACAGCGTCGATGTGAATTGGGACGCAGCGCTGCTTTTCCCCAATGCGTACGCAACCGACAACCTTGTGAAAGCCGGTCAGGTGTTTGTCTTCCCAAGCGAAGAGCTGAAGAAACGGGGGGTGAAGGTCAAAGCCAATCTTCCGGCGGGAGCCACGGCATCCGCCGAGATGATCCGGGTGATCGCCTCCAAGGAGCCGCTGCCTCCGACGGTCGTGGACCCGGCCGCCAAGGACGTGGCGCGCAGGGACGCCCACGCCACGAGCGAGACGCGCGGCGCCGGCACGTTCCTGAACCTGATACACAACCTGAACGCGACGCAGACCGAGTGGGTCGAGGACGCCCAGGCGT
>JAUSHW010000161.1 GCA_030648395.1 Nitrospirales bacterium | reverse complement strand
CCCGCCATCAAGGCGGTGTATATCCAGGCGAGCGAGACGTCCACCGGCGTGGCCCACGATACCAGGGCGATCGCCGAGATCGTGCGGTCCCGCGAGGAGACGATCCTGGTGGTGGATGCCATCACGGCGCTGGGCGTGTTTGACCTGAAGACCGATGAGTGGGGGATCGACGTGGTGGTGGCCGGATCCCAGAAAGCGATGATGCTGCCTCCGGGCCTGGCCTTTGCGAGCGTGAGCGAGAAGGCCTGGCGGTTGGCCGACAAGGCCAAGAACGCCGCCTTCTATTTCAACTTCAAGAAGGAGCGGGATGCCCAGCAGAAGAATCAGACCGCCTATACCGCCGGAGTCTCGCTGATGATCGGGCTCCAGGAAGTGTTGAAGATGCTGAAAGCCGAAGGCCTCGGCAATGTCTTCGCGCGCCATGCCCGGATGGCTCACGCGATGCGGGAGGGCATGAAGGCGGCCGGCCTCGCGCTTTTCCCGAAACAGACCCCCAGCGACGCCCTCACGGTCGTCTCGACACCGGCAGGGGTGGATGGCCAGGCGGTCTACAAGAACCTTCGCGAGCAGTACGGGATCACGGCGGCCGGCGGGCAGGATCACCTCAAGGGGAAGATCTTCCGGATCTCGCACATGGGCTACATGGACACCTTCGACGTCATCCAGGCGCTTGCCGCCACCGAGATGGTGTTAAAGGGGCTCGGCCATCCGGTGAAGCTTGGGTCGGGTGTGGGGAAAGCCGAGGAGCTGCTGCTCGCGAAATGAAAATCCTTGTCAGCGACAACCTCTCCAAGCAAGGGGTAGAGATCCTCCAGAAGGCCGGCCTGACCGTGGACGTCAAGACCAAGATGCCCAAGGATGAACTGCTCCGTGAGATCAAGAACTACGAAGGGCTGATCGTCCGCAGCGGGACGAAAGTGACGGCCGAGGTCATCGCCGCCGCCGACAAGCTCCGGATCATCGGACGGGCAGGGTCCGGCCTGGATAATGTGGACACCACGGCGGCCACCAAGCGCGGCATCGTGGTGATGAACACGCCGGGCGGCAACACCGTGACCACGGCCGAGCACACCTTCGCGATGATCTTTGCCCTCGCCCGCAAGATTCCGCAGGCCACTGCCTCGATGAAGGCCGGCAGGTGGGAAAAAGAGAAATTCATGGGCGTGGAACTCTACAACAAGACTCTCGGCATCGTCGGGATGGGACAGATCGGGAGCCATCTCGCCAAGCTGGCCCAGGGTGTCATGATGAATGTGATTGCGTACGACCCATATCTGGCGGAGGAACGGGCCCGCAAGATGGGCGTCGAGGTCATGGGCCTGCCCGAGCTTTTCCGCCGCGCCGATGTGATCACGGTCCACACGCCCCTGACGGCCGAGACGCAGAATCTCATCAACACGGCGACGATCGCGACGATGAAGGACGGGGTGCGCATCATCAATTGCGCGCGCGGCGGGATCATTAATGAGCAGGACCTCTATGACGCGCTGAAGAGCGGCAGGGTCGCGGGCGCCGCCTTCGACGTGTTTGAGGAGGAGCCGGTCAAGCCCGCCCATCCGCTGCTGACGCTGGACAATTTCATTTGCACGCCGCACATCGGCGCGTCCACCACGGAAGCCCAGGAGAATGTGGCGGTCGGGATCGCCGAACAGATCGTGGATTACCTGACGCGCGGCATCGCTCGGGGCGCCGTCAATATCCCGTCGGTGCCGGCCGAACTGCTGCCGCGGCTTCAGCCGTACATCACGCTCGCTGAGAAGCTGGGGCTGCTGCACTCCCAGCTCTACGAAGGGGGCATCGAGCGCGTCACGATCGAGTACAAAGGCGAGGTCGCGGGCGTCAATGTGGCGCCGCTGACCATTGCGGTGCTCAAGGGGCTCCTGACGCCGATCCTGGAGGAAACGATCAACTACGTGAACGCGCCGGTGGTGGCGCGTGAGCGGGGGATCGAGGTCAAGGAGGTCAAGAGCAGCGATGCGGGGGACTTCACCAGCCTGGTCACGATCCAGGTGGAATCCGACAAGAAGACCAGCCGGATTGCCGGGGCGCTCTATGGCCGGCGCGATCCCCGGATCGTCCAGCTGGATAATTTCCGCGTGGAGATCATCCCCGAAGGGCACATGCTCTTCATCCTGAACTACGATCGTCCCGGCGTGATCGGCGAGGTGGGCCAGGTGCTCGGTGCGCACCAGATCAATATCGCCCGCATGCAGTGCTCGCGCGAGGAAAAAGGGGGGCAGGCCCTGCTCATCGTGGGAGTAGACGCGCCGTTGCCGGCGGACGTGCTTCGTGCCATCACCAGCGCCAAGAATATCATCTCGGTTAAACTCGTACGCCTGTAACCGGCGCTGCCGGCTGGTCCCTCATGAATAAGGCTGCCCGTTCCTCAATTCCCCAAGGCGGCGCGACCTTCCTGCCCGTCGCGGCGGAAGAGAAGCGCGCGGTCGAAGAGATCGTCTTCGCGGTCTTTGCGGAACGCGGCTATCGCGAAATCATCCCGCCCACGTTCGAATACCTGGACGTTCTGGCCCAGGGCCTTGACGCCGAACTCATTGAGAAGTCCTACAAGGTGGTGGATCGGGCCACGGGGCGCATCCTCGTCATGCGCCCGGACGTCACGGCCCAGATCGCCCGGATGGTGGCAATGGGCATGGTGGACCAGCCCCTTCCCCTGAGGCTCTGCTACAGCGCGAACATCTTTCGGTACGAGCCGGAGCATGCCGGACGCGATCGCGAGATCTTCCAGATCGGTATTGAGCTGATCGGTCCCAAGGGCACGGCGGCCGACGTTGAACCGATCATGGTGGCGGCAGAATGCCTCCGGCGTCTCGGGATCACCGTCTTTACCATTGCGATGGGGCAAGGGGCGTTTTTCAACGCGTTGCTGCGCCGGACCGGCGTCTCGGCGTCCGTGCAGGGCCGCCTCCGTGAAGCGGCGGCGCGGAAGGACGTGCCGCGCATGGAGGTCCTGCTTCATGGCGCCGACGTGCGGGGACGCGCTGCCAAGGCGCTGTTGGCGGTCCCCGGGTTGTTCGGGGGGTACGAGATCCTGGAGGCGGCCGGCCGGCTGGCCCCTCGAAGCGAGGACTGTCGTCGGCCGCTCGCCCGGCTGCGGGAGGTATGGGAGCGGATGACGGCGGCGGGCCTGGGGGATCATCTCCTGCTGGACATGGGAGAGATCCGGCGGATGGAGTATTACACCGGACTGGTCTTCGACATCTATGCCGACGGGCTGGGCGCGGAAGTTGGGGGCGGGGGACGGTACGACCACCTGATCGGCCGGTTCGGGCGCGAGGTTCCGTCAACCGGGTTTGCGTTCGATCTGGATCGGCTCCTTCAGCTTCGCGCCTTGCAAAGCGGCCGGGCGGGGGCGGCCGGCGTGACACGGAAGCGCCGATGACGCCCGGCGGCCGATCTGAACGCGCCCTTCGCACCGATCCCGCGGCGCTCAAGCTGCCGCCGCAGAACGTCGAAGCGGAACAGGCCGTGCTCGGGGCCATTCTCCTGGACAACCAGGCGCTCTACAAGGCGATTGAACTCATCGGGGCGGATGAGTTCTACCGGCCCGCGCACCGGCGGATTTTCGAGGCCATGATCGAGCTGTCGGAGCAGAACCAGGTCGTCGACCTGGTGACCCTGACGGATCATTTGCAGCATGCGGGGACCCTGGAAGGGATCGGGGGCAGCGCCTACCTGACCGATCTCGCGCAATCTGTCGCGACCGCGTCCAGCGTGACCCACCACGCCAAACTCGTCCACGAAACCGGGATCAATCGTGCGCTGATCGGAGTGGCCACGGAGATTGTCACCCGTGGATATGAGGGCACGAAGCGCGTCGACGAGTTGCTGGACTACGCCGAGCGCAGCATCTTCGGGATCGCGGAGAGCCGGCTGAAAAAGTCGTTCGCCTCGATCAAAGATGTGGTCAACAGCACGGTTGAGCACATCAACAGGCTGTACGAGCTGAAGGAAAAAATTACCGGCATTCCGACGGGGTTTGCCGACATGGATAATGTGACTGCCGGCCTCCAGCCCTCCGATCTCATCATCGTCGCCGGCCGGCCGAGCACCGGCAAGACCAGTCTGGCGCTGGGGATGGCCTTGAATGCCGCGCTGCACAAACCGAAGTCGTACAAGGTGGCCATCTTCAGCCTGGAAATGTCCAAGGAACAACTCTGCATGCGGTTGCTGAGCGCGGCCGGCTCTCTCGACATGCACCGGATCAGGACCGGCCAACTGCACCGGGACGACTGGTCGAGCCTGACCCGCGCCGCCAGCGCGTTGACTGAAAGCAAGATCTACATTGACGATACGGCGGGCATCACGGCGCTGGAAATGAGGGCGAAGATCCGCCGGCAACGGTCGGAGACCGGCCTCGACCTCGTGGTGGTGGACTATCTCCAATTGATGTCCGGGAGCGCCGACAGCGAAAACCGGCAGCAGGAGATTTCCGACATCTCCCGATCGCTCAAATCCGTCGCCAAGGAGTTGAACATCCCGGTCGTGGCGCTCTCGCAGCTCAGCCGGGCGGTGGAGAGCCGCCAGGACAAGCGGCCGATGCTGGCCGACCTCCGGGAGTCGGGCGCCATCGAGCAGGATGCGGACTTGGTGATGATGATCTATCGCAAGGACATGTACGCCGGCCAGCAGGGCGAGGTCGAAGAGGCGACGGACCCCGAGCATGTTGCCGAAATCATCATCTCCAAGCACCGCAATGGGCCCACGGGCGTGGTGAAGCTGACGTTTCTTCCGGAGTACGCCAAATTCGGCAACTACATCCGGGAGCAGAATTGACTTGAACACGGTTGCGGGCTGATATTGAATAAGCGGATCCTGCCTGGATCGCATGCGGGTGTCCCGATGAAAGTCAATCGCGTTTGGTTCTGGTTCATTCTTGCCCTGGCGGCTTTGATGGCGGCACTTCTAATCGGGCCACGAGTGCCTGATGACCAGCAGGAAGCCCACTGTGTCGTCAATGTGCGTGTGGCCGGCCCATTTGGACTCTCGCTTAACTGCGACTCTCCCATGTTTATATATCTAGCCCGAGATCCGGACGTGCTTCTCGCGCCACAGAACGTGCGTCAGTCTCGACCAGGAATGGTCTTTGCTGCTGCGATCCTGGAGATGCCGCTGTCGCTCTTGTCCGATCTGGCCGATCTTCCGCGGACGCTTGGCGTAATAGCCGGACGACCGGATATGGATCCACAACGAGTCAATAACGTGCTGAGTAAGGGTTTTCCAGGGTATGCGGCCTATATCCTACTCAACGTCGCGATACTTCTTTTGAGCTTTCACTGTTTTCGCCGAGTGTGTGAACGGGGCGGTGTTGTTTGCGATGCGACGACCACGATAATCGTCGTCTCGATAGGCTTGCTGCTCGTCGCCAATGATGTAACAAAAGCTTTCGTGTGGTCGCCGCACACCCAAATGTTTAATATTTTCTCGCCGGTGTTCGCTGTTTATGCGTCTCTCCGTTCATGGACAGGAAGTCTTCTCGGCAGGCGCTTCGCGATTCTCGTGGGCTTGGTTAGCGGGTTCGGATTTGCCGCGTACCCGTTGTTTGCCATTATCCCTCCATGCGTAATCGCCGCAGGCCTGCTCTATGCCGGTCGGGATCATTCGCCGAGCACGCGATCACGCGTTCCCATCAATATCGTCATAGTCCTAGGCCTCAGCATTGCGCCTGCCGCCCTTTGGTATTTGTTCGTCCGGCTGTCGACAGGCGGTTTTTACTCACACGAACTGGGGTCCGGGCTTGCCATCTGGATGGCCGATGCGTTGGGGCATGGGATCGGTCTCTTGCTAAGCGTTTGGTCGCAGAACTTGTGGGCACTGGTCAAGCTTGCTTCATTGCAGGCAGTTCCGATTGCTGCCGTGGTAGTCTTCACGTTGATGATGGCGGTCGTACAACGTGGAATCGTTGGCGCGGTTCTCGGGCCTATGTTGCCGATCGCAATGATTGGAATATTAGTCAGCGCAGTAATCGCGGTTTTTTATTCGAGCGTTGGTTTGATCACCGCTCGTCTCGCCTTTGCCATGATTCCACCGCTGATCGTTGTGGCAGGCGCAATCGCGGTTGCTGTCGTGCAGCGCTTAGAGGCGACTCAACGTCGAGTGCTGTCTTACGGCTGTTTGATGATCACCACCGCGCAATTGATTTTCGTCATCGTCAAGGACGGACCTTATTCATGAAGGCGACAAGATCCTCCGGAACCACTGCCGTGCTACGACTCATCCCCTGGAGCATCGGCTTCTTGCTTATGGTGGCCGGCGTTCCGTCGTTCACGCATGCCGCGCCGCCGGCGACCGTATCCGCCAACCCCTCCTCATCCCAGCGCGTGCCGGATCCGAAAGCCTACTACCATTTTCTGCGCGGGTACCAGGCCGAACTGGCCAATGACACCGTGACGGCTCAGGAGGAATATCGCAAGGCGCTGGCGCTTGATCCCACCTCTGTGGTGCTTCACCTCCGGTTGGCGACTCTCTACCATGCCCGGGGCGAGCATGGAAAAGCCCAGGCCCACGCCGAAGAAGTGCTGGCACGGGACGCGGCCAGCCTGCCGGCCCTGAATATCCTGGCTACCGTTGCGGTGGCCACGGGCCACGCTGAACGTGCGATCGGGCATTACGAGCGGATCGTGGCAATACGGCCGAAGGAAGCGCAGGCCTACTATTCGATGGGGATGCTCCTGGCCGGTCAAAAGCGGTATGAGGAAGCGGAGCGGATTCTCCGTCAGGGCATCGCGCTGTCGCCGGCCTCTGCGCCGACCGGCTACTTGTACCTCGGCCACGTGCTGGTCGAGCAGAAGGCGTGGGATCGGGCCGTGCAGGCCTATCGGGACGCCTTGGCCGTGAATGCCGGTTTTGATCCGGCCTATCTGGGGCTTGCGGCGACGTTTGAAGCCAGGGGCGACAACGCGCAGGCCATTGCGACGCTCCGAAAATATCTCCAGGAGATCAATCGGGGCAATCGTGAAGTGCGCCACCGGCTGGTCCGGCTGTTGCTGACGGAGAAGGCCTATGAGCCGGCGCTGGCGCTGTTGCGCGAGACCGTCGGGGAGTCTCCAGGGGATGTGGAGGCCCAGCTTCGCATCGGCCTGATTTACGGCGAAATGAAGGCGTTTTCGAAAGCGGTCGAGCAGATGAAACTCGTGCTGACGCTGCGGCCGAGCGAACTGAGGGTGCGCGATCACTTGGCCTATCTCTATGAGGAGATGAAGGACTACGAGAAAGCCATTGCGGAGTACGGAGCGATTATTCAGGCTGATGAGCGGTTCTCCGATGCCCACCTCCATCTCGGGTACCTGCTGTATCGCCTGAAGCGAAACGAAGAGGCGCTTCCGCATTTTCGCCAGGTGATCGCCCTGAACCCCAAACTCCCGGATGCCTATCTCATGCTGGGCCTGACCCTGCTGCAGGCCTCGCGGCACGAAGAAGCGGTGGCCGTCTTTCGGGAAGGTCTGCAGCGGAATCCCGACAGCGCCGATTTCCACTTCAACCTGGGCACGGCCTATGACAAGCTGGGGCGGTTCGACGAGCTGGTCAGCGAGATGCAGGAGGCCATCCGGCTGGACCCCAGGCATGCCGATGCGCTGAACTATCTCGGCTATACGTTTACGGAGCGCGACATGCGGCTGGAAGAGGCCGCTGGACTGATTCAGCGGGCGCTCGCGGTCAAGCCGCAGAACGGCTACTACCTCGACAGCCTCGCGTGGGCCTATTTCAAGATGGGCCGGCTGGAGGACGCGCTGGAGGAAATGAAGCGGGCCGTTGCCGTGGTGCCCGACGATCCCGTGTTCTTCGAACACCTCGGCGAGATCTATCTGACCAGCAACCTTCCGAACGATGCCCGCGAAGCCTGGCTGCGCTCGCTGGAACTCGATCCGATGAACAGAAAGCTGACGGATCGGTTCAAGGCGAAGGGGTTCGGGGATCCGGCTGCCGATGAGCGGATCCGCAAGGCGCAGCAAAAGCAATCCAACAGAGTGCGTTGATGCGCGATGGGCAATTCCCGTCGACAAGTTTTGCGCACGTCCGACGAAAATTGACTCTGGTTGGTCATAAGGCGTAGACTGAACGCGCTAAGCCAATGATAAAATTAGTTCTTTTCGTTTCAATCCTTGGCAGGTAGTTTGCTTTGCATTTAGTAGCGGTGTTTTGTTCTGCTGTGAGTGAGAATGCGATTTTCAGGGATGCGTGCGGAAGGAGGGGCGGTTTGCCTGTTCTCCAGCGTAAAGAGCCGGGCGGTTTTACCCTCATCGAGTTAATGATCGTGGTGGCGATCATCGGGATTCTGGCGGCCATCGCGATCCCGAACTTCATGGTCTATCAGGCCAGGGCCAGGCAGTCGGAGGCCAAGGTCAGTCTCGGAGGCCTTTACACGACCGCCACGTCGTTCTTTGCTGAAAACGGCACCTTTACAGCCACTGCTCAACTTGACTATGTTTTTGCTGGGACGCCCAAATATTCGTTATGGTACGATATCAATGGTACTCCCACAGTCGTTCAAGGTGGAAGCACTGCAACGACCCCGTGTAACGTGAACAGCTCCCCAGCTACCGTGCAAGCTACTCCATCGGCGTTTACTGCGGCTGCCAGAGGCAATATCGACGCCGACACTACCTGTGATGATTGGACTATCAACGACTTGAGAATTCTCAAGAATACCGCTAATGATGTAAGCCTCTAGTCGGCGAGCACCCGTTACCTTTCATGGAGCGACAATTTATCGTCACGAAAGAGACGGAAATTGTTCATATACGGGAATATTAAAGGCTGGCATTGCTTGAAATGTTCAATTTATTCAAAATAAAATAGCTGGTCACAATTTGGCACAATGATTGCTTGTTATTTCTGTATCTTGTTGGATCACTTGACAGATTTTGGCATGCTGGATAACGGGCTTATACAGAAGAGTTAACGTTCAATCATAAGGAGGGATCGTGATGACAAGTCGAATTAAAGGTAACCATGGTTTTACGTTGATCGAGTTGATGATCGTGGTGGCGATCATCGGGATTCTGGCGGCCATCGCCATCCCGAACTTCATGACCTATCAGGCCAAGGCCCGGCAGTCGGAAGCCAAGGTCGGTCTCGGAGGTATTTTCACAACTGCCACGTCGTTTTTTGCTGAAAACGGCACCTTTTCGGTCACCAGCGCGGCAGCGCTCGGCTATGCTCCGGCTGGGAGTCCGAAATACAGTTTCTCGTACGGCGGGACCACGATCAATAGCGGTGCGACTGGGAACACGTGTTCAGGCGTTGGGACTATAGTGCCATCGACCGCGACTGATACCGGGTTCACGTCCGACGCCGTCGGGAACGTTGACGGTGACACCACCTGCGATGAGTGGACCATCAACGACATCAGAATTCTGTCGAATACGAAGAACGACGTCTCGAACTAACCCAAGTTTAGTTTAGGGATGCCCGACTGCGAGAGGGCCCTTCCGGATTGTCTGTAAGGAATACGGAAGGGCTCTCTCAAGGCGTGAGGTGTGGTGTGGCCAGTCTTTCCATTGCAGTCCGTGTATCCCAATCGAGTTGATGGCCGCCTTGTTGTTATAGGGGGCCTTGTTGTTTTCTCCCCCCTGATCGAGGGCGGGACGACGCACTTTCCTGTTCTCATTATCCGCCTCATCCTGTTTGCCGCGCTCGCCGCCTGGGTGATTGTTTCGATGAAAAAAGGGGGGATGACCGTACATCCCAGCCCCCTTTTCCTGGCTGTTGCCGTCTTCGTGGGATGGGCGGCCCTCTCTGTTCTTTATTCCGCCTACGTTGCCGTCAGTCTCCACTGGCTCGTCAGCATTCTCAGCTATGCCACGTTGCTATGGCTTGTCGTGCATCTTGTGGGAAACGCCGACCAGGTCAGAAAACTGGTGGTGGTCATCCTGGGGATGGGGGTTTTTGAGGCGGCCGTTGGGAGTTATCAATTCCTGTGGGGCGGGTATCCCCGGGCAAAGGGTACGTTCTTCAACCCGAATTTTTTCGCCTTGTATGAAATGGCCGCCTTTACGCTGGCCTTCGGATTGCTCTGCTATGGGTCTTTGGGAAAGGCAAGGCGATGGGAAAGGCCGGCTCTTTGGGTCGTGTCCGGCTCCACCGGGCTTGCGTTCATCATGGCTCAATCGAGAGGCGCTTTGCTGGCGTTCGTGGTGGCCGTGGGGTTCGTTGGGCTCTGCCGGTTCGGCAAGATTTTCATCGGTGCGCTCGTCCTGTGCCTGCTCATCGGGTGGGTCGTTCCGAACCCCCTGCAACAGCGTATTCTTTCGGTGGGGACACAGGATCCTTATGCGTATAGCCGGCAGGACATCTGGAAGAATGCGCTCCAGCGGCTGGTCGACCACCCGCTGGGGATGGGGCTTGGACTCTACAAGTACACGTCGTTTCAGTACCGGTTTCCAACTCAAGGCGGAGTCGCACGGTTCTGGAAACGGGCCGAGTCGGCGCACAGCGATCTTCTTCAGATTGCGGTTGAATTGGGGGTGGCGGGGGCGATGATTTTTCTGGCGGGGGCAGGGCTCTTGGGACGTGAAATCAGGGACACGCTTGTCGGCCGGCTGGAGCCGTGGCAAAAGGGCATCGTCACCGGACTGGCCGGCAGTATTCTGGGAATTCTTGTCCATGCAGGCGTGGATGCCGTGTTTCATGAGCCGGCCATCGTCCTGCTACTCGTCCTGTCCGCCGGCTTGATCCTGGTTGTGAAACGTCTGAGTGCGCCTGCTCACGCATCGGTCCTGACGGTGCCGTTTCCCTATCACCCGGCCCGTGCACTCCTCATCGGAGTGCTTGCCGTGCTACTGGGTGTTCTCAGCATTCGTCCGGCCGCGGCATGGTTTTCCTTTGAGAAAGGCGGGCAGGAGCTGGCCGCCGCCCGGATCGACCGGGCCGTGGCCTGGTATGAATGGGCTGCCCGCATTGATTTCGGGACGAGCTCCTATCACGATGCGCTCGCGTCCGCGTATGTTGATCGCTATCGACAGTCCGGCGAGGTGCGGTGGCTGTATGAGGCGGTGAGTGAGCTTCGCGTCGGCCTGAAACTGAATCCGCTGGATGCCCGATTGGCGAATAGATTGGGCATGCTCTTTCTTCTGCTGGCGCAACAGCCCGACGCGGGGGAGGGGCGAGAGACGTTCCTGGAGCCGGCCGCGGTCTATTACGATCTCGCGATTCAGTTGGATCCGTACTCCCCGTTTAATTATCTGAAACTGGGCCAGCTTCGGCAAGGGCAGGGTCGCGACGAAGAGGCGCTGGCTTTGTTCGGACGGGCGACGGAGTACGAGCCGAACTTCTTGCCGGTCCGGGTTCATCGAGCCGAGCTTCTTGTGAAAGTCGGACAACAAGCCATGGCGATGCAGGAGTATGACGAGATCGTGAAGGTCCTCAAACGTTACCAGGGCGCCGGCTTGAATGCTCTGGAACGACAATACCTGGACGTCGATCTCTCCCGCCTGAAGAGGGAATTAGGAGTGGACACCACCTCATGACGCGTGAGGTTCGACGCATGGCCTCGGGCGCTACGCTGGTGTTGGCCATGGCGATTCTGCATCTGCTCCAGATTGATCTCGATCACAGGAGATCGTCCGCGCCGAGCCTGCAGCGGTTTATGTATCTGCCGCAAGGCGAGTACCTGAAGGCCGCCGTTCTGGGCTACGAGCACTTCGTCGCCGACGTCTTGTGGCTGCAGGCCATCCAGGCCATGGGCGAACGGAAGGTGACGAATGAGGCTGGGCAATGGATCTACAATGTGCTCGATGTGATCACGACCTTGGACCCCATTTTTGTCCGTGTGTACACCGCGGGAGGCATTGCCCTCACGACGCTGGTAGCCATGCCGGAGGAAAGCAATCGGCTTTTGCAAAAGGGCATGAACCACAATCCTGATGTGTGGGGGCTCCCCTTTCTCCTCGGGTTCAATTATTATTTTGACCTGCACGATGATCTCAGGGCGGCGGAGTACATTGCGCGGGCGTCCCGGCTTCCCAGGGCGCCCGCTTATCTTGCTCCGTTCGCCGCGCGGCTCTACGTCTTGGCGAGGGATCCGGAGGATGCCGTTGTCTTTCTGGCGCAGGTGTATGCGCAGACCGTTGATGAGAGCATGAAGCGGGTTCTCGAACGACGATTGAAGGAAGTCATGGTAGAGCGAGACCTGCAACTGCTCGAAGAAGCCATCAGCCGCTACCGGGTGCGCCACAAACGGGCTCCCGAACATCTGGAGGATCTCATGGGGCCTGGCCTTTTACGCGCGTTGCCGCCCGAGCCATTCGGCGGCCGCTATATCTACGACCCCCTCGCGGGCACAGTGCGTAGCAGTGAGATGAAGGAACGCTTGCAGATGCTTGGCAAAAGGAAGCCGCGATGACGCCACTTCGCCTGGTCGGACTCACCAAAGAATTCCGTCTTGGTTGGGGTCGCCAGCGGTCTCTGGTCGTGGACCGGCTTGACCTGGAGGTGAACCAGGGAGAAATCTTCGGTTTCCTGGGGCATAACGGCGCCGGCAAAACCACGACGATTAAACTGCTTCTGGGCCTGCTGACCCCCACCGCCGGCACGGCCTGGATTCTGGATCGGCCGGTTACGGATGTGGATGTGAAGCATGCGGTGGGCTTTCTTCCGGAGTCTCCGTATTTCTATGAGTACCTGACGGCCGAGGAGTTTTTGACCTTCTACGGCCAACTCTTCGGTTTGGGCGGGCAGCAACTGGCGGTGAAGGTGGACGAGCTGTTAGAGATGGTCCGAATGAAAGACGCGCGACGCCTGCCGCTCAGAAAATTCTCCAAGGGCATGCTGCAACGCATTGGCTTGGCGCAGGCGCTGATCAATGATCCGCAACTGATCATTCTCGACGAGCCCATGTCGGGGCTGGACCCCATTGGCCGGCGCGAGGTGAGGGACATCATTCTCCAGCTTAAGAACGAGGGGAAAACGATCTTTTTCAGCACGCATATCCTTCCGGACGTGGAGATGATCTGCGATCGGGTCGGCATTCTTGTGAGAGGACGGCTACGGTCGGTAGGGGCCATCCACGACCTGGTGGGGGTCTCCGCCATCACGTCTGTCGAGGTTGTGGTGGAAGGGCTGCCGGACATTGGTGTGAGAGAGGCGGAGCGGTTGGGGGGGGCGGTGTTCCGGCGGGGCCACCAGGTCATGATTACGATCGCCGATGAGGCCGTGGTCCCTGCTTTCCTTGCGGTGATCAATCGGCACGGAGGGCGGCTGGTGTCCCTGGTTCCGCACAAGCGGTCGCTGGAAGACCTCTTTCTAAAAGAAGTCGGGATGGGCCGCACATGAACCGCATCCTTGTCATTGCGCGGAACACGTTTCGCGAAACCTTGCGGGACAAAATTCTTTACAATCTGGTGTTCTTCGCCCTGCTCATGATCGGGAGCGCGGTTCTTCTGGGCACCCTGAGCATGGGCGAACAGGGCAAGATCATCAAGGACATCGGCCTGGCCGGCATCAATCTGTTCGGCGTGCTGATTGCGATTTTTGTGGGGATCGGTCTTGTCAGCAAGGAAATAGACAAGCGCACCATCTATTCGATCATTGCGAAGCCGATCCGCCGATCCGAGTTCATTTTAGGCCGCTATTTCGGCCTGGTGGCGACACTCTTCGTGAACACCGCCATTATGGCGGCGGGGTTCTCCCTGACACTCATTTTCAGTGGCGGGGAGATGGACCTGGGGCTGCTAAAAGCGATCGGCCTTATCGGCGTGGAACTCCTCGTGATCACAGCCGCGGCAGTGATGTTTTCCACCTTCACAACGCCTGTCTTGAGCGCGACATTCAGTTTGGCGTTCTACGTCATCGGCCATTTAACGGACGACCTCAGGGTTCTGGGCGGCAAACTACAGGCTGGGCTGACCAAAGGAATTTGGGACGGGCTCTATTACACACTGCCGAACCTCGAGTATTTCAACGTCAAGGGTCGGGCAGTGCATGGCCTGGTGATCGAACCGATGTATCTGGTCTCTGCTGTGGTCTACGGGGCAGCGTATTGCGCCGTGGTGTTGGTCCTGGCCTGCATGATCTTTCAACGGAGAGAATTCAAGTGAGCAACCATTGCCAGGATCGCGGAACGCCTGGCTACCGTGACCGGACATACGGCGAAACTAAAATCAAGCGATTCAGGCACGGATTCCTTCTGATGAGGATGTGCGTGATCGCCTATAGACGATTCAGGATGTATTGACATGCAGTTGACCCGCAGGCAACAGATAGAGCTGGTGCTGGTCGTGGCCATTTCGGCCGTCGCCACTGCAGTCATGGTAGCGACGGGGCGCTTTGAAACGGTGATCGAGAATCCGGTGGTTCTGCTGTATGACAGAGAGTATGCGCCGGCGACTAGTGGAACGGATCGAATCGAGGGGGAATGGGAGATCGGACCCCATGGACTCGTTCTCCCGCCAGGCCGGTCCGGGAGCGTGACGGTACATATCCCCAATGTTCGCGCGGGGCAGGTGTTTCTTATCTTGCAGAGCCTTGGGCCAGTTGGTTCCGGCTATGTGGTGTCGGTCTCCCTTGACGGGCAAACCTTTCACAAAGCGCAGAAGGGCACGTTTTCAAAGAACGCCCGGATCGATCTGACGCCCGCGGTCAGCCCTTTCCAGCCGGCCTGGATCAAGGTGCGTGTGACTGCCGAGGCGATCGGATTGCCGTCGGGGCCTGAGGTTCTGTCACGCATTCGAGTCGTCGAACGGCCTGTGCCTTCTTCATTTGCAAACCCGGCCTTTGCATCGCTGATTGTCTTCACGCCGGTTCTGGCCTATCTGACCCGCGCCCGACAGAGGACGACAGGGGAAATGCTGTATAGCCTTGGCGTTCTCTGCGGCCTGGTGGTTCTGATCGAAACGATCGCTAGGGTAGGAACTGCAGATCTCCAGTATGGTGTGTCTTTGGATGCGTTTGCCCAAGAGCGAAACGCCTACCTCGTGGTGCCGTATGCGCTCCTGCTCGCGCTGTGGATGTGGCCGGTACGGAAGGGAGAGGGCGCCATCTTCTCCAAGAGAGTCTGGGAAGGCTTCGCGCTTGCCGGCATTCTTGTATGGGCATTGGTGATTCGCCTGGAGCAATTCCAGTCGTTCGCCGGCGCGCCGTTGCTGCCGGATGCGGTGCTCTATCGGGAACTGGCGTTGGCAATGAATTCGCCTTATGACACCGGCATGCGGGAGCCCCTCTGGATCTGGATGATCAGGGGATGGTTCTGGCTGGTCGGAGAGTCCGAGCAGGCCTTGCGCGTCCTCACCCTGGTGCTCTCTCTTGGTGTGCTTGTGGCCGCCTGCAAATTGTTTCGTGACTATACCGGACGGCCCTTCGTAGGCTTACTGGTGGCTCTCTTGCTCAGCCTGAATCCATATTTGGTCAGGCTGAGCGCGGGGGGCCTTCGTGAAGAAGCCTATATGCTCTTGATCCTCTGCTTTGTCTATCTCGTGTTTGTGCGAACGCGAGAGCGGTCACTGGTCGCTCAGGCTATTGGGATTGCTCTGTCGGGCGCGGCCCTTTTGCTTTTGCGGTTGAACAGCTATGTGTTCGTCGTGCCGCTGCTGCTATTCTGGGGCTGGAAGCGTTCAACCGAGCACGGGCGGAGAAGTTGGATAGCTCTAGCCCTCATAGGAAGCTTTCTGGCCGTGGCCGTTGCCCCCCACTTGGTTCATAATGAAAGGCTGTTCGGTGATCCGTTGTTCAGCCTGAACAATCTTGCAACCGGGACCAGGAACCAGGAATTTATCATCGTCAAGGGAACCGGGTGTCCTGGTTGTCCAACGGCCGAGCAAGTGCGGCAGAACCTTTTTCATGGGCCGCCCGTCACGACCTTCGAGTACCTGTTCCGCATGCATAGCCTGCGGGAGCTCGCCGGAGGCTTAGCGGAGGGGTACTGGAACATGTACCTGTGGCCGAGCGACCTGTACCGGGTGCTGGTGGGTCCGCAACTTCCCGTGCTGACCTATGGCTTCTATATTCTCGGTCTTGGCCTTGTCCTGTTCAGCCCCCATCGGGAAGTGGTGCTGGTCATGGTATTGCTGAGCAACATGTTCCCATTTTTCTTGGCGATGAAAATCTTGGACGTGCGTTTGGTCATGCACCTGGTTCCTTTTGTCGCCTTCCTAGTGGCGTACGGTGTGTGGAGGACCATGGAAATAGTTGTTCGTTTCGTGAGCGCGCTCAGTGCGACGGGAGCTCTGAGTCGTCGCATGGCGGGGGTGTTGCGTTGATCACCCGTATGGAAAACGGCGACGTTCGCTTTGTCCCGCAGGTGCTGGGTGATCAGGAAGCTATCGATGAGTAAACTGAGCAGCAGACAACGATTCGAACTGGGATTCGTTCTGGTGATTTCCGCTCTGGTGGTCCTGGCGGCCTTGGCGGCCGGGCGATTTGACTTCGTGTCGGGAAATCGCGCGACCGCCTTGTATGACAAGCGATATACTCCCGAGCAGGTGCGATTTAGCACCGGAGACCGATTTGCGGGCGATTGGGCTGTCCTGTCCAACGGTCTGAGGCTCGCGCCAGGACAGTCCGGGAGCGTCACGATCCGGGTTAAGAACGAACCGGAGTCGCAGCTTGTCGCCCTCCTCGACGGCCGGCGCGGATCTGGGTTTCGTTGGAGTGTCTCCGTATCCGGAGACGGGAACGCGTTTCGCACGGTGGCGCGGAATGTCCCCCTCGATTATACCCGCACCGACCTGACGGCTTCGGTCGCCCATTTTGCTTCGGTCTGGATTAAGTTCTCAGCGGCGGGGGATGGAAGCGCTTCCGGGTTGGAGCCAGCTGAGTTCTCCCGCGTGCGTGTGGTTGCCCTGCAATCACCGCTGACGATTCCCAGCTTCCCCCTCGCAGCGCTCCTGGTCCTGACGCCGGTGTTGGCCTATATCGTGCGCGCGTCCATTCGCCCGGCGGGGGCGTTGCCTTTCAGCCTTCTGGTTCTCGGTGGCGTCGCCGTGCTGGCCGAAGCGATCGCCCTGACGAGGATGGTAGGGGAACCCTTGCCATGGTGGGAGCGGGCCGTTCTCAGTCAGGAATACAATCACTACCTGGTGGTTCCGTATGGCCTGCTGCTTGCTCTCGGGTGGTGGCATGCGCGGAAGGACAAAATCTTTGCTTCTCAACAGAAACCATGGCTGTTCTTCGCTCTCCTGGGCATTCTGACCTGGGGGGGGAGCGCTCGCCTGGGTGCACTGGTTGAGTGGGGGTGGTCCCGCACGAACCCTGACGTGATCTGGTATATGCAATTGTCCCAGGAGATGACCTCACCGTACGACACTGGGTGGCGAGAACCGGCTTGGATCTGGATCATCAAAGCCTGGTTTGGGTTGACAGGGAACGCGACGCTCATGCATCAAAGGCTGTTGACCGTCGCACTCTCGACCCTGTTGCTGTGGGTGGCATACAAGCTGTTTCGCGATTACACTGGTCAACCGCTGGTTGGGCTCCTGGCCGCCGGACTGCTCTGCATGAATCCTTATTTGATCGGACTCAGCACACAAGGAATGAGGGAGGAGGCCTATCTCATTGCCGTGCTCTGTTTCGTGTATTTTGTCTTTGTCGCCGGGACGAAGCTCTCTCTCCGGGGACAGGTGATCGGTTTGGCGCTGTCGGGGGCTGCCGCGCAACTGTTGCGGTTCAACAGCTACGTGATTTTAGTTCCGTTCCTGGCGGTGTGGGCGTGGCGGCAGGCGGCCGGGAACCGGCGCTATGTCGCATTGCCGATTGTGTTCGTTGCCCTCCTGTCGGTGCCACACATGGTCCACAACGCCCGAGCCTATGGCGATCCGATGTATAGCGTGAACGTGCATTTCGCCTTTACCCGGAATCACGAGTTTGTCAACCTCAAGCAGATCGGCTGTGAGGGCTGCCCGAGTCGCGAAGTCTTGCAGGTGGATTGCTGCGGCGGCCCGCCGGTGGGGCTGTATGGATATCTGTTCGGCATGCATAGCCTTGAGGAGATCGTAGAAAGAATGAGCCGGGGCTATCTTGACATGTATTTGAGTCCCACCGTGTGGTTCGGCATTCAAAGCGGCACGCAGTCGTATCTGGGCTATGCGTTTTACCTGATCGGTCTCGGCGCGGTCTTGTTCAGCCCGTACCGCGAAATGGTGGGCGTGATCGTACTGTTGGCCAATGGCGTGCCATTCGCCATGACGCTCGGAATCGACCCCCGGATCGGAATACAAACCGCCCCGTTCGTGACTTTTATTCTCGCGTACGGGATCTGGTGGTCGTTGGCGCAAGTCGTCCGCTACAGGGCGCTGCTGAGCGCGCCGTCGTCGGCGCTGTGCGAAACAGGCTCGATGTTTCGCTCGGGAGTGCGGTGAAAGGCTGCGGCCGGCTTCCACGGCAGGGAGAGGGGCAGGACAGATGGCGGGTTACCTGAAAAGGCGGTTGGACCTTGTCGGGCTCTTTGGCCTGGCGGGGATCGCGCTCGTAGTGGGTGGCCTCAAGGCGCTCGGTCTGCATCCGTTGCGCCTGATGCTCGCCCGACGCCTTCCGACTGCACGTCGTCGAGTGGTCCTGTTCATCCCCAGTCTCGGTCTTGGCGGGGCGCAACGGCAACTCGTGTGCTTTCTGAAACACCTGGACCGGAATCAATGGGACCCGGAATTGGTGACGCTGGATGTGCCGGACAAATTCTTTGAGCCGGAGATCCGGGCACTGGCTGTGCCGATCACGTACCTGAATTCCAGCCCGGACGTCTGGATGGTGGCGGTGATCTGGCGGCTGTTCCGCCACGTGTCCGCGAGGCCGTGCCATGTCCTGCATAGCTGGATGCATTATGCTGCGGCGTTCGGCGCCATCGCTGGCAGCCTGGCCGGCATCCCCACGATTATCGGGTCTCTCCGGGGCCAACGGCCGAGTCGCCTTCCGTGGTCGAATTCACGCTGGCAGCGCGGGATCGATCTGTTGACCGTCCCGTTGAACACGTTCCTGATCGCCAACTCTCAGGCGGTACGGGAGGATAATCGACGGTGGGCGTGTATTCCCGACCGCAAGCTTCTTACCATCTACAATGGAATCGACCAGGACGAGGTCGCTGTTCTTGCGGACGCCCAGAAAAACAAGCTCAAGGCAGAGTTGAACCTGCCGATGAATGCGCCGCTGGTGGGTATCGTCGGCCGGCTGTACCCGGAGAAGGACCATGCCACGTTCCTTCAGGCCGCGCGCCTGATTAGCCAGGCACGCCCGGACGCGCGTTTCCTGATCGTCGGCGAGGGTCGCCTCCGACGGGAGATTGAAGAAGAGATTCAGCGGCTGGGCCTGGCCACCCGAACACATATGCTCGGAGAGCGAAGGGACGCGCAGGC
>JAUSHW010000049.1 GCA_030648395.1 Nitrospirales bacterium | reverse complement strand
CGAGCCGGATCATGGCATTCATCCGGACAGCGGGGATGTCGAAGATCCAGTAGGGAATGAAGGGGTCGTCCTGGGCGGTGAGAATGAGCGTGGGCACTGCGATGGAGCCGAGCACGTGCCGGGAGCCGGCCTGTTCATAGTAGTCGGCGGCGTTCCGATAGCCCCCGTCCGGCGCGGTGTAGGCTTCGTCGAAGTCCAGCAGGGTCCGGATTCCGGTCAGGGGGGCCGGGTCGAACCTGTCTGGAAACAGCCTGGCTTTTCTCCGCAGGCGGGCCTTGAGGCTCCGGACGAAGTGCAAATTGTAGATCCAGTTTCGCGGTTGGATAAGGGCGGCCGTACAGGCTGCCGGGTCGATGTTGGGGCAAACCGCGACGACCCCTTTCAGCGCGGTGTTCGATCCGCCCAGCTCCCCTGCGGCTTTCAGCACCAAATTGCCGCCCATGGAATATCCCCCCAGCCAGATGGAGTCGAGTCCATCGCAGGCGGCTAACTCCCCGAGAACCGTTCGGACATCCCCGCTCATCCCGTTATTATATAAGGTGGGCGTGAGGTGCTCTGTCCCGCCGCAGTTCCGCTGGTTCAAGCGGACGACGTTGAATCCCCTCCGCCAGGCCTTGTCCGTCATCCCCAGCATGTAGTGCGACTCGCTGCAGCCCTCCAACCCATGGATGAGAATCAACGTGGGGCATCGCGTTGGGGCAGACTGCCAATGGCAATGGGCGAGAAGTTGCGATCCGGTGGGGATGGCGAAGAGCCGCGCCTCAACGGGAATGTCGGACGGCAATCCAGGCCGGGACCAGAATCGTGGGAACAACGTCATCAGGTGAGGGTTCTTGAGCAAGGGATGGGGAACGAATGCGCGCATCAGGGAGGAAATCTACGGGATACGGAACGAAACCGCAAGCGGCCGTGGAGTAATTTCCCGCTTGACTCTTTCGGCAATCTTAGGGATTATACTGCGACTGTTTGTAGGTGAGCGGTACTCTTCAAGCCTTCTCGCAAAGGAGTCGGGCTATGTTGCAATTGATTGTGCTCTTTGCGTTCCTCCTGACCTTCAGCTTCACCGACCTTCTTCGCTCAGAAGAAAACCCCAACGCCAAGTTTGCCGGGATTTCCAAATGCGGCTCCAGTGGGTGTCATGGGAACGCCAAGCTCGGCAACCAGATGGCGAAATGGGAAGACTCGGGCCACGGCAAGGCTACCACCGACCTTGGCACCAAGAAGGCCAAGGAATATGCGGCCAAGCTCAAGATCGCGGACCCGATGAAGTCCGATCTGTGCATGTCGTGTCATGTCACTGCACACGGCGTCCCTGAAGATCGTTTACTGGAAACCTTCACCGGCGATCAGGGAGTCGAGTGCGAGATGTGCCACGGGGCCGGGAGTTTATACCTGGAGGCCCACAAGAAAAAGGATCGCAACCAGGCCGATCTGGTCGCCAAGGGTCTGCGCCCGCTCAAGACTGATAAAGAGATCAAGGACAATTGCATGCAGTGCCATGGCGCGGCGGAGAAGTGGGAGAAGATCAAGGCCAGCGGCCATTCGAAGCTGGACAAGACCCCGTTCGACGAAGCCTTGAAAAAAACCAAGCATCCGCTGCCGAAAACGTGAGGAGCCGAGATATGAGCAGGGTTCGCAGGCAGGCTTACATCGGACTGGTGCTGCTGGCGTGCGTGTGTGCCGTCTCAGCAGTCTCCTGTGTACGGGAGCCCTCGGTGGTGCAGACCGAAGCGGCAGACGGGAAAGCGGCGAAGGCACAGAAGTTCAAGGGCGAGGGCGGCAAGTTCACGGACCCCAAGCTCTGTGGTGAGTGCCATTCGACCCAGTACTCCCAGTGGATCGGCTCGATGCACCATTACTCCCAGGCCAGCCTCACCAATGAACTCGTCAACGACTTTCTCCACAAAAAGACCGGCAAAACGATCAGCGCCTTCTGCATACAATGCCATACTCCGATCGGCACCGTGATCGGCGAGCGGTACGATCTACCGAACAAGGAACGTAGCCCGCTTTCCATGGCCGGTGTGTCCTGCGACGTCTGCCACTCGATGGACAGGTCCCACGGGCAGGCGCAGGCGTTTTTCGAGCTCAAGCCTAGTGGTAAAGTATATGGCCCTCATGGGAAAGGCGGCGAGAAAGACCCGCCGCCCGCCAAGAGCGATTTCCACGAGACCGAGCAGCGGGACGTGTTCAAGTCCTCCCAGCTCTGTCAGCAATGCCATGAAGTCATCGTGCCGAACGGGCTTCGCCTGCAAGAGACCTATACCGAATGGAAGCTCAGCCCCTGGGCGAAAGAAGGCGTGACCTGCCAGTCGTGCCACATGGGACCAGTACCAGGCAGGCCATCGGAGCGTCCGGTCGGCGAGATCGCGCAGGTGGCCGGCGTGGACTTGCCCAAGCGGCCTCTGTCGGACCACTCTTTCACCGGGGTGGACTACCATTGGACCGACGACTACCCGTTCCGGGGCAAAGGCGGCGTGGCGCCGGACGACCGGACCAAGAAACGCAACGTCAAGATACAGGCCGACCTGACCAAGAAGCGACAGGAGCTGATGCGGAACGCGGCCAAGCTCCACGTCTCCGCCCCGCCCTCGCTCGCGTCCGGGGACAAGGGTTCTCTGGAGGTCCGTATCGAGAACACCTTCACCGGCCACCATTTTCCTGGCGGATTTCCGTGGCGGCAGGCCTGGATTGAGGTGAAATACACCGACGCCAAGGGCAACATCTTCTTTCAGTCCGGCGACCTTGACAGCGACGGCGATCTGCGCAATCAGTTCAGCAAGGACGTGAACGCGGGCAAGGTCAAGGAGGACCGGCACCTCGTGAACCTGCAGGCGCAGGCCACGGTACGGGGGTTCCGCGGTACTGACGTGGAGCTGCCGTTCCCGCTTGCGGAAGAGGATGCTCCATCCCCGACCGTTTTCCCGTCGGTCGGTCCTCAGTCCGTGTACAACGGCGCTGATAACGCCCGGATCATCAAGCGCGGGATTCCGGCCCGCGAAAGCCGGACTTTTTCCTATCCCATCCGGATTCCGGATGGCGTATCCGGCCCAGTCACGTACAGCGCCCGGCTCCTCTACCGCAATTACCCACCCTATTACTTTGATTACTTCGCCCGCTATTACACGGACCTGAAAGGGCTGCTCAATACGTTGAAAACGAAGCTGGAGATCTACGAAGTACATGCGGTGACCGGGAAGATCGAAGTGGGAGGGCGATAAGCCGATGACGGGACAACCGCTGATTGGACGGAGTCGTGGGAAGCACATGCGATGCGTCGCCGCCTGTGCGTGGATGGTTGGAGCGTTGCTCGGTATCGGCGCCGCCGTTGCCCAGGCCGAGACGGTCGGCAGCAACCCCAGCATGGATCAGTTTTTGCCGGAATGGAGGCCCTACGGCGGCACGCTGCGGTTCGCGCTTCACGGCGATTACCAGATTTTTGAAGTGGGAAAAGTTCGCGATGCGGCCCAGACCGGGTTGCTCCGTCTCCAGAATACGCTCACGTTTGAGCCGGATGTTCAGCTGACCGACACCTTCCGTCTGCACGCAAGGTGGCGGCCGCTCAACAATGAAGCCTTCTTCTTTGACGGGACGCAAGGCCGCCCCGACCGGGTTCAGCGGGCCTTTTTTGAGGGTAAAGCCGTCGGGCTCGACGTGGCCGGCGGCCGGCTCCCGCTCGAGTTTCACAATCTGTATATGGCCCAGGACGACGTGCTGGGGGGGCTGATCGCGAAGAACAATATCAGCGTCTTCGGCCTGCCGAACATAAGGGCCATGGCTTTCGGCACGGCCTCCGGACGGTTCCACGAACTCGAAGGCCGGGCCGGCCGCCAGGTCGGGCTCTACGGGTTTGATGCCGTGATCGATACAATGCGGTATATCACGGAAGCGACCGTCGGGTTTCTCCACGATGAGGACAGAGCGAAGCAGAATGAGCGTCATGCCGGGCTGTCCGTCACACGAATCCAGCCCAGGCAATCCACATCCCTTCGGGCCTTCGGCAACTGGAATGAAGCCAACGCGGGCGCCGGCGGGCTCTTCATCATGGAGCACAGCTACGTCTTTCCGGCGGAATACCTGGAACGCCCCACGTGGTACGCCAATGCCTTCTACGGTACGCGCGACTACCGAAGCATGGCCGCCGGCTCGCTCAAGAACCTTGGGTTCCTCTTCAATCAGTTGAATCTTGCGCCGCAGTTGAACAACTTCGGCATCGATTCTTTCGGGTTTGCGACGGGCCTCCTGCTGGGCCGGTCGCGCGACTTCACGGTGACCCCTGAATTCGCCATGGTTTTCGACCAGAGCCGGCTGAACAACGATCAGATGGCCGGGGGAATCCGCACCCAGACGCGGCTGATGGACACCAGCTTCCTGCGCGTGGACCTCACCTCTTTCCACCAAAGCATCGACCGGAACCGCAGCCAGTACGCGGCGTCGGCGCTCGTCGTGTATAAGTTCTAGTCCCGCCCATCCTAGGAGCCTGGAGGTTTTGCGTCCGGGCTGTCCTGTGCCTGCTTCGGCTTCGGAATCTCGTGGAATAGGTGGCACTCGAGGCAGGACGGGCTGGCCGTCCCTTTGGCGTCATGGCACTTGCGGCAGGTCGTCACTTTAGGGAGCAGGACATCGGTTGTCGCTTCGCTTTGCGGCGCGGCTTCATGGCAGGCGATGCACTTCGCCATGGTGTGCGCCGCATGGTTGAAGTTGCTGTTCAGGAACCACCGGTCGGGGATCGCCGTCTCGGCCAGAATCGGAAAGCGGTCGTCCACTCCCGGGTTCCGGGGTGACGACGTGTCGTTGATGTGGCAGAGCTGGCACTTCCCTCGTTTCCGCGTCCCCTTTTTCCCAAAGAGTTTCTCTTCCGATTTCTCCGTCTGCTCGGCAATCCAGGTTTTTTCTTTATTCGCCGACGCTTTCCCGCCGGCTTGCGCGTCCTCGCTCAAAGGCCACAGCGAGGTGTAAAGGATTCTCAAGTACAGATCGAGCTCCTGCGGCTGCCGGCCGTGCGGAACCGTTTTGTCCGAGAATTTGGAGTCAAAATCCAGCGCATGGCATGAGACGCAGGCCTTCTCGAACTTGACCGACGGCATGAGGTATCCCTTGCGCTCGGCGGCGATATGGCAGCTCGTGCATTGCAGCGGGCCTGACTGGAGACCGGACAACTCGGGGTCCAGGTGGAGCTTGTGGTTCAGCTTGACCATGGCGTTGTCCTTGACGCGGTCGACGTCGTCCAGGCGGACGCGGACCGGTGTTTTCGACTCTTCATCTCGCACCATAATGGCAAACTCCGGATGCGTCTTCTCGAAGTCCGTGATGGAGCGATGAATGTCAAAGGTCGGATTCTTCACCTTTAGGTCTGCGTGGCAGCGCAGACAATCCTTGCCGGTGACGCTGGCCACGATGGTGTTTCCTTTATGAACGATGTGGCAGGCGGTGCACGACAGGGGCGCCGCGAGCGAATGCTCGCCGAAGTGCATGGGGCTCTTGTGGCAGGCGGTGCAGGTCGAATCGGGCGCGGCGGTTTTGGTCGCCGAGGCCGGCGTGTGGCACCGGACGCATTCGTTGACGAAGGATGCGTGTTTGGCCGAGACCTGTCCGGGCATGAACACCGCCTTCTTGTCCAGGGCGGCGCCCAGGACCGCGATGCCCAGAACGACAAAGACCCCGACGAAGGATAAGGTGACCTTGTTCAGAAACCGTCCATCAAGGCGGTACATGGCGGCGAACGGAATGTTCAACTCCGCTTTCCGGCCGGAAGACTGGGCAAAGTGCTCTTCAAGCACAACAGGCAGGCTCTCGGGCGGCGCGTTGGATCCAGTCGTTTGCGGAGCCGCGGCGGGCTTGGGAGGTGCTGGAGGCGGCGGGACCGTGGTTGGAGACGGAGCCGCAGGCGCCGGCTTTGCCGGGGGCGTCAACGCCGGCATGATCATGGTCTTGTCCGAGTCCTGGGCCTCTGCCTTGGCCTGAGGCGCGGCGGGCTTGGGAGGTGCTGGAGGCGGAGGGGCCGTGGTTGGAGACGGAGCCGCAGGCGCCGGCTTTGCCGGGGGCATAAACGCCGGTATGGCGATGGTCTTGTCCGTGTCCGGGGTTCCTGCCACAGACTGAGGCGTCGGCGGCGTGAGTCTCTTCATCACAAGCGTTGCATCGGAATCCTGGGCCGGGTGACTGGCCGGGGCTGCGGCCGGCGCCGGCGCTGCAGGAGGCTGGAATGCCGGCAGTATGCGCGTCGCGTCCGGGTCCCCTCCGGACCTGCCGGCGACCGGAGAGATCCGCAAGGCCAGCGTCGCCTCGCCGGCGACGGCATTGGCCGTCGACACGGTATCGCTGAGCAGGTCGTACTCAATGCACAAGGGAGCTTTCGGGGCGGGCCGAGAGAAGCGCAGTGTGTACGGGCCTATTCTGATGATCCCTTTTCCAGTCAGGATGGCCTCTTTCGTACGATTCCCGTTAACCGTGGTCAGGCTCACGGCACTGAGGTCCCGCAGAACGTAGGCGCCGCTGATTTCCTGAATGATGGCGTGGTTGAGCTGAATCGAGTGGTCTTCCAGTTGCAGTTCGTTGTCCGTTCCCCGTCCAATCCGAAGGGTCAGGCTCCCGACATCCTTCGTCTGGGTTTGCTCTTGCCCCGGGGTCGGGAAGCTCTTGATGATGATCGTAAACGGCATGCGGGGTTTCCTAGTAGTACAGAACGACCAGCAGGTGGACGGCCACGGCGGCGAGCATGGCGATGGAGACCGGCACATGCACATAGAGCCATGCCTGCAGCGCATTCTTCAATCGCATCTGTCCGGTCAGGTAGGACTCCATCTCGATCTTCTGCAGCAGCAGGGCGGAAAACCGCGAGAAGTCCTCCTGCTGGGAGGCCGGGATTTGCGGCAGGATTCTATTGAGCTCCTGTGTCCGCACTGTGAGAGCCGAGGACGTGTTGGGGCGGGTGAAGAGCAGCCGCCATCCCTGCGGCTTGGGCTCATAGGCTCGTCGCGATTCTTCGAAATGGAGCCGCTGGAAGAGGCCGGTCTTGCCGGCGGCCAGGGGCTTCATCTCGCCCACGATACGGTTGAGTTCGGACTGAATCTTATCGGGCAGCATGCCGCTCTCGTACTTGGTCAACAGCGGAGGCAACGCCAGGTAGAGGCTGAGCCCGCCGAGGCCGCTGAGGACCACCACGACGAGCAGGGCGAACGCCAGCGTGTGCACGTCCCATCCGAAGTGGAACCCAGCATGCATGGGGATGATCAGGAGGGTCAGCAGCCCGAGGTAGATGTGAGCGCTGACCCATCCCCTGACGGTGCCCAGATGGGAGGCATAACTCCGCTTCCTGATCCCCAGGAACATGAGGGCGAAAATTGCCGCCAGGCCGATTGCGCCGTAAATGAGGCCGCCGACCGTCCCCCCGGACGGGGTCGTGTCGCTGGCGTAATAGGCATAGCTTCCGAGGAGAACCGCTCCGGCGGACGCCCCCAGGATCAAATACCGTTTGCCGCTGTAAAACAGAACCGTTCCTTCCAGCATGATCCTGGCTACGCTCCGTTATCTCGAATGGCGGGAAGGCTCACCGCCCCACCGCGCCGATTTTGACGAAATACTCCTCGGGGGTCACGCGCATGGCCGCCCCGGTCGGACAGCTCCGCACGCAGGCGGGTCCGGCTGAATCGTTTCGGCACAGGTCGCATTTGACGGCCTTGGTCGGGAGGTCCTCGGCTTTCGGCTCGGGCGGCCCCGCCCCCACCAGGCTCAGGATGCGCATCCACGGCTTGCGCGTCTCCTTGGGCTTGGGGTGCAACATGAAAATGTTCCCGTAGGGGCAGTTCGACGCGCAGTTGCCGCACCCGATGCATTTTGCCTCGGTAATGAAGACCTCACCTTTGGGATCCCGCTGGATCGCATCCCCCGGCGGACAGTCAATCAGGCACAGGGGATTCTCACAATGGCGGCACGAAGTGGGGACCAGGAAGTTCCCAAAGAGCAGGCCTTCTTCGCGGTACAGGCGCGTTTGCCCGCCGTGGGTGGTCTCGCAGGCTTTGACGCAGTTGTCGCACCGAACACACTTGTTCTCGTCGATCAGGAGGACGTCGGTCCCATCGAAAACCCCTTCCTGCAACATCTTGTTGACGTAGCTCATCGAGCCGGTCTGCATCAGCTCGAAGGCCTGGGACTGGATACGGGTGCGCTGGACGTTCTCGCGGAGGTGCTGCTCGAATTCAGGATGGCGGTGCAGGAGGGCCCAGAAGTCCTCCTTCATCAGCTGAATGACCTCCGTCTGCTTCGTGGCCGTGATGGTGGCCTTCCGTGTCGGGTCCTCCGTGTCAAGCAGCGCCATTTCCCCAAAATACTGGCCCGCCGGCAGGTACTTGACGACCGTCTCCTTCTCCCCTTCCCGCTTGGTGATCTTGACCGATCCGGATCGGATCAGGTAGAAGGCATCGCCCACCTCGCCCTGCTTGACGATCACGTCGTCCTTTTTGAACGACTTGATATTGGCTTTATGCGCCAACTCCTGCGCCAGGTCGTCTTCCAAGTCCTTCAGGAGATTGGTCTTGAGCGCGCGCACGACGAAGGTCTCATCGACAATCCGCTTGACGGCGGGCTCGTTCGCCATGAGGCGCAGCATCGCCTTGCGCGGAATTTCGATCAGGACGGAGGGGCCAACCGTCGTGATCGTGGCGGATCGCCGGCGCCCGGACAACAGACTCATTTCGCCGAAGAAGGAGCCCTGGTACAGGAGGATGGGGCGCTCCCCCGGCAGTTGCGCCCGGAAACTCGCGGCGACCTTTCCGTCCAGGATCAGGAAGAGGCTGTCGCTGAAATCATCCTCTTGGTACACCGTCTGGGCTCCCCTCATTTGGTGGAGGGTGGCCTGCAGGATCAATTCACGGAGCGGCTGCTTCTGGACCGGGGCCAGAAGCGGGATCGTGGCGGCGATCTGGACCAGCCGCTCGTCGAGCGATCCCTGGAGGAAGTTCAGCTTCTCCGTCAGCATGGGCTCATCCACCGGCTTGATCTCGTGCCCCAGGATGTGCTCGACGACTTCGTAACCCTGGTTCATCCCCTGCTTGATCAGGTTGTAGCCCGCCACGGCACCGATGACGTAGAGGCCGGTGACCTGGGACTCGTAATGCTCGTTGATGGTCGGCAGGGCGCTGCGCTCCTTGGAGGCGAAGGTCACCCCGCACTTCTCCAGGAACGGCCGGGGGAGGGATGCCCCGATGCGAACGAACACCAGGTCGGTCTTCACCTTGGCGACGCGGTCCGGGAGGGTGATGTAGGTATAGCCGGGCTCGAACCGCTCGACGGCGGCGCTGTGATAGGCTACCACCTGCTTGGCCTTCACCTTTTCGTTGATCTGGCGGTCAAGGGCGTCCTTGAGGCGGAAGAACTCGTTGTTGCGGTTGAGCACCGACACCCGGTTCTTGTCGCAGAGGGCCAGCACCCCTTCAATTGCCGCGTCCCCGGCCCCGATCATTAGGATGTCCTTGTCCAGGTAAATGGTCGGATCCGCCATCTTGTAGGAGACATGCGGGAGATCCTCGCCCGGCTTGCCGACACGGTTGGGGTTGCCCTGTATCCCGATGGCGAGCACGACGTGCTTGGCCTGGTAGGCGCCCTTGTCCGATTGGACCTCGAACAGCCCGTCCTTTTTGGTGATCTGCTTGACGGCCTCCGGGCGGTTGATCTGGACCTGGTACTTCTGAACGGCGTCATGCCAGGCCTGCAGGATGACCTCGCGCGTCCCGGCTTCGAACTGAAGGTCACTGCGGAGCGGAATCATGCCCGGCTCCGACATGACATGCTTTTTCTTCTGAAAATTGAAAATGGTGTTGGCGACTTCGCCCTGCTCGAGGACGAGCGTGCTCAAGCCGCATTTCGCCGCATGGGCGGCGGCGCTTAGCCCGGAAGGTCCTCCTCCGACTACAAGCAGGTCATAAATCATGCTTCAGCCTGTGTCTCATTATAATCGCGGGCGATCGCGGAAAATTTTCTCGCCTTGCTCGATCTGCTTCTGCTGCCATAGCCCTTCCTCGTACTCGTCCCGGAATCGCTGGATTTCCCGCTGCTCCGTTGCGTATTGCGCAGCCATGTCCTTCCACCGTTTCAGTAGGTCGAGTTCTCGCGCGCGCAAGCTCGACTCCGCCTGTTCCTGTGTGAGATGCCCGGACGCAACCCGTCCCGCAAGCTGAGCGCGCAATTCCTTTAGCGAGTCGAGGTCAGGCAAAGGCGGCTGAATGGCCTCCAGTTTCGCGTAGTACGCATCGCGCGCCTGGTCGGAGCTTGACGCGCCGGACGAAATACTCGTGACGAGATCGCGATGATACGCACGAAGAATGGGAATAATCGATTCAGAGGGCGGCGGCGGCGCTGTTGCGCACCCACCGGGCCCAACGAAAAGGAGTGAAATGAGCACTCCCCCCAGCAGGCAGAACATCCGCATCGGCCTCCACTCCACGTGACGTCCAGAAAATACCCTATTTTGCATGTTTCGACAAGGGGCTTTATTGTACGGCGAAGGGCGTGCTTGAAAGGGGGGAACGGTCGTGTAAACGACCCGGATTGAGCCTGCGGAAGGGTACGCTATTCAACCAGGCGATGCTTCAGCGCGTAGCGAATGAGGTCGGCGGTCGATTTCAGCCGCATCTTATCGAGGACGCGGGCCCGATAGGTGCTGACGGTCTTCACGCTGAGCGCGAGGGCCTCGGCAATGTCCGTGACGGACTGGCCTTCGCCGATCCGGCACAGCACTTCGTGCTCACGGACTGACAGGGTGTGGTGTGAAAACTGCTCCGGAGGCTGCGTAAGCTGCTCGGCGAGCTGCGCGCTGATGTAGGTACCGCCCGAGCAGACCTTCCGGATGGCCTTCACCAGTTCATCGGGGGCGCTTTCCTTCGTGATGTAGCCTGATGCGCCTCCTTTGAGCAACGGGACGGCGAATTGATCTTCCGCGTGCATGCTCAGAATCAGCACCGGCAGTTTGGGATTGTCGCGCTTGATCTGACGGATGAGATCGAGGCCGGCCCGCCCCGGTATGCGGAAATCAAGAACCAGCACGTCCCACCCGCCCTGCCGGACTTTGCTCAGCACCTCCTCGCCGGTGCGCGCGTGGCCGCCGATGACGAGGTCGGGCGTCTCTCGCAGCACCTGCTTGATGCCTTCGAGCACGATGGGGTGGGCATCGGCGACCAGCACGCGGTACGATTTCAGTTTGTGAGCATGCGCCATGAAATAATTGTACTCCACCCGCGGCCACGGCATCAATTATGATCCGGACGCTCAGCTTGATTTCCTCGTGCCGATCCTGATAGAGAAGACGTTACCGGTGCCGAGGTAGCTCAGTTGGCAGAGCACAGCCCTGAAAAGGCTGGTGTCGACAGTTCAATTCTGTCCCTCGGCACCAAACTCTTCGCTTGCCAGTTTTTTTCTGAAAAAGGCGGGTTACTTGTGCGCGAGGCTCGCGTCGAGCAGCGTTGCCAGGGCCTTCTCAATCGCCGCTTTCTCCGAGCGCCCCATTTCCACCCATTGCTTGGCCAGCGTGCTGACGGCCTCCACGCGTGTGGACACGCTATTGACCCGCTGGGGAGTGAGCGCGACACCCTTATAGGCGACTTCCAGCAGCAAGATTTCGAGCCCGTGCAGGAACTGCGCGATCGTCATGGCGCCCACATCCCTGGCCGTCTCATAGAGAAAGGAAATTTCACGCAGTGCGTCCTGCAGCTTCTGTTTCTGGCTCTCCGGCTTGCCTCCCGCTGATTTCAAATTCGCCAGAACCTTTGTGACCACTGCCAGGCGCCCCTGCGTCTCTTCAAGGAAATGGTTGTCGAGCCCCTCGATTTGGTGCAAGAGGCTGGAGACGGTCGCGGCGGTGATGCCCGTCGTTTCCTGATCCAGCACACGATGCAGCCTGCGCAGTACGAATTCGATCAGATTTCTGGATGGCTCCAATGACGAAGGCCTGGCGTGCTTGAGATCGAGGAGCGCCTCGACGACCATGGCCAGAAACTTCCGTTCCTTGAACGCATCTTCCTTGGGGGGGGACGGCGCTACGCCCTGCAGTTTCGAGACGACGCGCTGAATGTGATCGGCCTGCATCTGCATGATGCTTTCAAGATTGGCGACCACAACCGTTTTGGACTCTGCCATATCCAGAACCTGGACCGCCGAAGCCAACAACGCGAGTCCCTGCCTGATTGTGGCAAAGTGCTCCGGTTGGGCCACCAACTTTTTACTGTGCATGGCCTGGAGCAGGGGAATCATCGCGAGGGCGAGCTTCTGCAGCGCGGCGAGATCGACCGTGGCGGCCGAGCCCATGAGATTGGTGAGGCTGCGAATGACGGTATCGTAGAGCTTGGGCTCGCGATCAGGCGGGGCGCCGGTTTCGAGTTCCTGCAGGGCCGTCTTGATTTGCCCGACCCACTCGAGGCTTTCCTCGGCGAAAAGCTTCAGGACTTCTTCTTGAAATTGGTCTTCGCTGCTGGCCATCTGTATATCCGGTTCTTCGGCGGTTTCGCCTCTCCTGAGTTCCGCTCCTTTGCTCGCTAGGGCTTGATCGTTTGACGCGCGAATTCAGCCAGCATCTGAAGTAACTGTTTCGCGGAGGCCGCGGCAGGCTCCAGATCGGCGAGTCGTGTGCGCAGTTCGGCGGACTGCTTTTCCTCTTCTGCGAGTCTGGCTTCCAGGCCCTGTACCTGCGTGACCGCCCGGTCGGCGTTGTCGCGGAAAGTTTGGACCGACTGCTCCATCTCTTTGATCGCCTCGGTGGCGCTCTCCCGGGAGGCCTGCAGCTGTTGTTCGAGGTGAATAAGGTTTATTCCCTGCTCCGCGACACGGCCTTCCAGGCGCTGAATGGTCTCGTGGAGGGTCCGCACCTCCCCCGCAAGCTGTAAGGCAGGCATGGCAACGGGGGCTGCCGGCGAGGCCATGATCACTGGCGCGGGAACCTGGGTTGGCGGCGCCGATGGAAGCGTGATTTCCGGTTCGGGCGCGGCTGCGGGCATCGCGAACACCAGCTCGGGCGCCGGAGCCGGAGGTGCCACAGCGAGCGTGATTTCTGGTTCAGGCGCCAGCGCGGGCACCTCCAGCACCAACTCGGGTGCGGGTACCGGAACCGGGGCCGAAGGCGCCACCGGGAGCATGATTTCGGGTTCAGGCGTCAGCGCGGGCACCTCCAGCACCAACTCTGGCGCGGGCGCCGCCGCAGGGGCTTCCTGTTCCTTGCGGGCGGACAGTAAATCCAGCACCCGTTCACGCAGGGCCGCCCCCTGAAAAGGTTTCTTGATGACCCCATCCGCCCGGCAGGCCTCCGCCTGCCGCGTCACTTCATCATCCACAAAGCCCGAGATCAGCAGGACCGGCGTGTTCGCCAGGCTGGCCTGAGCTCTGACGAACGCGCAGACTTCGAAGCCGCTCTTATCCGGCATGATGACGTCGGCGATGACCAGACCAGGCTGATTGGTGGAGAGCCAGGCCAGGGCTTCTTCGCCGTTGGCCGCCAGGGCCACTTCGAGCCCCGCCTCTTTCAGCATTCGTTCGGCGACTTTCCTCACGCTCAGGCTGTCATCGACTACCAATATGATCGGCATGGTTCCTCGCTAGGAAGTGGCAACAGGCGGTGTCGCCAAGTTGGAAAAGGCATAGATCGGCACGGTGATTCCGTCGATCTGGCATTGCCAGAGGATATTCGGGTCGGGCTGCGCCGGCGGGTAGAGCGCGGTGGACTCGACCGTTGTTAGTGTCGGTATGGTTGCGTCGATGCAGATCACCATCGGGCCGTCCTGCCGCTTGGCGATCAGGCACATGGGCGTGTCCCCCTGCACCCGCAGGTTCAGCATTCCAGCCAGGTCAAACACCGGAAGCACGTCCTCCCCATTCCGCATGAGGGCGTTTACATACGGCGTGCGGCTCGGGACCTGCATGGCACCGGTCCATGGACGGACGCCCCCCACATCCTTTGTTCGAGCCGCCAGCCTGCTGCCGCCGATTGAAAAGACCATCAGCGACCAGCTGTCGGCGCGCTCGCCGATCTGTTTACTCTGTCCTCTCAGCATTGACCACTTCCAATTCAATCACTTCCCCGGGCCGGCTCGCGTGCGTCTCCATGACTCGCGTGGTGCCCACGAGCGGTTCGGGTGACTGTCCGGCCGGATCGTCTCCGACGAGCCAGTCGGGATTCGCCCACAAGGCGATGCCTTCATGATACAGAAAATAGCCTTTAAACCAGGTCCGTTCCTCCGCCGCAAAGTGCGGGGGCAGCGTGCGAAGATGCCTGATCTCCACCTCGGTGAGGCCCAGTACCTGATCCACTCTGAACCCCCGGTGGAAGCCACGGCTTCCGCAGAGGATGATCCTCGTGTCGTGTGTCATCGCCGCGGGCGCATTGCCCAGCTTGCGAGCCAGGTCGGTGATGGGATACGTGATCTCGCGCACCGTCACCGGACCCGCCATGCCGGCTTCTTCAGGCGGCAGGATGCCTTCGACGACCGTCGCGGAAATCGCCAGGTTGATCGGGCCGCTTGTGACGACCAGCATGCGCTCAGTCACGCCGGCGCCGGCAACGAATTTGGTCTGTCCCCGAAGGCTCATGCCTCTCCCTTTGGCGCGCGCTAGGTTTTCGTGCTCGCCGGGCTGCTCACGAACTGGCTGACCTCACGGATCAGTGCCCGCTCTTCCACCGGCTTGGTGATGTAGGACGAGGCGCCGAGCTCTTGCGCCATCTGGCGATGCTTGTCGCCCGCCCGCGTCGTCATCACGATGATCGGCGTGGCTTTCGTGTCCGGACGGTCCCGCAGCGCCTGCAGCAACTCGTATCCGTTCATTTTGGGCATTTCCAGGTCCGTGATGATCAGGCGGAAGGACGAGGCCGACGCTTTGCGCAGGCCCTCTTCGCCGTCTGAGGCCGTCTGAACCTTGTACCCCGCGCTCTCAAGCATGCGCCCGATGAATTTCCGGACGCTCAGCGAGTCGTCGACCAGCAAGACCCCCGCATCCTCGGCCTTGACGGCGTCGGCCGTCTCGTCGCCCATCTCCAGCCTCAGCACGTCCTGCAGGACAGCGGTGCCGGACACAGACTGCATGCGCTCCGGAGCGCCGAGCAGGTTGGCGGGGTCGATGACCAGGATGACCCGCCCTTCCGGATTAATGGTCGCCCCGCTGTAGCAGGATCCCTGGAAGAGTTTGAGTGAACCGAGGGTTTTGATCACGATTTCATGGAGCCCGAGCAGCCCGTCCACCTCAAGCCCCAGCACGCCCTTCGCCGTTCGGATGACGACAATCGGTGTGGGGCCGTCATGCGTCAGGGGTTCGGCGCCCAGCAGTCTCGCCAGCGACTTGACTTCAATGGCCTCCCCTGCGCCCAACTGCAGGACGGGAGTCCCGCTGATATTATCGATGGCGCCGGCCGGCGGCACGAGAATTTCACGGATGCTGGGAAGCGGCAGCGCGTATTGCTGGTCGCCGACTCGCACCATCAGGGCCGTTGAGATAAGCAGGGTCAGCGGCAGGCTCAGGGTGAATTTCGTGCCGATGCCCGGCTCGGTTTCAATTTCGATCTGCCCGTTCATGTCGGCAATGCCGCGCTTCACCACGTCCATGCCGACGCCACGGCCTGCCTGATCGCCGACGGCCTCGACGGTCGAGAAGCCCGGCAGGTAAATGAGATTGATGGTCTCCGCCGGCGACATCGACGTGGCCCGTTCCGGCCGGACGAGGCCCAGCGCGACGGCCTTCGCTTTGATTTTCTCGGCGTTCAGTCCCGCCCCGTCGTCTTCGATCTCGATCACGACCGTGTTGCCGCGGTTGAACGCGTTGAGGTAGACCGTGCCTGTTTCCGACTTGCCGGCCGCGGCGCGGGCGGCCGCCGGCTCGATGCCGTGAGCCACGGCGTTTCGCATGATATGGATCAGCGGATCGGCCAGGCGTTGGACGATGCCGGCGTCGACCTCGGTGTTGGCGCCGGAGAACACCACCTCCACGGGCTTGCCGACCGTCCGAGCCATCTCGCGCACCGCCTTCTGGAACCGGGTGAACAGCGCCCCGATCGGCACCATGCGGGTGCGGGCGATTTCGTCCCGCAGATCGGTGGTCAGCTGCTGGAGCAGGCCCATGTCCTCACGGGCCTTGCGGATCGAGGCATTGAGCTGCGCCATCACTTCGCCGACGTCCGCCGACACCTCGGTCATGCGGCGCGCGAGAATGTTGAAGTCGTCGTATTTGTCGAACTCCAGGCTGCCGAAGTCGGTCGGCAGCTCGATCGGAGACTGGCCGGGCGCCGGGAGGGACTGGGACGGGAGCGTGAACGCGTGCTTTTCCTCGAACGTCCTGACCGTGTCCAGCATGCGCCCCTTGTAGGTCAGCACCTGGCGCGAGAGCTGCTCCAGCATCACGATCCGCTGCTCGAGCCGGCCGCGGCCGATGACCAATTCTCCAACCAGGTTCAGGAGCCGCTCCAGACGATCCCGACTGACGCGAACGGTGCCGACGGCCTCTTTCATACCGCCCACAGGCGCACGTTCCTCCTTGGCGGCAATCGGAGTCTCGGCGCGCGCCTCCGCCGGGACGGCGGGTCGGGTTTCCTCGCGAGGCGGTGCGGTGGCGGCAGACTGCACAGCCGTGGCAGCTGGCGCTTTCTCCGTTTTTCCGGACGAGGCCTGGAGGAGCCGCCGCATGATCGGGTCGAACTCCCGTCGCATCTCGGCCAGTTTGTCCTGTTCGCGCCCAAGCAGGAGGCGAACTTCATCCACTGCGTGGAAGAACAGGTCGGTCAATTCCGGCGTGACGCGCATCCGCCCATCGCGGATGGCACCCATGATGTCTTCCATGTAGTGCGTCATGTCGCCGATTACCTGGATTCCGACCGTGAAGGCGGAGCCTTTCAGCGTGTGGGCTGCCCGGAATAATTTGTGGATCGTATCCTTGTCCTCGGGATTTTTTTCCAGGCCGAGCAGGCAGGAGGTAATGGCTTCCAGGTATTCCTGGGCTTCAGGCACAAAGAATTCCAGGACGTCGGCTTCCATCGGCGGGATGAAGTAGCTGTCGGGCTGTGTGGCCGTGGAATATTCGGGCTCAGGCGCGGTGGCTTCCGGCACAGGCGCCGCTGTTCCTTCCATCAACTGGCGGTAGCGGGCTTTCAGGTCATCGAAGATGGTGGGATCTTCCCTGCTTTCCTGATTGATATGATCGATCTGGTTCCGGAGCGTGGTCACAATGTCGCGCAGGATGGGCACCTTCTTGTGCCATTCCTCCTCCGGGATCGTCCCGGCCTGCTCGAGGATCCGTGCCAGGATCTTTGCCAGGCTGGCACAGCCCTCAAATCCGTACAGGCCGGCTGAGCCGGTCAGGCCGTGCGCCACGATGAAGCACTCGCTCATGGATTGTTGTGTGGGGACCGAACCATCCCGCGGGTCCAGGGCGGACGCGACCTTGAGCAGGCCGTCCGCCGCCTCGGTCGCAAAGATGTTGATCAGCCCCTGTCGGTCGAAGTCGGGCATCGAGTGGTTAGGCCTGGGACAGTTTGAATTGGCCCACCGACGTCGTCAGTCCGGCCGCCAGTTTGGCCAGGTCTTCGACCGTGTGCCGCGTTTCCTCGGCCGCTTTGCGCGTCGTGCTGGCGCCGGTGGCGAACCGATGGATGGCTTCCGTCACGCCCTCCGTTGCGGCGGTCTGCTGCATGGACGATTCGGCGATGGTCTGGGCCAGCTCCGCCGATTTCTTCGCGATCTTCGAAATCTCCTGGAACACGTCGCCGGTCTTGATGGCCGAGGCCGACCCCGCTTCCACGGCCTGGGTCTCCTGCTCCATGGCGACCACGGCGGCCTGGGTCTCTGTCTGAATCACCGCCACGAGGTCGGCGATCTCGCGCGCGGCCTGGGTCGTGCTCTCCGCGAGCTTTCGCACCTGGTCGGCGACGACCGCAAACCGCGCCCCGGCTTCGCCGGCGCCGGCCGCTTCGATCGCGGCGTTGAGGGCCAGCAGGTTGGTCTGGGACGCGATGTCCCGGATCGTCGACACGATCTGGGAAATTTCCAGGGAGCGGTCGCCCAACCCCTTCACCTGTTTCGACATGCGCTGCACCGCGGACCGGATGCTCTGCATGCCCTGCACGGTCTCTTGCACCGCCAGGCGCCCTCTTTCAGTTGCGTTCAGCGCCTGCTGCACGGAGTCGGAGGTCGCTCCGGCCGTCGTGGCGACCTGCCGCATGGCGATGGCCAACCCTTCGACGGCGGCCAGCGTATCAGTGGATTCCTGCTCCTGCTGCTGCGACATCTGGGCCACCTGCCCGGCCGTGTCCCGCATCGCGCGTGCCGACTCGTTGACGCGGCCGGCCGCGTCCTTCACCTGCCCGAGTAGCTTGCCGAACCGGTCCAACATCAGGTTGAACGCGTCGGCCAGGTTGCCGAACATGTCGGCGGTCACCTCTCCGCGTTTTGTCAGGTCCCCTTTGCTGACTTCGGACACCAGCACGAGGAACTGCATCGTGCGGTTCTGCATGAGATTACGCTCTTCTTCGCTCTGGACGAGGCCGGTGATCCGGTCCAACATGGTATTGAACGCCTGGGCCATCTGTCCCAGCTCATCATGGCTTTGCAGCGTGGCGCGCGCCTGCAGCTTCCCGGAGGCGGCCTGCATGGCAACGTCGGCGATGTGGCTGACCCCTTTGGCGATGATCAAGGCCACGTAATACACGAAGGCGACACCGATAAAAATGGCGGCGAGCGCGCCGCCGATCAGGTAGGTGATCTGTTTCGCGGCCGCGGTCTGCCCATTTTCATTCAGGTCTTTGGCGACTTCTCGGGCCGAGGCGACCGCTTCTTTGAATTTCTCGGCGGTCTTCGTATAGTCCCGGGCCACGTCGGTTGCGATGGACAGCTGCCCGAGGTTACGGAACAACTCGCGCTGTTCCTCCGCGTTTTGGGGGTTCATGCTGTCCAGCATCGTCGCGAGCACGCCTTCCGTGGATTTGAAGTAGGCCTGGAGCGCGTCCCCGAGCGCCTTCACGTCCTTGCCCTGGTCCCGCCCGCTGCGGGACTTGCCGAGCGGGGTGCCGGCCAGGCGCTTGATCGGATCGAGCGCGCCGGTTTTCCGGACGGCCAGGGGTTTGATCGCGGTGTCGAATTCAATCTTGGTTCTGGCGCGGCCGGCTTCCAGGATCGCGTCGTGGTAGAGGCCCAGGCTGCTGCCGGACGATGCCAGATCGGCCAGTGTCTGCGTCGAATCGTCGTACACGGTCTGGAGCGTGCCCTTGAGCTGCTGCAGGCCGACCACGCCCAGGTAGCCGACGGCAGCGATCACGACGGCGACGAGCATGATGCCGACCAGCAGTTTTGTCAGCGTCTTCAGGTCCAGGAACCTCTGTCGAACGTTTGTTAACAACCCCATGACGTGCCTCCTTGGCTCGGTATCATCGTAGAAGATTTCGCGTGTTACCCCTCGGCGCTCCGGCGGCGTCCATGTGGGCGAGAAGGGTCGGAACTTCGAGGAGGCCGCCCATGCGATCTTCGATCCGGAGAATGGTCGACACGAACGACTGCGCGTCCGCCCCGCCGGTCTGGGGAGCCGGAAGAAATTGATCCTGCTGGACGGTCCTGATTTCCGGAACCTGATCCACCAGCACGCCTACCTGGTTCGCGCCGTGGTGAATGACCACCCCGATTTTCGGCGGTGTTCCTGCGGTGGACAGTCCGAGCAGGGGGCGGACGTCCACAAGGGGGACCACGACCCCCCGGAGGTTGGTGACTCCTGAGAGGACGGACGGCATACCCGGTACCGGCGTGATGGACTCGACTGGAAAGACTTCCCGGACGCTCCGGAGATCAAGGGCGAAGAGTCCGCCGGAAAGGGTGATGAGACAGACGCGTGACGGATAGCTGGTGCGCGACGCCGTACCGGCCGACGCAAGAGCCTGCGTGGGGGAACCGGGAAGGTCCATCAGGCGGCACCACCTGCCAGCAGCCGCATGTCAGCCGAGCGCCTTTTTGGCGGCGGCTAAGAGGTCCTCGGGCTTGAACGGCTTGACGATGTACGCATCCGCTCCCTGCTGCTGGCCCCAGAACTTGTCGCTTTCCTGGCCTTTGGACGTGCACAGCATGACGGGGATACTCTTGAACCGATCGTCGTTTTTGATGTCACGGCAGGCCTGGAACCCGTTTCGCCCCGGCATCACCACATCGAGGATGATTAAATCGGGCTTGTCTGCGACAAGCTTGTCTTCCAGTTTTTCGGCATTCAAGTAGGAGGTCACCGTGTGCCCGCCCGATTTCAAGATGCCTTCAATGAGCTGCAATTCCGCATAGGTGTCGTCAACGACCACGATCTTACTCATCGTCTTACCTGCCTCCTTCGATCTGCCGGATCAACTGCTTTTTTAATGATAAGCATGATTTCCCGTGGCGGCAGGCCAGAATTGGCCTGCGCTGTCCACCACTGTCAGCGCAGCGCAAAGCACCGATGCATGGTAGTGAACTCGCAGGGCCTTGTCAAGGCGTGAGGAGACGCCGCGCGGCTGAGTTCACTTGAACAATCAGCCACATATGGCGTCCTGGGCGCCCTGTTGCAACCTCCTGATCAGCGGCTTGACAACCCCGACAACGATGGTGTTTAGTGAGCGTGACGCAGGCGAGACGGCTATGGATGCAGGTTCCCTCATCACCGCAGTGGAGCAATTACTGGGTCCTGTCAGGGATTCCTACAGCCAGCAAGCCGCTACCCGTTCCCACAATTTCAAGCCGCCGTCAACGGCGGTCAGGCAGTACGAATCGGCCGTCTATGCCTTTCGCGACCAGCGCCTGCCAGGCGAAATCAAAGGAGTCAGTACGTTGCTGGTCGAATCCCTGGATGCCTTCGAGGCGGGGCGCATCCTGGAAGCGGCCCGATGCGTGATGCAGGCGATCGAGCAGTTTGAAGCGGCCGGCAAGGATGCGGTTGTCGCAATCACGGAGGAACAGTCCGCCAAGCTCGGCCAGTTCCGGAGCGTGCTCTTCAAATTGATCAATCCCGGCCCCGAACTCAACTCGCAGGAGATCACCAAAAAACGCACGGCGGCCCAGAGCCAGTGGTAAGCCGAGCCAGATCGGAAGGATTGTGATGGCGCAGAAGCTTGAATTCGTCGGGACCGTCCAGTTCTGGCCGAACGGCGCGCGGGGCAATCCTGTTGCCCTCTTCATGGAAAAGACGGAGAGCGGAGAATGCCGCATCAGCGCGAGACTGCCGGACTGGCGGCATGTCGTGGGAGTCGGCGCAACCGTCAACAAGGCCGCCGGCAATTACGATCTGAAACTGAAAGCGGCCGCGAGCGCGGAAGGCGCCTATGAGGGGCCCTATTGGAATGACGGTATCAAGGCCGAGAAGCCGGCTCCGCCAAAGCCCGCCGTCGCACCATCTGTAACGGGAGGGAGCCCCGCAGACGTCCCTTCTGTCCCCACTGGTGGCACACCAGCGCCCCCCTCCGCATGAACGACACACTCCAGATGGCCTGTCCTCACTGCGCCAGTATGAACCCACAGGAATCCGCCTACTGCAACAAATGCGGGCAGGCGCTCTCCGTTGCTGTCGCTCCCGCCCCGTCCCTCATCGCCGAGCCGGCGCATTGGCGGCAGTTCATCGGCCCCCGTGCCGATGTGTACATGGAGCAGTTCCGTATTTTTCGCGAAGGGACGCAGGAGCGGTTCGCCCCCAGCTGGCACTGGCCAGCCTTCGGCGTGGGGTGGCTCTGGTACCTCTACCGCAAGATGTATCTCCATGCCGCTATTTTTCTCTTCGGGGGGCTGTTGCCCATGGTGCTCGGCGCGGGACTGGTGGGCGTCGTCATCTGGAACCTGTTCGCCGCCGTGGCCGCCAAGTACCTGTATTACATGCACATCAAACTATCCCTGGCCATGATTGACCGGCGGGCCGGGCTTGATCAGGACATGCGCGATCATCTCATTCACGACGCCGGTGGCATTCAGCCCTACGTCTGGTGGCTGGGAGCCGGCCTGATGGCACTCGCGATCGGCGGGGGGCTCATGGAGGCGCCGGTCCCTATCAGCCCGCCGTCGCCCGGGCCCCCGGCCTGACCGCGCTTTTCCAAACACAATCCCAGTGCCGGCTTTCCGCCGCCTGTGCTACAATGCCCCTGAAAGTCTATGCCCCCTTCGATACACCCGGTTCACCTCATCACAGTCCTGCGGCAGAAGTCGCTGACGCCTGTCATCGTTTTTCTGACCTCGCGCCGGTCCTGCGACGAGGCGTTTCAGGCCTTCGAGTCCACCGCTGAGACCCTGTCGCAAGCCCGGCAGGACGTTATCACGGGCGTCCTGTCTGAGCTGACGGCCGCCTACCCGAGCATTCAGGACCATCCGCTGCGCCAGATGGTCACCGCGCACGGCGTGGCCGCCCATCATGCCGGCCACCTGCCCTCCTGGAAAATCGCCATCGAGGAGCTTATGCGGCGCGGCTGCCTCGACGCCGTGTTTGCCACCACGACGCTGGCGGCGGGCGTGGACTTTCCCGCCCGCACGGTCGTGCTCACGCAGTCCGGTGTCCGGCGGGATCAGGACTTCTCCGACCTGACGGTGGCGGAGGTCTCCCAGATTTCAGGGCGGGCCGGGCGCCGCAGTAAGGACAGCGTCGGGTTCGCCATCGTCACCCCGTCTCCCTACATGGATCTGGGCGTCCTGACGCGCGGTCTGACGGGTCGTCCCGAGCCGGTGGACAGCCAGTTCATCATCAGCTATCCCATGGTGCTGAATCTGCTCAAGGCTCATCCCGTGGACCATATCCAGTCGATTCTTGCGAGAAGCTTTGCGCAGTATCAGATGAACGCCCAGGCCGAGACCCTGCAACATCGTATCGACAAACTCCAGGCCAAGCTGGAATCGTACCAGCCGCGCGAGTGCTCCGACTGGCTGACGCAGTGGAGCGCCTACGACCAGGCCACGCGGCAGGCGACACAGAAGCTCCAGGCCCGGCGCCACCATCCGCCGGAAGTCCTCGCCCGCCTGCCGTTCCTGACGCCCGGGCGCGTGGTGGCCTTTTCCCGTTTCCGCGGCGTGGTCCTCCGGCGCTATCGCAGCAAGGGGCAGCACCATGAGATGGTGACGGTGCTCCGCCACGGCGGGACGGTGGCGGAATGTCCGGTGGCGGACATCACCGGCGTGGTTGACCGCACGCTCGATTTTGCGCCGGCGCCCGCATTTCCCTGGGCGGCTCCGGAGGCCCTGTCCTGGTTGGGACAGGAGCTCGGCGAGATGCCCAAGCAGCTGCCCGCGATCACGCTCTCTCCGCCGGCCTTGGGTGAGGGCTCGGGCGAGCTGGCCAAGAGCCTCGATGGCATCTTTCCCTGCCCCACGTGCCCCTGCCGGCCAGTCTGCGCCAAGGAGTTCAAGGCCGCGAACACGGTCAAGCAGGAATGGCTGCACCACGCCCGGACCGTCCAGTCGCTTCGCACCGGGCTCTGGCACAAGTTCCAGGAGCGCGCCGACACCCTGCACGACTTGGGCTATCTGGACTCCGCGTACAAGCTGACGGACGACGGCGAGTGGGCCCGGCTGATCAGGATAGACTTCTCGCTCCTCATCACCGAGATGATCCGCGCGCACGCCTTTGACGGGATCCTCCCTGGGGCGCTGGCGGGAATCATGGCCTGCATTTCCTATGAAAATGACCGGCCTGGGTCGTTCCCTCGCATCAGTCCCGCCATGACCGCTCTCATCACTGCGACGCGCCGCATGGCGAGCTCGCTGGCGCCGCACGACGATCCGCCGCTCTTGCGGGCCGATGTGGGCGGCCTTGCGGAACGGTGGGTCGGCGATACGACCGTGACCTGGACACAACTCTGCCGATCCACGTCGATGGCCGAGGGCGACATCTACCGGCTGCTGTCCCGCACCCTTGAGTATCTCTCCCAGGTCCACCAATTGCGCGCCACGCACCCCGGCCTGGCGTCCATCGCGGCCGAAGCGCTCAGCCGCATCCGCCGCGGTGTGCTGGAGGAATTGCCGTGACGCGGGATGAACTCGAGCGCGCGCTGGCCGAGCTTCCCTTCCGGATGCTGCGCCGCCTGGCCCGGACGATCGCGGGCCCTCCGGCCATGCGGATGGGAAAACGGCGCATCATTCACACGATCATGGCGGAGGCGGAGACCAATCAGGAACGCATCGAGGCGGCAATCCGGACTCACCAGGCGGAGCAACTGGCCGTCGCTGCCATTCCGGTCGTGCCGGTGGACGCGGTGTCCGATTTCACTGCCGGGAAACCGGCCGACCTCGACTCCTTCCTGGAAGGGATCGGCGTGCCGGAGCGAGGCACGTTCGTGCCCGATGACTGGCAGGTGGAGGCGGTGGACGCGCTGGAACGCGGCGACGTGATCGTGAGCGTTCCCACCGGCAGCGGCAAGACGTATGTGGCGGTGGAGGCGACACGCCGCGCCATGTACGAAGATCGAACCGTTGTGTACACGTCGCCGCTGAAAGCCCTGTCGAACACGAAGTTCACCGAGTTCTCAAAAATTTTCGGCCCGGAGTCCGTCGGCATCATCACCGGCGATCGGCGGGACAATCCGAACGCCCCGATTCTGATCATGACGACGGAGATTCTCAGGAATCTTCTGTATGACGCGGCGGGAGGCGAGATCGACGTCCGCCTGGACACGCTTGGCCTCGTCATTCTCGACGAGAGCCAGTTCCTGGGCGACCCGGAGCGCGGCGTCGTGTGGGAGGAGACGATCATCTTCTGCCCGTCCCAGGCACGGATGCTCCTGCTCTCGGCGTCCATCGGCAATCCGCAGGAGCTGGCCGCGTGGCTGACCAGCATTCGCCCGAACCCCTGCCATCTCATCCGGCACCAGCGCCGGTCGGTGCCGCTCCGTGCCGGCTATCTCCACCCGAACGGCAAGCTGACGCCGCTGTTCCGGACGGTCGCCATGCCCCCGTCGCCCTCGCAGGCCGTCCTCCATCCGGAGGCCAAACGGCTGTTTACCATGTATGAAGAAGACACCTCGTACGGCAGCAGGAGATCAGGATGACACGCCAGCAAATGTTCGCCGCCTGTTTTTTCGCGACCCTGCTGGTTTTGATTTATCAGGTCGGCGTCATCTTCAGGCCGTTTCTCCTTCCCGTCCTGTGGGCGGCGATCCTCGCGCATGTCACCTGTCCGCTGCACGTGCGGCTGACGGCCTTACTGAAAGGGCGCGAGACGGTCTCGGCCGGGTTGCTGACGCTTGGTATCATGGCGCTTGTGGTCGTGCCGGTGGTCTTTCTCACCTTTCTGTTCATTCAGGAAGCCGGCAGCGCCTACGATGCCGTCCATGCGTGGGTGCAGTCCGGCGGAGTCAAACGGCTGCCCGCCTTGCTCGCCTCGCTTCCATTCGGCGGGCCCCTGCAGGGATTGATCGCCCGGCATGTGACGTCCTCGGGAGACCTCGAAACCTTTCTCCTTCAGAGCAGCAAAGCCGTGAGCGGGTTCGTCATGGAGCAGGCCGCGGGGTTCGCCAAGAACGTGTTCCTTCTGGGCGCGAACTTCCTGGTGGTGATCGTCACGTTGTTTTTCTTTTTCAAGGACGGGAAACGCCTTCTCGGCGGCCTCTACCGGATCATTCCGCTGGAGGACGCGCACAAGGAGAAGATCTTCTCGCGCCTGGACCTGACGATCACGGCGGTGGTCAAGGGCATGGTGATCACGGCGATCGTGCAGGGATTACTGGCGGGGCTTGCCTACGCCGTACTCGCCGTGCCGGTACCGGTGTTTCTGATGGCCCTCACCATCCTGCTGGCGCCGCTCCCATTCGGGGGCACCGCGCTGATCTGGGGGCCGGTGGCGGCCTATCTGTTCTGGACGGGGCCGATGTGGCAAGGGATCGCGATGCTGGCCTGGGGGGCGGGCGTGGTCACGACGGTGGACAACGTCTTGAAGCCGCTGCTGATCGGTCAGGGCGCCAAGCTGCCGGTGCTCTTCCTTTTCTTCAGCATCCTCGGCGGGCTCGCCGCCTACGGTCTGATCGGCCTCTTCCTCGGCCCGATCCTCCTCGCTATTCTCATCACCGCCATCCAAATCTACCGCGAAGAGTATCTGAGCGAGCCACCGCCCCAGGTTTAGGGTTTCGGGCAGGCAGCCTGCGGAGGCACGGCGTCCGACGGCGGATCGCCGAAGATGTGCTCGGCGAGGCTCTTGGCCAGAGCGGACGAGACGTCCTGCTGGAGGGACTTGAGGGCGCGGCCGGTGGCTTCGGGGATATTGAGATGCCCTTCCCGGCCGGAGCGAGCCACGCTGCCAAGCACCAGCTGGTTTTGCTGGTTGACGATGACGAAATCGGCGCACCATCGGACGTAGCGGAAACGTGGGTCAGGCAGGTCAGCCGGCCAGAGACGCGCCTCGCCCTTCACGAGCAGGTCCGCAGTCGCCGTGTCTCCCGGTGCGCTACGCGCCGTCACCGGAAGGCCCTCCCGGGCCAGCCCTTCCATCACAGCCTGCCGGACCGCCTCGGCCTGATCACCTTTCACCTCGACCGCCACGACAATGCTCTCGTTCAGCAGTTTCTCAAGTTCGACGGTCAGCCCAGCCACGGAATAGTCGGCGGCAACGCCCCGCCCGCCGGTGACCACCCGCAGATCGCTGTTATAGATGTCTCTGGTGATCAGTGTCCTGATCGCACGCCGTAGTCCGCGCACCTTGAGATATTTATCCTGCGCCCCTCGCGCCTCTTTCACGTCGCGCCCGACTGCCTCATCCAGTTCCGCGATCTTGCTCCTGAAGGACGTGTGCGCCGACGTGCGATTCATCACCGCCAATGCCGAGTGAATTCCGGTCTTCTGATCACGCCAGGTTTCGGCGATCTTGACGTTCTCAAGCACCTTGTCGGTGGAGACTTTTGTGACCGAGTCCAGCGTCAGCCGCCGTTCGGTCTGGACGTTGCCACGCTTTTCCAGCGTGAGATATGTCTCCCAATCCTTCGCCTGGCTCGTCACTTCAGCCTTGAATATCCGGGACACGGCCGCATAGGCCCGCTCCTCCGCCACAGGCTTGGAGTCCGCCTGCCCGACGCCGATCAGAAATTGCTCGTCGGGATAGGCCGCAGCCTTCGTCCCCTCGGCCCAGTCCGGAACCTTGGGAGTGGAGGCGCAGGCGGTCAGAAGTAGCGCCAGCGCCAGCACCATCCCCTTCATTGCAGCACCCGTGCGCTGACGAATCGCTTGCCTCGCTCGGTGACGGTGACGCCCCGCATCACCTGTGTTTCCACGACTCCTCCGGATGTGCCGACGTGGCGGAGTTCCACGTCATAGGTTCCAGGCGGGACTCTCAGGCGGCCGACGTGAATCCGGTCCGGGAGCGTCGCCCAGCTCCGCTTGTCTGCTTCCTCCGATGCAATGGCGATCATCCTGACCATCGCGCCGGCCACCGCGCCCGCCAACGCGCCCCCATCCTTCGGCCCAACCGCCTCGCGCACCCCTATCCGGACTGCTTCCGCCAACGCAAGCTTCCAGGCTGCGCGAGCCACAGTCTTGACCAGTGTGCGAAAGAGGCGCTCCTCCAAGTCCTTGGCGGCGATCGCCGTGATGTCTTCCATTACGACGGAGCGGCTCGCATGCCGTGACTCCCCTCCTGCAACGACCACCTCGGTATAGGCGACCACGGAGCGGCGCGGGACGAACTGGGGCAGCGCCAGCCGTATGATGCGCCCGTTCAGCCCGTAGAGAATGCTGTCGGCCGCGCGATTGTCATGTCGATCGTAGCGTTTTGTGGCCAGGACGAGACTGAGGGCGTCGGCGCTGAACGGGATGTCCACGAAGATATCGCGCTTGACGGGCGCATGCCCTGCATAGGTGATGAAGACGATTTCGCCCAATCCCTGAGACGCGGACTCCGATTGCCAGGTGGTGCCCTGGAACGCCTGCTTGTATTCCTCGTGCTCCTGCGTCAGGCCCAGGGCCTCCGACACACGCAGGAGATCCTGCCGAAGAAGAGCCGGCGTGGGAATGCCATAGGCCTTGCCGTACTGTTGGAACGCATCGAGCGCCAGCCGGTACGCGACAAAGGCGTTGCTGAGGTCTCCGGCGGCTTCGTACAAGACCCCACTCAGATATCGGGCCAGCGCGTCCTTGCTGTAGGTCATCGACCGCTGGTTCCGGTCGCCCAGCAGGGTGAGCTTGTGGTCCACCTTGCGCGCCTCGACCAGCGCGTCGTCCCAGAGTCCCAGTTGGGCGTAATTCACGGCCATAAGGACATTCAGCAGGACCTTCTCGAACTCCTCGCCCTCGTACGGCAGCGCGTTATCCGATGTGAGAAAGGCTTCGACTTCCGACCGGATGCGGCGGGTGTAGAGCTCCTCCGTGAGCGCCTCGGCATTCGACAGCGATTGGATGCTGTCGGTGTAGTGGCCGGCCAGGTGCTGGATCATCCCCTTATCCATCAGGTAGAGCGCTTCGCTCCGGCTCCCATAGACCTGCTGCGTTTTTTCCAGAATGGCGACCCCCTCGGCGGGGTTGCCGTCCATGAGCGCGCGATCGATGCGCGCGTAGGGCAACACGGCGGCCCCGCAAGCGGATGTCGAAAGGAGAGCCAGCAGGAGAAACGGGATGGGATAGCTGGACACGTCGAACAGCCGCGTCAAAAGATGACGCGCTTCCGTTCCACGACTTTCTTGATCTTCTTCTGACCGAACCAGGACTTGACGTTGCTGGAGATGTCCACCATCTCGAGGTCCACCTGGTAAAAAATCGCCTTGGTTCCTTCCGCCTCGTCCAGGATGGAGATGATGGATCCGCGCAGCAGATAATCGGCCCCGATCTCCTTGCCGGGTGGCTTCTGCGTGGATTCGAGCGCGTTGGCGGCCTGCTCGCGGCGCTCCTCGCGGATCTCCTCCCGCTGGCCCTTGCCCGCCACGAACGTGACCTTTCCCGAATTGGTCAGTTCGCGTTCCAGGTCGCTGATGAAGGCCTGCACATTGATGTGTTCCGTGCTGCGGTTGACCACCGTGCCGACGACGACCACGGGCGGTTTCTTCGTGGCGTTGGTGAACGTGCTCAACCAGGGTTGAGAGAGCGCCTCCTTGATCATCCCTTCCGCGACCAGCCGCGAGTCGGTATCATTCCACCGCCCGCTCAGGTCGGTGGTGGTCGCCGCGTCCACGCGCGACACCGAGGTGGAGGCGCAACCGCCTGAAAAAGCGAAGGTTACCGCCAGGGCGGCTCCGATGAATATCCGGGCGCTACCGGTTGTTGCCACGTTTGTCTTCTTCCTGCTGCAGTCGATCGAAGGCCTGCTCGGCGTTCTTCCGCACGAAATCCCGTGCCTGCGCGTTGAGCTCCTTCATCCGGCCGATTTGTTCCTTGAACGTTTCGAGGTCCATCTTGGCAAGGGCGTAGATGGTCTTGCCTATTTTGTCTTCCTTCTCCCAACGATCCACGACCGCCACGCCGGACAGGTTGGTGCTGACAAAAGTCTTGAGGGCGCGCTCAATGTTCTGTTCTTCGCTGGATTTCGTGAAATCGCCGGCCGTGGTGGACGCGGCGTAGTCCCGCATCAGGTAGGACGTATAGGTGTCCATATACTTGGCGAGATCGGCCCTCGCCCGGTTGTCGGCGGACTCCCTCGCCAGCGGCTCGTTCTGAACGCCGCTGATCCCCCCCACGCCATAGAAGGCCTTGCTGTTCTTCTCGTTCATGTACCCGCCGCCCTTTTCCACCCACTTGGGCGTGCTCGAACAGGCGGCCAACAACAGGGTTACCATCATCACTCCGATCAATTTCGTGGCGTCACGGAACCTCATAGCAGATCCTCCTCCAGCACTTGAAAAAGGCTAACATGCTCCCCCCCACCTGTCAACAAATCATGGCTGCCTGCACTGCTCCTTCTATCGGTTAGACACGGCAGAGAGTAAAAGGTAAAATGGCCCCCTAAGCTGTGGAAATTAAACCCGGATTACTGCGGGTGCGGAAGGAGTGCCATGGACCAGGCAAAAGAGATCAGGATAGAAGATGGCATCGTGTATATCACTAATCTCTACCTACAGGACCCCCAGACGGCCGCGATCCTGGCCGAGTACCCGGAGAGCCGGTGGCCTGAGATGACCCGGCGCGCGCTTAAGATCGGCCTCACCTATATGAAAGGCGGAGCGGACTAACCATGGAAGACGAAGTCGAAAGTTTTCTGAAGGTCACCGAGGTGTTCCATCCCTCGGCCGAGACCATTGAGAAGGCCTGGATCAAGGACTATGACAAGGCCTATGCCGAGTCGATCAAGGACGTGCCGGGATTCTGGGACAAGGCGGCGCGCGAACTGGAATGGTTTTCGCCCTGGACGAAGGTCCTGGAGTGGGACTATCCCTGGGCCAAGTGGTTCGTCGGCGCCACGTGCAACATCACGCATAATTGTCTGGACCGGCACATCAGGACCTGGCGCAAGAACAAGGTGGCGCTGATTTGGGTCGGCGAGGACGACAGCGAGCGCATCTTTACCTACGGCGAGCTCTACCGGCAGGTCTGCCGCTGCGCCAATGCCCTGAAGACGCTGGGCATCCGCAAGGGCGACCGGGTGGCCATCTACCTCCCCAAGATTCCCGAGCAAACCGTGGCCATGCTGGCCTGCGCCCGCATCGGCGCCATCCATACCGTCGTCTATTCCGGGTTCAGCGCGCCGGCCCTGGCGAGCCGCATCGACGACAGCCGGCCGCGGGTCATCATCACGGCCGACGTGGGGTACGATCGGGGCAAGGTCGTTCCGCTCAA
>JAUSHW010000045.1 GCA_030648395.1 Nitrospirales bacterium | reverse complement strand
AACTTTGAGTATATCGCACGAACGCTACTTCCAGAACCACGGCCTTCTGAATTGTCACGGACAGCGGGGGGGGAAGGGCGGGGCGCTAGGAAACAGCGGTGCCGGCTCGCTGCTGGGCCGCGCCCATCGCGTCGGACCAGGCGTCGCGGACGGCCTGCACGTGGGGCTGATTCTCGGCCAGCACGCCGGCCTCGAGAAGGACGGCGAGCCGTGGATTGGGGTCTATTCGGAGCGCGCCTTCAACGTTCAGCACGGCCTGGCCGTCCTTGAGCACCTGGACGAAGGCCTCCAGCCAGGACTCCAGAATGGCGGCAAGCGCCGGAGAGTCCCTGTCCATCCGCCCGATGCGGACCTGTGGGAGAAGCTTGGGGATGGGGTCGGACCGCTGGAGGAGCTTCATCGCGCGGTCGAGGAACTGCTCGGAGGTTTCCACTATCCGGTTTCGGGGCCGCAGTCCGTGCCGTTGCAGGGCCCGCAAAACCAATCGCCATCGTTGAACATCATCGGCTCGTCGCAGACCGGACAGTCCGGCGGCTTCGTCCGGAGTTTGTCGCCCAGGACATCGAGGTCCAGCTCGTTATCGAATTCATCCGCCACAAGACGTGTCCTTATGAGTCCGGCGGCCTGACGCCAAGCGCTTTTTCGGCGCTCTGGCGCGTGGGCACGCCGATGAACTTCAGCTTGCCGTCCACGATCGAGGCCGGCGTCGCGCGGATCGCGTGCCGCTCCGCCAGTTCCTGGCCGTCCGGGCTGAGAATGTCGATCTCCCTATAGCTGAAGCTGTGCTTGACGCGCAGCCCCTTCCAGAGTTCCTTCGCGGCGGGACAGGCCCCGCACGACTGGGAATAGAGTAATGTGACGTTCGCCATTGTTGTCTCCTAACAGACTCATCCTAACACCCGCTCTCCCCGCCTTCAAGGGCAGAGAGGCTTGTTGGTTTTGCGGGTGCGGAAGGGGTGCGCGGCGTGGTTACAGGTGGTGCAGCGGTCCAGGGACGTGCGTTTTTCGAGGTAGTCCAGCACCGTCTGGACGAAGGTCGCGTGCGACCAGGTGAGAGGCGAGACCGACAGCGGCTCGTTGGTATGGGGATGCACCTGCTCCGCCAGCACGCCCGACGGCAGACACCGGTCCGCCACCCAATCCATGAGCGGGATGGCCTCCGCGAGCTCCTCCATCGTCGTGGCTTTCTTGATCAGCCATTGCGCAATCCAAAGCGTGCAGATGAACCAGGGATTGCCGGGCACGTTGGCGACGTCCTTGCTGACCTGGTGGTAGTAATCGTTCTCGTAGCGCGCGATGCCCCCCACCGGCGTCTTGCACCACAGCCGGTCGCGCAACGCGGTCATGGTCTGCACCACCCGCTCATCCGTCGGCTCGTAGACGCCGAAGTAGCCGACCGCGTAAAGGCTGGCGTCGAGCGTGGGATCGACGTTCTCGATCATTCCGTTCTTCTTGAAGGTGACCATCCGGGCGAAGCGGCCCAGTTCCTTCCGGTACAGGTAACGGTCCATCCCCGCCTTGACCTCGGCGGCGGCGCGGCGATAGGTCTCGGTCAGGCCGGCCTGCCCGAACCCTTCGGTGAAGTTCGACGCCGCCATCAACCCCGCGTACACCGCCGAGCAGGTGAAGGCCAGCACCCCGTGGCGCTCCTCCCAGAGATCGTAGGACGCCTTCGGCAGGCCCGTGACCGGGTCCCGGTACGACACCATCCAGTTCGCCGCCCGCTTGATCAGCGACGCATAGATCGGTGTGATGTACTCGACGTCCCGGTACCGCTCGAAGTGCTGCCAGAGCGCCCAGATGACCAGCGCCGTCTCGTCCTCCTGGATCGGCAGCTGCGGCTCGCCGTCCTTTACCCACGGATGCCACGAGCTGGCGAACGACCCGTCCGGATTGTACTTGTGCAGAAAGTAGCCCTCCGGCGTGATGAGCTGGCTGCAGAGCCGGAAGAACTTGCGGGTGAGCTGCGGGTAGCCCGCCACGTCCAGCGCGTGGGCCACCAGCGCGCCGTCCCGCGGCCACATGTACGAATAGGTGTCGCGCGCCTGGGTCGCGATGTCCGAGTCGTTCGCCGCAATGATCGCGCCGCTGTCGTCCACCTGGGTGCGGATCACCAGCAGACTCCGGTAATAGAGGTCCACGACTTTCTTGGACAGCTCGCCGAAGTTGATGCAGTCCTGGTTCAACCAGTACCGCCAGTACTTTTCAGTCCGCAGCAGGTAATATTCCGGCAGCCGCTCCTCGATCCGCTTGTTCAGGCTGTTCACGGTGAACCAGTCCTCCCCCGCAATGATCCAGTACCACGCCTCCTGCGTGCCCTGCGCCGGCACCGTCAGATAGATGCCGAGTGTGGAGTCCACCGAGCCCTGGGTGATCGGGCCGGCCTCGAGCTTGCCGTCCTCCGCATCGCGCCACGTCCCCTCCGCCCCCTCCACTTCCTTGCGGCCGGTGGCGAAGTTCTGCACCCCGATCACGCCGTTCGCCATGTAGTTGGTCAGGAAGTACCGGCGCATTTTGTAATGGGTGACGGTCTTGTGCTTGGGCTCGTAGGCCGCCGTGTCGCCGACGTCGGATTCGTACAGGTGGAAGTCCTGGTGGATGAACAGCCGGATGTCGCGCTGCCGGTCGGCCAGGTTCCGGACGATGATCTTGCGGACGTAGACCGGGTCATGGAAGTCCACGGCGTCGGCGCAAAGCAGCGTGACCTGCAGGCCGGGGTGATGGGCCTCGACACGCGTGACCATCGTGCCGTCTTCGTATTTCAGCGAGATTTTCCAGTCAGGGCCCAGCCAGGAGAGCTGGCCGTCCACCCAGACCCCAAAGCGGGACGGGTGGCCGACCGTCTGATTCTCCTTGCCGACGTGCGGGTAATAGATGTCGCGGATGCGGTAGTAGCGGTCGAAGGTGATGAGGAGCTTGCCGTTGCCGAGAGGGATATCCCGCGGCATGCCGCGCTACTCGGCTGTGGCGAAGGCCGCGAGCTTCGGTTGACCGCTCAGCACGGCGACGACGTTTTCCGCCGCCATGACGGCCTGGCGCCGGACGGACTCCTCCGTGTGGGCGCCGGCCTGGCAGGACACCAGCACGTTCTCCTGCGAGAGCAGCGGCACGGCAAACTGGTTTTCCTCGCCCGGCAGGTCGAACGCCGCCCCGCGGATGCGCTGCCCCCGCATGGCGTCGAGCACGGCGCCCTCGTCAATGAGTTCGGGCCGGCTGGTGTTGATCAGGAACGAGCCCGGGCGGATGCGGGCCACGCGCATCTTCGAAAGCCAGCCCCTGGTCTCGGGGTTGAGTCCCAGGTGCAGCGCCACGATATCGGAGTTTTTGAGCAGCTCGTCGGCGGCCACATATTCGATGCCGTGATGCTCGGCGAAGGACTCGTCCGGGTGCATGTCGAACCCCAGGACGTTCATGCCGAGCGACAGGGCCCGCTTGGCGACTTCCTTGCCGATTCCGCCCATGCCGACGATGCCGAGCGTCTTGCCCATGAGCTCCATGCCGGCGACGGACGTCCACTTGCCGTTCCGGATGTCGCGATCCATTTGCGGGATGCCCCGCAGCAGCGCAATCATGAGCCCGATGGTCAGCTCGGCCACGGCGGCGTGGGAGACGCCGGGGGTGATGGTGACCGGAATCTTCCGCACGGCGGCCACGTCCATGTCGATATTGTCCACCTGGGTGCCGAACTTCGAGATCACTTTCAGGGCGTCCGCCCGATCCAGCACCCGATGGCTCACCGGCTCGTCGCCGACGATCACCGCCTGGATGCCGACGATATACGCCGCCATTTCATCTTCCGTCAGCACCCGTGGACGCGGGTTCGCCACGATTTCGTATCCGGCTTTCTTGAGAATGTCCTTGTGCTCACCATCGAGGTCGAGAAACGCCCTCGGGGTGACCAGCACGCGCGCTCCTGCCATTCAAACGCCCCCCTTGATCCAGTCGATTGTAATTACGTTGCGAACACTGTTTCTGGCAGGCGGGATTCTAGCACCATTTTGCGAAGGACCACAACCGGATAATTCATCGGCGGCAGTTGTTTCGCTCGCCGCGATTCGGCTATGTTGGGCGCAATGCTGCACCGGTTCGGCCGTCTTCTCATCCCGCCCGTCGCGTCCGGTCTCCTGCTCGCCCTGAGCTTTCCCGTCTTCGACATCGAATCGCTGGCCTGGGTCGCCCTGGTCCCGCTGCTGCTCGCGATCCGCGGGTCGTCCTGGAAGGTCGCCTTCGGCCAGGGCTGGCTGGCCGGCCTGATGTTCTTTTCCGTGACGCTGTACTGGGTGATCAACGCCATGCACGAGTATGGGAAGATGCCCTTCGCCGTGAGCTTTCTCGTGATGCTGCTCCTGGCGGGCTATTGCGCCCTGTTCGTGGGCCTGTTCACCGCCATCATCACGCTCATCCCGGACCGGCGGGGCATGGTCCGGACCTGGACCGCGCCGGCCTTGTGGGTCTCGCTCGAATGGGCGCGCACCTATCTCCTTTCCGGCTTCCCCTGGGCGCTGCTCGGTTACAGCCAGTACCACAATCTGACGGTGATCCAGATCGCGGACGTGACGGGCGTGTACGGCGTCTCCTTCCTGCTGGTGCTCGCGAACGTCGTCGCGGCGCGAGTGGCCGGCGCGGTCATCGTACGCATCGCCGATGCGGAGCCTACGATCCCGCTGCCCTGGATCGCCGCGCCGCTCGCGGCAATGCTCATCGCCGGCGTCGTGGCCTATGGACAGTGGCGGCTCTCTCCACAGAGGGACTCGGCCAGCGACCACACCGTCCGGATCGGCCTCGTGCAGCCCAACGTGGACCAGGCGCAGAAATGGGACGCCGCGTACCGGCGGGACACGATCGACCGGCTCAAGCGGCTGACGCTGCAAGTCGCGGATGGAACCGATCTGGTGATCTGGCCGGAGGCGGCCACGCCGTTCCTGTTCGACGTGGAGACCACTTATAAGGAAGAGCTGCTGACCTTTGTGCGGGAGCGCGGCGTCCCCCTGCTGTTCGGCAGCCCGTCCGTCGAGAGCCAGACCGCCGGCCAGCTGCGCCTGCTGAACAGCGCGTACCTGGTCAGCGGCGACGGCGTGGTGCTGGACCGGTACGACAAGGCCCACCTGGTGCCGTTCGGCGAATACATCCCCCTGAAGGGTCTCCTGTCCTTTCTCGACAAGCTGGTGGCCGGCATCGGCGACTTCGTGCCGGGCCCGGGCCCGCGCGTGCTGGGCGCACCCGGCGGGCGCCTGGGCATCGTGATCTGCTTCGAGGTCATCTTCCCCGACCTCGTGCGGCAGTTCGTGGACCAGGGCGCCGACTACATGGTCACGATCACCAACGACGCCTGGTTCGGCCAATCCGGCGCGCCATACCAGCACTTCGCCATGGTGGTCTTCCGCGCCGTCGAGAACCGGATCGCCTTCGCGCGCGCCGCCAACACCGGCATTTCCGGATTCATCGACGCGGAGGGCCACATCCTCCGCACCACGGACCTGTTCGTCGAAGGCACGCTCAGCGGCGAGGTCCGCACCGGCGGCCCGCGCACGTTCTACACCGCCTACGGCGATCTGTTCGCGTCTGCCTGTGTTATACTTTCGCTGGTCGGTGCGGCCCTGACGTGGCGCCGCCGGCCGAAGACCATGAACGCGTTGAGGAGAGACGATGCTTGACGATCTAAAGTCCCGCCTGGCCGCCCTTCGGAAGAATTTTGACGAGCTCCGGGGGCATCTTTGACCTCCCATCGCTGAACACGCAGATTCGGACGCTCGAAGAGCGCATGGCCGCCCCCGGCTTCTGGGACGACCGCCGCACGTCCCAAAGCACGATCCGGCAGAAAAATATCCTGGAGCGGGAGGTCAAGAACTGGAGCGACATGGAGCGCCGGCTCGACGACCTGGCAGCCATGGTGGAGCTGGCCGAATCGGAGCAGGACGCCTCGATCGAAGGGGACATCACTGCCGAGCTGGCGCAGGCCGAGCAGGCGCTGGCCAAACTGCGGGTCGAGCTGCTGCTGCACGGCGAGATGGACGCGAACAACGCGATCATGTCCATCCACCCGGGCGCCGGCGGCACGGAATCCCAGGACTGGGCGGAGATGCTCATGCGCATGTACGTGCGGTGGGCCGAAACCAAGGGCTACAAGGTCGAGACGCTGGATTATCTTCCCGGCGAGCAAGCGGGCATCAAGAGCGTGACCCTCGGCATCGCGGGTGGGAACGCCTACGGCTTTCTCAAATCAGAGGCCGGCGTCCATCGCCTGGTGCGCATCTCCCCGTTCGACGCCAACAAGCGGCGGCACACGTCGTTCGCCTCCGTGTTCGTGTATCCCGAAATCGAAGACGACGTGGAGGTCGGCATCCAGGAGAAGGACCTGAAGATCGATACGTTCCGCTCGGGCGGGGCCGGCGGCCAGAACGTCAACAAGGTCGAGACCGCCATCCGCATCACGCACCTCCCGTCCGGCATCGTCGTGCAATGCCAGAATGAGCGCTCGCAGCTCAAGAACAAAATGGGGGCGATGAAGGTCATGCGCGCGCGACTGTTCGAACTGGAGCAGAAAAAGAAGGAGGAGGAGTTCAACGCCTTCGTCGGCGAGAAGAAGGAGATCGGGTTCGGCAGCCAGATCCGGTCCTACGTCTTCCAGCCCTACCAGATCGTGAAGGACCACCGGACCAACTGCGAGATCGGCAACATCAGCGCCGTCTTCGACGGCGCGCTCGACCCGTTCATCGAAGCGTACCTGCTCCATTCATTGAAGAAAGACAAGCCGGCCTCGTAAATTGACTTGGGTGTTCCCGCTGACTATGATGCCGTAAAATATGGAAGACCTGAACGATCAGATTCAGCAGCGGCTGAAGAAGCTCGACCTGCTTCGCGGGATGGGCATCAACCCCTTTGGCGACAGATTCGAGGCCGCTGACCAGGCCGGCGACCTGATCGCCGCCCACGGCGCGAGCACCAAAGAATCGCTCGAGCAGAATCCGGTCTCCGTCACGCTGGCGGGCCGGATCACCATCCAACGCCGGTTCGGCAAAGCGGCATTCGCCTCCGTCCAGGACGGCGTGGATGCGATTCAGGTCTATCTGAAGAAGGACGTGCTGGGCGATCAGGGCTTTGCCCTGGCCGAGCTCCTCGATATCGGCGACTGGATCGGCGTCAGCGGCCCGCTCTTTCGCACCAAGACGAACGAGCTGACGATCGAGGTCAAGCAGCTCACCTTTCTCTGCAAGGCGCTCCGTCCCCTCCCCGAAAAATGGCACGGCCTGACCGATGTGGAGACCCGCTACCGCCAGCGGGCCGTGGATCTCGTCGCCAACCCGGACGTGAAGCGCATTTTCATCACCCGCAGCAAGATCGTCCAGGCCATCCGGAGTTTCCTCGTCGGCAAGGGCTTCCTCGAAGTCGAGACGCCGATGATGCACCCGATCCCAGGCGGTGCCACGGCCCGCCCGTTCGTCACGCACCACAACGCGTTGAGCACCGACCTCTACCTCCGCGTCGCCCCCGAGCTGTACCTCAAGCGCCTGATCGTCGGCGGCATGAACCGTGTCTTCGAGATCAACCGCAACTTCCGCAACGAGGGCATCTCCACCATTCATAACCCCGAGTTCACGATGCTCGAGTTCTACATGGCCTACGCCGACTACACCGACCTCATCAGCCTGACGGAGGAATTGATCGGCGAGCTCGTCGAGACCGTCCACGGCAAAGGCATGCAGGCCGTGCCTTTCCGGCCGCACGCGAACAAGGACGAGACTGTCACGATTTCCTTCGCCCGCCCGTGGAAGCGCCTGACGTACCGTGACGCGGTCGCCGAGCGACTGGGCGCGAGCGCCCAGGAGATCACCGACCCGGCCTACGTGCTGGCCCAGGCCCGGAAGCACCACTGCGAACTCAAGGGCGGCGAGTCCTACTGGAAGCTGGTCACGCTCCTCTTCGAGCAGGCGGTCGAGCCGACCCTCATCCAACCCACGTTCATTACCGATTTCCCGGTCGAGATCTCGCCGCTGGCCAAGCGCAAGGCGAGTGATCCGGAGCTCACCGATCGCTTCGAGCTCTACATCGCCGGACGTGAGATCGCCAACGCCTTCTCGGAGCTGAACGATCCACTCGACCAGCGCCAGCGCTTCGAGGCGCAGATGGCGGAGCGGGCGAAGGGCGACCTGGAAGCCCAGCACCTGGACGAGGATTTCCTGCGCGCCCTCGAACACGGCATGCCGCCGACGGCCGGCGAAGGCATCGGCATCGACCGTCTCGTGATGCTCCTGACCAATCAGACGTCCATCCGCGACGTGATCCTGTTCCCGCAGCTCCGGCCCGAGAAATAGACGGTGCGCCTCCCGTACGAAGTGTTCATCGGCCTGCGGTACTTGAAAGCCAAGCGCCGCAACCGCACCATCTCCTTTAACACGCTCATCTCCATCGCGGGTGTGACCATCGGCGTCGCGGCGCTGATCGCCACGCTGGGCATCATGACCGGCTTCAAGGAGGACATCCAGGCCAAGATCCTCGGCACGAACTCCCACGTCATCGTCACGGCCCGGACCGGCGAGGCCATCAAAAGCTATGCCGAGCTGACAGACAAGGTCGCGGCCGTGCCGGAAGTCGTCGCCGCCACACCGTTCATCTTCAAGCAGGTCCTGCTGACCTCGGACAGCGGGTCGCACGGCG
>JAUSHW010000151.1 GCA_030648395.1 Nitrospirales bacterium | reverse complement strand
CGCGCCGCGGATCACCTCCACCATCGCCTCCAGCGTCAGATCGGTCCCGTCGCGCAGGTCCAGCACGCGGTCCTCCCCTTTCGCGGGCGGAGGCGTGTCATGCATCAGCGCCCAGCAGCGATGGAAGATCGTCTGTCGCACGTCCTCTGGCACGTTGAGCGAGGGCAGGTCGGACGTGCAAAGGGCCAGCACCATCAGCACGAACTGCAGGTCCGGCAGACCGGAATTTTCGACGTCCAGTGTTTGCATGGCGCTATTATAGTTAAAAGCACCGGCTTACGCACGACGGGAATGATTCAGGGCATTGCGGCAAATCCGCGAGTAGAGCGCCGGGATGACCAGGAGCGTCAAGGCTGTCGAGGTAATGAGTCCGCCGATGACCACGGTGGCCAGCGGGCGTTGGACTTCTGCGCCCATGCTGGTCGCCAGCGCCATCGGAAGGAACCCCAGGCTCGCCACCAACGCGGTCATCAGCACCGGCCGGAGTCTGTCCATCGCGCCCTGGGCGATAGCTTGATCCGTGGGCATGCCTTCCGCTTCAAGCTGGCGGATGTGACTGACCAGCACCACGCCGTTCAGGACTGCGATCCCGAACAGCGCGATGAATCCGATGGCAGCCGAGATGCTGAGCGGGAGGCCACGAAGCCAGAGCGCCAACACGCCGCCCGAGAGGGCTAATGGCACGTTGAGGAAGATCAGCAGCGCCGGACGAAGCGCGCCGAAAATGACCGATAGCACCCCCAGAATCAGCACCAGGGTGACCGGCACCACCACGGCCAGCCGGCGTGAGGCCTCTTTGAGGTGCTCAAACTGCCCGCCCCACCGTAGTTCATATTCTGTCGGGAGCGATACGTCACGTGCCACCGTGCGCTGAGCCTCTGCCACGAAGCTCCCCAAGTCCCTCCCTCGGATGTTGCTCTCCACGACGATGCGTCGTTGCACATGTTCCCGGCTGACCTGAGCCGGTCCCGTCTCGACTCGGACTGCGGCCACGCGGGAAAGGGGGACCAGTTCACCATGACTGGTGGGGATGAGGAGACTACCCAAGGCGGCCGGATCAGCGGAGACGTTGTCGGTCAAGCGCACAACGAGATCAAAGCGTCGCGAACCTTGCACCACGGTGCCGACCACGCGTCCTACGCGCGTCGTCTGAACAAGGGTGAGGACATCGTCCGCGGTGAGTCCGTACCGTGCGATCTGGTCCCGGTCCACAATGACTCGAATGAGCGGCAGGCCGGCGACTTGTTCAACTTTCACATCGGCCGCACCCTGCACCTTTTCGAGCGCGCGCGCCACGGCTTCGGCTTTCTGTTTGAGGACGTCCAAATCCGGCCCAAAAATCTTGACGGCCAAGTCGGAACGCGTCCCCGCGATCAGCTCGTTGAATCGCATCTCGATCGGCTGGGTAAACCCGAGTCCGACCCCCGGCACCGCTTCCAGGATCGCCGGCTTCATCTTCGCAATCAGGTCTTCGCGCGTCCTCGCAGTAATCCATTCCTGCTGCGGTTTGAGAATGACGAACACATCCGAGAGCTCGATGCCCATCACGTCCGTCGCCACTTCTGGACTTCCTGTCCGCGTGACGACCTGGAGGACTTCGGGAAATCGGCGGATAGCCTTTTCAACTTGAAGCGACGTGGCCACCGATTCGCTGAGGGAGACACTCGGCAATCGCCACACGTTAATAGCCAGGTCACCCTCGTTCAGCCGAGGCACAAACTCGACGCCGAGGCTCCACCCAATCACCAGACTCACCACAAACAATCCCACAGCCGGCACGACGACCCAGGCCGGGCGCGCCGTGGCCCATCTGAGACATGGCTCGTATAGGCGGCGCAGCAACCGAACGACACGCGTTTCCTCATGGCCCGGCGTGGCGCGTGCAAACCAGAAGGCTAGGACCGGTGTCACCGTCACCGCGAGTAGAAGTGATCCGGCTAAAGCCATGATGACCGTCAGTGCCATGGGACGAAACATCTTTCCCTCAATCCCGGTGAGTGCCAGGATCGGCACGTACACCAGGATGATGATCCCGACAGCAAAGGTCATGGGGCGCAGCACCTCACGGCCGGCTGCCTGGATCTCGCCCAGTCGTTCTTCCCGGTTCATGGCGCTCTTGTTAGCCAACCGCCGCAGAATGTTGTCAACCATCACCACGGAGCCATCGACGAGCAAGCCAAAGTCGATCGCGCCCAGGCTCATGAGGTTGCCGGAAATGCCGGCTTGGACCATGCCGGTGAAGGCGATCAGCATGGACAGCGGGATGGCCGATGCCACAATCAACCCCGCGCGGAGATCGCCCAAGAAGAGAAAGAGGACCGCAATGACCAGCAGCCCACCTTCGAGGAGATTGTTGCGCACCGTCCGGATCACTTTCGACACAAAGAGCGTCCGGTCGTAGTACGGCTCAATCGACACCCCCGGCGGGAGTGTCGCCTGGATCTCTTGCACACGAGCCTTGACGCGTTCGACCACCTGTTGCGCGTTCTCGCCCGCCAGCATCTGAACCATGCCAATGACGGTTTCGCCCTCGCCCATGGCCGTCGCCGCGCCGATACGGAGCGCCGGAGCTTCTTTAACCTCAGCCACGTCCTTGATGAAAATCGGCACCCCACCAGGCCCATGGTCCACGACGATCCGGGCCAGATCAGATATCGTTGTAGCCAGCGCCTCACCCCGGATGAGCAATTGCTCACGCTGATGTTCGATGTATCCGCCTCCGGCAATCGCATTGTTCCGTTCCAGCGCCTCAAAGACCCGCTGGAGCGTCAGCTTGAAGGACAGAAGCCTGGCTGGGTCCACCACGACCTGAAACTGCTTGGCCTCGCCTCCCCAGATATTGACTTCCACGACGCCCGGAACCGCCCGTAGCCGCATTCCGATGTCCCATTCGAGCAACGTCCGCAGCGCCATGGCGCTGTAGCCCTCTCCCTTCAGCGTGAACTGGTAGACTTCGCCTAATCCGGTTGTGAGCGGCCCCACCATGGGACGGCCATATTCAATCGGGATACGTTCCATGGCGCGGGAGAGCCGCTCGCTGACCAACTGTCGCGCGCGGTAAATGTCCGTGTGATCCTCGAAAATCACGGTGACGGCCGACAGGCCATAGCGCGACACGGACCGGAGCTCGCGCAAAGCAGGGAGCCCGCTCAGGGAGGCCTCGATCGGGAAGGTGACGAATTGCTCGACCTCAACCGGACCGAGGGCCGACGCCCGCGTCAGGACCTGGACCTGGACCGGCGTGAGATCCGGCACCGCGTCGATGGTCAACTCGGTCAACGACCACAGCCCGGCCACCATGACCAGGATTATTACAACAAGGGTGAAGAACCGATAGCGGAGGGACAGGGTCAGCAGCCGCTCCATCTCACTCTCCCCCCTGTATGGATTCTTTCAGCAGTACGTTCTTGAGGTCGAACACGCCGTCTGTGACGATGCGCTCGCCCGCCGTCAGGCCTTTCTTCACTTCGACCAGGCCGCCGCCTTCCCGCCCAGTCTCAACCGGCACAAACACATAGCCGCCCTCCCGCTGAACAAAGACGCCGCGCGTCTTGTCTACCAGCGTCACGGCCGACACGGGTACGGCCAGCGTCGGCGATCCTTCGAACGCCAGGCGAACGTCCACGTACTCGTTGGGCTTGAGACGGCCGTTCGTGTTCGGCACATCGAACCGCACGCGGATCGTGCGGGTGGTTTCATCCGCAACGGGGGACAAATAGCTGAGCGGAGATTTCACCGGCTCGCTCCCCTTCGGCACAATCGTCCCGATATCCCCCGGTTTGAATCGCCGAGCCTGCTCAAGAGGCAGGTTGGCAAACACCCACACCTGACTCGTATCCACCACCTCGAAAAGCGCTGTGCCGGAAGAGACGCCCTGGCCCAAGACCACGTTCTGTTGCACAACGATCCCGGCAATCGGCGATCTGAGAACGTAACGGTGACTCTCTTC
>JAUSHW010000150.1 GCA_030648395.1 Nitrospirales bacterium | reverse complement strand
GACGGGCAGTTCTCCGGGCATATGGATGCTATCTCCCTTGGATCTTGTCGATGGTATGTTCGAGCACCGGCAGCACGACACTCAGATTCTCGCCCGCGCCGCGGGGGCTCCCGGGCAGATTCACGACCAGCGTCCGGCCGCGGATGGCGGCCGTCCCGCGCGCCAGCATGGCCGTCTGAACTTTTTTGAGGCTCTCCATCCGCATCTCCTCTCCGATACCTGGAATCTCCTTGTCCGCGATCTCGCGGGTCACTTCCGGCACCACGTCCGTGGGGCGCACGCCGGTGCCGCCGACCGTCAGCACGACGTCCACCGCTCCGCCGTCGCACAGCGCCGCCAGCCGATCGCGGATCGCCGTCCGCTCATCCGGCACAACCTCGTAAGACGCGAGGGCTGCCGGAATGGACTCGACCAACTCCCCCAGCGCGGCCTTTCCCTTGTCCTCTTCCCGTCCCTCGGCGATCTTGCTGCTGACCACCAGGACCGCGACTCGAATCACCGATTGCCGGCCGCGGCAGGAGCCGTGGAGACCGCCGGCGCAACGCCCGACGCCGGCTTCTTCTTCCCGAACAGCCGGGCGCCCACAATGCCCATCTCGTAGAAGATGTACATGGGCACCGCCATGATGGACTGATTGAATGGGTCGGGCGTCGGCGTCAGGATCGCCGACACCGCAAACGAGCCCACCAGCGCCCACTTCCAGTACCGGCGGAGCATCACGGCGTCCACCCAGCCCAGCCGGGCGAGGAGCGTGATGGCCAGCGGCAGCTCGAACATCAGGCCGAAGATCAGCAGGAACCACAGGATGAAGCCCACGAACGCCGCAATGGACAGCTGGGGCACAAAGCCGGAATCGATCCCGTACTGGACCAGAAAGTTCAGCGCGAACGGCAGCACCACGAAATAACAGAAGGCGAGGCCCAGGTAGAACGCGAGGCTGCTGATGAGCACGAACGGCAGGACGAAGCGACGCTCGTGGGCCAGCAGGCCGGGCGACGAGAACATCCACGTCTCCCAGATGAGGTACGGCATCACCAGGAAGGCGGCGAACACCATCGAGACCTTGACGTTGTTCCAGATGGCCTCGGCGGGCGAGAGAAAGATGAACGGGAGTTTTTCCAGCGCGGTCGGCTGCCACTTCATCACCAGCTGGCCCGTGGACAGCCACGTCACCAGCTGGCCCAGGTTCCTGCTCTTGACGATGCCGTCAAGCGTGTACTGGTCGCTGAACTTGACGAAGACGAACGCGTTCTGCAGCGGGATGCGCACCCAGTCCATGACCTGGACTGAGAGATAGAACGAGCACGAGAAGACGATGGCCAGAATGACGACGGCCCGCGTGAGCCGCACCCGGAATTCCTCCAGATGCTGGGTCAGCGGCATCTTCGGGTCTTCGAGCGGCGTGAAGACCCGGTCCTGGACGCCTTTGAAGAACTTCTCGAAACGGCTGCTGGGCACCCCGACCCTCCCGACGGTCCCGTCCCTTACGGGTTGATGACAATGAAGAGGGTGTTGCCCTGGCGGTTGACGAGAAGGACCGCATTCTCTTCCTTCTTGATCTTGGCGGCCGCCGCGTCGTAATCCTTGATCCCCGTGACCGGGTTCCGATTGACCTCCTGAATCACGTCGCCGCGCTGCAGGCCGGCCTGCTCCGCCGGACTTCCCGCCTGGACATGCGCGACCAGCACGCCGACCGTCTTCGCACCGATGTTCAGCTGCGTCCTCGCCTCGTCGTCGATCGCCTTCACCTTGAGGGTGGAGAGGACGTTCAGCGGCCCCTTGTGCGCCTCGGGGCTTCCCGGAGGCGCGGCGCCTGGCTCCGTGCCGCGGGCCAGCATGGCGTCGGCCGGGCGCTCGGCGATCTGGAGCGTGAGCACCTTCTCCTGCCCCTCACGGACCACCTTCAGCGGCACTTTCGAGCCCACCACCGTCTGGGCGACGCGGTTCCGCAGGTCGCTGACTGTCTGGACTTCCTTGCCGTCGAATTCCACGATGACGTCGCCGCGCTGGACGCCCGCTTTCAACGCAGGGCCCTGCTCGTTCACGTCGCTGACGAGAGCGCCCTTCTGATCCTTTGTCTTGAACGCCTTGGCCAGATCCGGCGTGATCTCCTGGATGGCCACGCCGAGCCAGCCCCGCACCACTTTTCCCGTCTTGATGAGGCTGTCGGTGATGTTCTTTGCGAGCGAGACCGGCACCGCAAAGCCAATGCCCTCGTTGCCGCCCGTCCGCGAGAAAATCGCCGTGTTGATGCCTATCAGCTCGCCCTTGAGATTCACCAGCGCGCCGCCCGAATTGCCGGGATTGATGGACGCGTCTGTCTGGATGAAGTCCTCGTAGTCGGCGATGCCGACGTTGCCGCGCCCCAGGGCGCTGATGATGCCCATCGTGACGGTCTGCGAAAGGCCGAAGGGGCTTCCGACGGCCAGCACGATGTCGCCGACTTGGAGCTCATCGTAGCCGCCCCACTTGAGATGCGGGAGGCCCGTGGCTTCGATCTTGATGATGGCCAGGTCCGTCTTCGGGTCCGCCCCGATGATCTTGGCCTGGTACTCTTTTTTGTTGGCAAGATAGACCTTGATGTCGGAGGCCTTGTCGATCACATGGTTGTTGGTCACGATGTAGCCATTGGGGTCAATGATAACGCCCGATCCGCCCGACATGTCGGGACGGCCGGGAGGGCCGCCGAAGGGAGGGCCTTGATCGGGCTCATCCGGCTCGCCGGGAGGGCCGCCAAACGGGCCTGGTCCACCTGGACCGCCGGGACCACCGAAGGGACCAGGGCCTGGACCCGGGCGGCCGGGAGGGCCTTCATGATCGCGCCGGCGAGGGTCGCGGGGCGGGCGCACGCGCTCGCCCTGCGTGACCTGGATGTTGACGACCGCCGGCGTGACGGCCTTCACGATGGGGGAAAAGCTCTGGGCCAACTGCGGCGGCACGCCAGCCGCCGAGCCGACGGTCGCGGCCGGCGGAATCAGAATCAGCGCCGCTCCCAGGAACGCCCCTGCCAGCCCGCTGCCAAAGAGAAAATTCATCCTCGCCTTCATGGGTAAACCCTCAATGAACTCAAATGGATGATCGGACTGTAAACTAACGATATGATACCGCAACAGAGCGGGCATTTGCCACTGGCAAGTTATCCAAAAAACTGAAGGGCCCGGCCCGCCTTTCGGCAGACCGGGCCCCTCGTCACTGACTGACGGGTCGTTAACTTAGAACAGGATCGACCCCATCACATAGCCCCAGTTCTGGTCCGTGATCTGGGTCGCGCCACCGAAACCATTGGAGGCGCTGCCTTGGGTGTTCGCAAATCCGAGAATATCGGCGCTGGTCGACTTGGAGAGATATTCCCCGGCAAAGAAGTGCCCGACGCCGATCTCGAATTTGAACTTCTCCTTGAACGTGTGCCAGTAGTGAACGTCCAACTCCTGGCCCAAGGAGGCCGCCTGGTTCGTCACCTTGGACGTGAAGTATGCCACCTGCCCGGCGCGGTACCAGTTGTCTGCCGTGTTGGCCAAGCGGTGCATGATGTAGTTGAACTGCAGCTTGCTGACCGGGGACGGCTTCACGTCGAACATGACCTGGTAGTTCACCATGTTCTTCCAGGACATCAGGTCCATGTACCCCATGTGGAAGTGGTTCGTCGGGTACAGGTTGTCGGCGGTGTTGAAATGCTGTCTCCCCTCTTCACAACCATTCGCAGGACCAGCACCATTCGCGCACTTGTCGCCGGAAGCATAGTTGAACTCGAAGCCGAGCCGCGGCTTCATCGGGACCGCATCGAAGGTGTAGCCGGTCTTCACCGCATGCTGGCTGGCATTGATCCGAGCATCACGCCCGGTGGCAAATCCAGCCGCCGACTGGGCACTTCCCGCCAAGGTTCCGCAGGCTCCTGCCGTGGCCGACCTGAAGCATTGGCTGTCAACCGAGCCGAACTGGTAATTGCCTTCGTAGGTGAAGTCCAGACCGCCAGCCTTGCCGTTCACCCGGCCGCCGAGAAAATGGCGCGTCTGGGCCGGTGTCTGCGCGGTAAGAATCGAAACAGGAGCGCCACCCGCTGCTACGTTCGACGCCCTCGCATCCTGCAGCAG
>JAUSHW010000141.1 GCA_030648395.1 Nitrospirales bacterium | reverse complement strand
GCCTGGCGCACTTCCGGGCGGGTTGCATGATTGTCCATGCGGTGCAGCGCCTCGCCGGACTCGTAGGAATCCCCGAGGACGCGCCCATCCGGATTGATCACTGTCACGCGGGTATGGATCGCGTCGCCCAGTTCGTCGGCCATCGCGTCAATGATGGAGGGATCCGGCTTGGCGGTCGCCAGCGGCGCGGCGAAGAGGCGGACGGCGATGCGGGCTTGGGCGGTCAGTCCCGCCCGCAGTTGGTCCGTGTCGCTGGCTTCAAGCGCGTCCAGGGCCAGCCAGCCCGCCGCTCCCATGCCGACTCCGGCGATGGCGAGGTAGCCCAGCAGGACTTTCCATTGAAGGGTCAGGCGCATGACGGCTAGTCCTCTTCGTCGCGGAGCTTGTACCCCAGCGATTTGATCGAGACGATGGCGTCGCTCAGCAGCGGCAGCTTTTGTTTGAGACGTCGGACGTGTACGTCCACCGTTCGTGTCGTCCCATGGTAGTCGTAGCCCCAGACGGCATTGAGGAGGACGTCGCGGGTGAGGACCCGTCCTTTGTTCCGGAGGAGTTGTTCCAGCAGGCCGAACTCCTTGGCCGTGAGGGCGACTTCCGTGTCGCCGAGCCGTACTTCATGGCGGGATGGGTCCAGCGTGAGCGCGCCGTAGGCATAGGGTTGGGACGGCGTGTCCCGTTGCTCGGCCCGTCGCAGCAGCGCTTTGATGCGCGCCGCCAGTTCCTTGGGGCTGAAGGGTTTGGTCAGATAGTCGTCCGCGCCGAGTTCCAGCCCGACGATCCGGTCCGTCTCGTCCGCTTTGGCCGTCAACATGATCACCGGCGTGTGCGCCGTCGCCGGGTCGGCCCGGAGCTTTCTGCACAGCTCCAGCCCGTCCATGCCCGGCAGCATGAGGTCGAGCACGACCAAGTCGGGATGCTCCTGGCGGACGGCCGCCCAGCCGGCCGTTCCGTCCGCCGCCGTCCGGGTCCGGAAGCCTTCCTTTTCCAGGTAGTGGCGGATGAGTTCCAGGATATCCCGCTCGTCCTCGATGATCAGAATTTTCCGCGCGGGGGTCACGCAATCAGGGTATCGAATGGTGCTTACGGATGCAAGGCGGGCGTCGGCGGACAGGCGGCCTTGCACGGGGGTATCCGCCTTCATCCGTGGGTGTGGCGGATGATCTTGCCTTCCACCAGGTACACGACCAGCTCCGCCACGTTCGTGGCGTGATCGGCGATGCGCTCCAGGTACTTGGCGATGAAGGTGATGCGGATGGCGCGGGTGATCGTCTGGGGGTTTTCCACCATAAAGGACATCAGCTCCCGGAAGAGCTGATGGGTCAGGTCGTCCACGAAATCGTCGTCCCGGCAGACCTTGCGGGCCAGCTCGGCGTCGTGATTCACGAAGGCGTCCAGTGCGTCCTTGACCATCTTCAGGGCCCAGTTCGCCATGCGGGGAATGTCAATGTAGGGTTTGAGTTGCGGCTCCTCGTTCAGCTCGATCGCCCGCTCGCAGATGTTCTCGGACAGGTCGCTGATGCGCTCCAGCTCGGTGGAGATTTTCATGGCGGTCGTGATGAAGCGGAGATCCCTTGCCGTCGGCTGTTGCAGGGCCAGGAGCCGCAGGCAGTCCTCGTCGATGGCCACGTCCAGCGTGTTGACCTGGCGGTCGTTCTCGATGATCTTGCGGGCGAGGTCCGAATCGCGCTCGACGAGCGCGCGCAGCGCGCCCTGGACCTGCTCTTCCGCGAGTCCACCCATCCGCAGGATCTGCTCTTTCAGGCTTTGCAGCTCGTCGTCGAAATGTCGGTGCATGGTGCTTCTCCTTACCCGAACCGGCCGGTGACGTAGTCTTCCGTCCGCCGATCTTTCGGCGTGGTGAAGATGGTTTTCGTATCACTGAATTCGACCAGCTCGCCCATGAGAAAAAATCCGGTATGGTCGGAGACCCGGGCCGCCTGCTGCATATTGTGGGTGACGATGATGACGGTCAACTCTTTCTTGAGATCGAAGAGCAGTTCTTCGATCTTGGCCGTGGCGATGGGGTCCAGGGCCGAGCAGGGCTCGTCCATCAGGAGGATGTCCGGCTTGACGGCCAGGGCCCGCGCGATGCACAGCCGCTGCTGCTGGCCGCCGGAGAGGCTCAGCGCGCTGGCGTGCAGGCGGTCTTTGACTTCCTCCCACAGGCCGGCGCCCTTCAGGCTTTCCTCCACGATGGCGTCCAGGGCGGAGCGATCGCGGGCGCCCTGGAGCCGAGGGCCGTAGGCGACATTGTCGTAGATGGGCTTCGGGAATGGGTTGGACTTCTGAAACACCATCCCGACGCGCTTTCGGAGGTCCGTCACATCGACATGCGGGCCGTACATATCCATGCCGTCCAGGAGGAGCTTCCCCTCGACGCGCGCGCCCTCGATCAGGTCGTTCAATCGGTTCAGGCAGCGAAGCAGCGTGGACTTCCCGCAGCCTGAAGGCCCGATGAACGCCGTGACCTGGTTGGCGGGGATTTGGAGATTGACCTTGAACAGCGCCTGGCTCGCGCCGTAGAAGAAGTTGACGTCGTTGAGCGCGATTTTGGGCGCCGGGCCTGGGGCGAGTTGCGCGGGCTGTGCTACAACTGCATTGATTGTCGGGCGGCGCAGCATGATCCCCCCTCCTAAACGGCCGAGCCCGCGTACTTCTTGCGCAGGTGGTTGCGCAGCGTGATCGCGGTCAGATTTAGCATGACGACCACCAGAATCAACACCAGCGTGGTGACGTATACCATCGGTTTGGCGGCTTCCACGTTCGGCGACTGGAAGCCGACATCGTAGATGTGGAAGCCCAGATGCATGAACTTGCGATCGAAATGAAAGAACGGCCAGGCGCCGTCCACCGGCAGCGTCGGCGCGAGCTTCACGACGCCCGTCAGCATGAGCGGCGCGACCTCGCCGGCTGCGCGCGCGATGGCGAGGATCGTCCCGGTCAGGATGGCGGGGAGGGCGCAGGGCAGGATGACCCGCACGATCGTTTCGAATTTGGTTGCGCCGAGCGCCACGGAGCCCTCGCGGAATTCCCGTGGCACCGCCGCCAGGCCTTCCTCGGTCGCCACGATGACGA
>JAUSHW010000134.1 GCA_030648395.1 Nitrospirales bacterium | reverse complement strand
CAGACGCTCCGTTTCACGCCGGTTCTGGAGCGGCTCCGGGCGACGCTTCCGCTGATCGGTCCGCTCGAGTATCTCTGCCTGGTGATGCGGGCGGAACGGCCCCCGCATCACTGGCTGGACGATCCGGCGCAGGCGGGCGGGGGCGTCCTGCTGGAGATCGGCATCCATCTGTTGGACCTCATTTGCTACCTGACGGGTGAAGAAGCGGTGGAAGCTGCGGGAGAAATGCTTCAACGGCACACCACCCGGGTTGAAGATCTTGCTCAGGTGCGGTTCCGCCTGGCCTCCGGGATTCCTTGCTACGTGGAGGTGTCGCGAGTGTCCGGGGGGCGTGTCTGCCGTGTGGAGGCGGTCGGGCAGGCCGGGCAGTTGATCGCGGACGTCGATCGGAGCCTGCTGACCCGGACTGCGGGGAGGACGATTGTGGCGTCCGAGTCTGTCCCGGACCGTCCCACCGTCGCCATAGTTCTGGAGGCGTTCGCCCGGAGCCTTATCGCCGGCACCCCGGTTCCTGTTTCCGGAGAGGACGGACTGCGCGCGGTCGCAATGGCGGAAGCCTGTTACCGTGCGGTTCGCGAAGGGCGGCCGGTTCCGGTAATTTTGACTGCTTGACCGCTTTCAAAGGCGGGTGGTATAGATAGCGCCATGCCAGGCGCGGAAGAAGGCCCGTTCGCACAGGCGACCCACTTTGCGGTCGCCACGCCGGAGGTGCGGAACCTCCGCGACCTCCGTCATCGCCGGTTCGGGCAGCCTGTCTACGTGTCCTCGGACCAGATCCTTTCGCGGAAAGGGCAGGTGGGCACCTGGGAAAAATTCAACGTCCGCCTGGCGGTCGTCAAGTTTCCGGACAACGTGCTCCTGGGGTACGATCCGGCCGATCTGCTCCTGCCGACTCGCTATGATGACGGCACGCCGGTGTTCGAGACCCACGTCTGCGCACTCTGCCGGGCGGCGTTCGCCCTCACGCAGCAGGAGGTGGACGAGAAAAAAGAGCCCGCCCGCTGTGCCGACTGCCGGGATTTCTAGAGCCTTCCCCGCTGCACTCGCGCGCGAGTTCCTTCTTGTGCCCGCTCCCGCTCTGGATTACAATCCCCACTCTAGACGTGCAAACCTTTAAGTAGGGAGAAGTGCCGTGAAAGCGAAGCGAGGTTCCAAGCCGCCGATCAAGACGGGCAAGGGCAAGGCGAAGATCATTTATTTGACGAGGAGACCGCCGGGCAAAATGTCGGACGGGGCCACGCGGCTCGAACGCGACACGATGGGGGAGATGGAAGTTCCCGCCGACGCCTATTACGGCGTCCAGACCGCGCGGGCGATCGAGAACTTTCCGATCAGCTCGCTGCGCGTGCCGCGGTCCATGATCCGGGCGTTGGGATTGATCAAGTGGGCGGCGGCCCGGGTGAACACGGAACTGGGGTTCCTGGATCCCAAGATCGCCAAGGCGATCCGCCAGGCGTCCCAGGAAGTGATCGATGGTCGGCTGGACGACCAGTTTCCGGTGGACATCTTCCAGACCGGGTCAGGGACGTCGTCCAACATGAATGTCAATGAAGTGATCGCGAACCGGGCGGCTGAGCTGCTGGGCGGAAAGCTGGGCAGCAAGCTCGTGCACCCGAACGATCATGTGAACATGGGCCAGTCCAGCAACGACGTCATTCCCTCCGCGATCCACTTGGCGGCCCTGGAGCAGATCGACAAGGCGCTGATTCCGGCCCTCAAACGGCTCTATATGGCCCTAGCGGGCAAGGCCAAGGAGTTTGACCCCATCGTCAAGATCGGGCGGACGCATCTGCAGGATGCGACGCCCATCCGGCTCGGCCAGGAGTTTTCTGGCTATGCCCGGCAGATCGAGCTGGGCATTCAGCGGGTGGAGCGTACGCGTGCCTCGCTGGGCGAACTGGCGCTGGGCGGGACGGCCGTGGGGACGGGCCTCAACGCGCACCCTGAATTTGCCCTGCGCGTGATCGGCCTGCTGGCGCGGGAAACGAAATGCCCGCTGCGGGAAGCGCGCAATCATTTCGAGGCGCAGGCCGCCCAGGACGCCCTGGTCGAGACCAGCGGGGCGCTCAAGACCGTCGCGGTCAGCCTGATGAAGATCGCCAACGATCTGCGGTGGTTGGGCTCAGGGCCGCGGTGCGGCCTTGCGGAGATCCTCCTGCCGGAGACCCAGCCCGGCTCGTCCATCATGCCAGGGAAAGTCAACCCTGTCATCGCCGAATCCGTCATGATGGTCTCGGCGCAAGTCATCGGCAACGACGTCGCCATCACCGTTGGGGGGCAGGCCGGCAACTTCGAACTGCTTGTGATGCTGCCGGTCATGGCGCACAACCTGCTGCAATCCATCGCGCTGCTGGCGCGGGCATCAGAGAATTTTGCGGTTCGGTGCGTGGAAGGCATTGCGGCCGATCAGGAGCGGTGTCGAGCCGGCATCGAACAGAGCCTGGCCATGTGCACGGCTCTCGCGCCCGAGATCGGGTACGAGGCGGCGGCCCAGATCGCCAAGGAAGCCTACAAGACCGGCAAGACTGTCCGCCAGGTGGCGCTGATGAAGAAAATCCTACCGGAGTCCAGACTCAATCATCTCCTGGACCCCTGGCGCATGACCGAACCGGGCCTGACCGACGACAAGCCTGGAGGCGCCGGCGGATAGCCCGTGGTTTTTGACAATTTGTCCGTGCTTATGCTAGCGTCGGCGCTTATTTTTGCCTAAGGGGAAGGGTTGTAGAGGAATCAGCCGCCGATGAGCGCGAAGCATGTGATCATCGTGGTCGGAGCCGGCCCGGCCGGCCTCTCGGTCGCCAACCTGATGTCCAAGCAGGGGCACGAAGTCGTGGTGCTCAACCGGGACATCAAGTTCGGCGGTCTCGCCGAGTACGGCATTTTCCCCAACAAGCACAAACTGCGCGGCGGGTTGCGGAAGGGCTACGGGGAGATATTGACCCGCCCCAACATCCATTATTTCGGCAATGTGATGGTCGGCAACGGCGCTCACCTGACCGTTGAAGAACTGCGGGCGCTCGCGCCCGGCGCGCTGGTGTTTTCGACCGGCGCCCAGGGCACCAAGACCATTGGCGTGGAAGGGGAAGCGGCCAAGGGGGTCTATCACGCCAAGGACTGCGTCTATCACTTCAATCTGCTGCCGGGCTTCAGTACCAGCCCGTTCGAGATGGGCCAGCGCGTGGCGGTCATCGGCATCGGGGACGTGATGGTGGACATCGCGCACTGGCTTTCGAGTCGGAAGCACGTGGCGGAAGTCCATGTGGTCGTGCGGCGGGGGCCGGCCGAGCGGAAGTACAACCCGAAGGAGATCCGCGCCGTCTGCTCGTATATCGACCAGGAGTCGCTTGCCAAGGAGCTTATCCGGGTGTCCGCGCGCATGGAGGCGGTGGGGCAGTCTTCTGAGAAGGTGCTGGGCGACATGAAGGCGGAGTTCACGAAGTGCGAGCCTCTGCAGAGCCAGACCCGCATGCACTTCCATTTCCTGTCCTCGCCGAAGCGAGTCCTGACCGACGCGCAAAATCATGTCACCGGCCTGGAGCTTGAGGACACCAGACTGGAGGTCAAGGGCGCGGACACGGCGGCGGTGGGCATGAAGACCACGTACACCCTGCCGTGCGACAGCGTCATCTTCGCCGTCGGCGACCGGGTGGAAGAGAAGGTGGGCCTGCCTTATAAAGGAGGGATCTTCGTCACGAACCCGAACCGGACGCAGAACGATCCTGACGACAGCCTGTTTCAGGCGTACGATGAAACGGCTGGCGCGGTCCTGCCGGGGGTCTTTCTATGCGGGTGGGCGCGCAAGGCGAGCGAAGGGCTGGTCGGCGTCGCCAAGCGTGACGGCGAGTGGTGCGGCGAGGTCGTGACGCGGTACCTGGACACCAGAACATCCCCGCCTTCCGAGGACGCCGCGCAGACGCTTCGGCGGCTGGAAACCCTCCTGAAAAGCCGGCAACCGGACCTCGTGCGGGCCGACGATCTGGTGGCCTTGAGCGAGATGGAGAAACAGGAAGGTCTGCGCCGCGACATCGAAGAGTTCAAATTCCCCACCAACGAGGAGATGCTGGCCGCGATTCGCATGCACAAGGCGGGCGCGAAAGTCCCGGCGTCCCGCTAGCTCTCTCCCCACTTCAGTTTGTTGCTGAGCATATCGTAGTAGGAGTGGTCGGGAAACCGGATCAGGCGGGTCTTGTTGTTCGAGGCCCGAATCTCAACCGTGTCTCCCGGCTGCAGCGCGATCCCGACCTGCCCGTCGAAGGTGGCCGCCGCGCCCTGGGCTTTGCTGACCAGTACCACTTCGAGGAGGACGTCCTGCGGAATCACAATGGGCCGGTTGGTGAGGGTGTGGGGGCAGATGGGCGTGAGGATCAGCGCGTGGACTGAGGGATTCAGGATCGGTCCACCCGCGGCCATTGAATAGGCGGTGGAGCCCGTCGGGGTGGAGACGATCAGCCCGTCCCCCCGCAAGCGCGTGACGAACTGCCCGTTGATCGAGATCTCCAGTTGCACCATGTGGGACAGCGCGCCCTTGCTGATCACGGCGTCGTTGAGGGCGGCGGCCGCAATGACTTCCTCGCCCCGCCGCATGACCCGGACGCGCAGCATGAGGCGTTCCTCTTCCGAAAAAGACTTGGAGAAGACGCGATCCAGAGCCGTGCAGGCCGCCTCGCGGGTGACGGCGGTGAGGAACCCCAGGCCACCGGCGTTGACTCCCAGAATCGGAATGGGCCGGCCCTCGACCAGGCGGGCGGCGGCCAGCATGGTGCCGTCACCCCCCAGCACGACCAGCATGTCAGCGAGCGTGGCGAGATCCTTCTTCTGGTACGAGGCTGTCTCTCCTGCAAGCGCAGCGGTGGGCGGATCGAGCATCGGCTCCTTGCCGCGGGCCTGCAGCCAGGGCACAAGCTCTTTCAGGAGCGCCTGGGCGTCGGGCGACTCGGGCTTGACGATGATGCCGATGCGTTTCATCCGCGCCTATTCTATCGGCGCCCATTGGGGTTGTCAACGAAACGTTTCGTAACATTACCTACGTTAACAAGAGCGTGGTGAGCGCGTGGTGATTTTGATTGCTTGCAGGCTTTTCCGGGGAGGGTTGCGCCCTTGACAGTGAGGGTACCGATGGATAGAATGAGACTCAAGAATTCTCCGCAAACGGCCGACAAACCGTAGAGGCGCCCGACCAGCCGGGGAGGAGACCGAATGTTCGAACGATTCACCGACAAAGGCCGAAAAATCATCGTCTTGGCGCGCGAAGAGGCCGAGCGGCACCAGAATGACTATCTGGGCACCGAGCATCTCGTCCTGGCCATCTTACGCGAGGGCGACGGCGTTGCCCTGATGATCCTGAAAAAGATGGGGCTCTCTTCCGAGCAGGTTCGCCTCGAAATCGAACGGAATCTTCCGGGCGGCGGGACGACGATGACCTTCGGGGAAATTCCCTTCAGCCCACGGGTGAAGAAAGTCATTGAATATGCAGTCGAAGAGGCCCGTCTGCTGGGCCATAACCATATCGGCGGAGAGCATCTGTTACTCGGCCTCCTGCGGGAAGAGGAGGGCATCGGCGGGAAAATTCTCCGGAGCTTGGGCGCCAATCTCCTGACCGCCCGCCAGTTGACGGTGTCGTTTCTGCGCAAAAGTTCCCCGCGGGAGCGCGATCGCAAGAGCAACACCCCGGCCCTAGATGAATTCGGGCGCGACCTGACCCACCTGGCGCAGGAAGGCTCGCTGGATCCGGTCATCGGCCGCCAGGACGAGATTGAGCGGGTGCTGCAGATCCTCAGCCGGCGGACCAAGAACAACCCGGTGCTGATCGGGGAAGCCGGTGTCGGCAAGACGGCGATCGTCGAAGGGCTCGCCCAGCGCATCGTGGGCTCGGAGGTTCCTGACAATCTGCTCAACCGGCGCGTCATCGCGCTGGACCTGGGGTCGCTTGTGGCAGGCACCAAGTATCGCGGCCAGTTCGAAGAGCGTCTCAAGGTGGTCATGAAGGAAATCGTTCAGGCGGGCAACGTGATCATCTTCATCGATGAGCTGCATACACTGGTTGGGGCCGGCGCGGCAGAGGGGTCCATCGACGCCTCCAACATGCTCAAGCCCGCGCTCTCGAGGGGCGAGATCCAGTGCATCGGCGCGACCACCCTGGATGAGTACCGCAAGCACATTGAAAAGGACGGGGCGCTGAAACGGCGTTTCCAGCCCATCTATGTGCAGCAGCCCAGCGTGGAGGAGACCATCCGCATCATCCAGGGGTTGCGTGATCGGTATGAGAGCCACCACGGCATCGAAATCACGGAGGAGGCCATCACTGAGGCCGTCAAGCTTGCGGATCGGTACATCACGGATCGGTTCTTTCCCGACAAGGCCATCGACGTGATCGATGAGACGGGGTCGCGCGCCAAGCTGCAGGCCTATGCCTTGCCCGGCGATTTGCGCGCCATGGAACAGGAGCTCAAGAAGGTCGCCCGCGAGAAGGAGCTGACGATCGCCCTCCAGAACTTTGAGGAAGCCGTAAAGTTCCGCGAGGAGGAAGAGCGTCTGCGCAAGCTCCTGGAAGATTCCAAGCGGGAATGGAAAAAGAGCCAGGAGAAGAACCGGCCCGTGATCACCAAGGATGACGTCTCCTACGTGGTCTCCAAGATGACCGGCATCCCGCTGTTCAAGCTCGAAGAAGAGGAATCCCTGAAGCTCCTGCGCATGGAAGAGGCCTTGCACCAGCGCGTGGTCGGGCAGGATGAAGCCGTCTCCGCTGTGGCGCGCTCCATCCGGCGCTCACGGGCCGGGCTGAAAGAAGCCAAGAAGCCGATCGGGTCCTTCATCTTCATGGGACCGACGGGCGTCGGGAAGACTGAACTGGCGCGGGCGCTCGCGGGGTTCCTGTTCAACAGCGAGGACTCGCTCATTCGGATCGACATGTCTGAATACCAGGAGAAGTTCAGCAGCTCGCGGTTGTTCGGGGCGCCTCCCGGGTACGTCGGCTACGAAGAGGGCGGGCAGCTCACCGAACGGGTGCGCCGCCGGCCGTATTCCGTGGTACTCTTCGATGAGATCGAGAAGGCCCATCCGGATCTCTTCAATGTGCTGCTGCAGGTGTTGGACGATGGCGTGCTGACGGACAGCCTGGGGCGGAAGGTGGACTTCAAGAACACGGTCATCATCATGACCTCAAACATCGGGACCCGCTTCATCAAGGGGGCCTCGCTCGGGTTTCAGCGCGATACCGCGAATGAACTCAATCTTCGCCAGAAGGACAGCATCCTGGGTGAGCTCAAGCACACGTTCAGCCCGGAGTTTCTCAACCGCATCGACGAAGTGGTCGTCTTCCACCCGCTGGACAAGACGCATCTGGTCACGATCGTGGACAATCTTCTGGTTGAATTCAATCAGCGCCTGGCGGAGCGCGGGATCGAGCTCGAGGTGTCGGAAGAGGTCAAGGCCTTCCTCATTCAGGAAGGGTATCAGCCCGTGTACGGCGCCCGCCCGATGCGGCGCTGCATCCAGAAGAACATCGGCGATCCGCTTTCGGAGGAATTGATCAGAGGGCGGTTCAAGGACTCCCACAAGGTCAAAGTGGTCCTCAAGGACGGGGCGCCGGCGTTTGTCGAAGAAGAGGCGCTGGCTGGCGTCTGATCCAACGGCATTCTCCCCCCCAAGCCGTTCGCTGATTCTCGGAATCGAAACGTCCTGCGATGAGACCGCGGCTGCAGTGGCCGGGTCCGATGCCGTTGTACTGGCAGAGGTTGTGCGGTCGCAGGTTGAGACTCATGCCCGCTTCGGCGGCGTGGTGCCGGAGCTGGCCGGCCGCCGCCATATCGAGTCCATCGATCTGGTGGTGCAGGAGGCCCTCGCGCTCGCGGGTGTCGGTGTGCGCGATCTCAGCGCGATCGCGGTGACCGGCGGGCCCGGGCTGATCGGCGCGCTGCTGGTCGGCGTGTCCTACGGCAAAGCGCTGGCGTATTCCCTGAACATCCCGCTGATTCCCGTCAACCATCTGGAAGGCCACCTGAGCGCATCGTGGCTCGGCCCCACCCGTGTGACCCAGCCGTTTGTCGCGCTGATCGCATCGGGCGGGCACACGAACCTGTACCACGTAAAGGCGTGGGGGGAGTCGGTGCTAATGGGGCGGACCCTGGATGATGCGGCGGGGGAGGCGTTTGACAAGGCCGCCCGGATGCTTGGATTGGACTATCCCGGCGGCCCCGCCATCGACCGGCTGGCGCGGGAAGGCGATCCTCGCAAAGCCCCATTCCCACGCCCATATCCCACCTGCGACGATCTCAATTTCAGTTTCAGCGGGATCAAGACCGCCCTGCTGTATTACCTGCGCGACTGCGAAGCCGCGGGGCGCTCCTGGCATGTGCCGGACGTCGCGGCGGGATTCCAGCAGGCCGTTGTCGAAGTCCTCGTGGAGAAGACCCTTGCCGCTGCCCGCCTGGCGGGCGTGCGCGACGTGGTGGTGACCGGAGGCGTGGCCGCCAATTCGCAATTGCGCACCCGCTTCGAAGCGCGCGGGAAAGAAGAGGGGTGTGCGGTTCACATCCCGCCGTTTCGGTACTGCACGGACAACGGGGCCATGATCGCGGTTGCCGGCGCCCGGCTCTTTCAGGGCGGGCGTGTCGCGACGCTGGAATTCGAGCCCCGGGCGGATTGGGCCATCGGCGGCTGAGAGGGGACGGGCATGTCATCCCCGCACGGCAATCTGACGGGCCTCAAGCCCAACCAGCTTCGACGGCTGGAACACGTGTACCGCCGGCGGGTGCCGGAGGATGCGATCATTTCCTGGGAACTCGCCCGCTTCTGCACCGGCCTGTCACGTGAAATCGGCCGGCAGATCGGGGTGCTGATCAACCGGCGCGGGGCTATTGAGGACGTGATCGTCGGCAACGACCGCGAGGTTGTGCTGCCGGACCTGTCGGGGTACCGACTGGGGCGGCGCTCGCTTCGCGGGATCCGGCTGGTCCACACGCATCTTCGCGACGAGCCGCTGAGCCAGGACGACCTGACCGATCTGGCGCTTCTGCGGCTCGACCTGATTGCGGCCGTCGGCGTCAACGACGACGGCCAGCCGGGGCATCTGTACGCCGCCAACATTCTCCCGCCGAATCAAGCCGGCAAGCCGTATGAAATCTGGAAGCCTGTCGCGCTGCAGGAGTGCGACGTGCACCTCGGAGAATTTCTGCGCGCGCTCGAAGAGGAATTGAGCCGGACCAGGCCCGCGCACCTGGTGAATGACGACCAGGAGCAGGCCATTCTGGTCAGCGTCTCCAGGAAGAGCCTCGCCGACCAGGAAGAGTCGCTTGTGGAGCTGGCGGAACTGTCGCGGTCGGCCGGCCTGGTGGTGTTGGACCAGGTCGTCCAGCGGCCGCAGGCGATTCATGCGAAGTATCTGCTGGGCAGCGGCAAGCTCAAGGAAGTGGTGATCAAGGCGCTTCAGCATGGGGTGGACTTTCTGGTCTTTGACCAGGACCTCACGCCGGCCCAGGCCACTGCGATCGCGGAGGTCACGGAGATCAAGGTCATTGACCGGACGCAATTGATTCTGGATATTTTCAGCCGGCGGGCGCACAGCCGGGAGGGGAAGATCCAGGTCGAGCTGGCCCAGCTGCGCTACCTCCTGCCGCGCCTCACCGGAAAGGGGACGGCGATGTCCCGGTTGGCGGGCGGTATCGGGGGGCGTGGTCCGGGCGAGACGAAGCTGGAGGTGGATCGCCGGCGGGTGCGGGACCGGATCACGCATCTCGAAAAACAGATCGAGGCGCTGGCCCGGAACCGCGCCCAGCAGCGGGCGCGGAGGCTACGCCGGGAAGTCCCGATCATCTCGATCGTCGGGTACACGAACGCCGGAAAATCCACCCTGCTGAACGTCCTGACACGCAGCCGGGTCACGGCACACGACCGCCTTTTCGACACCCTGGATACGGCCAGCCGGCGCCTGCGGTTCCCGGCTGAGCGGGAGGCGATTGTGACCGACACGGTCGGGTTCCTCCGGAATCTCCCCGAGGAGCTGATGGGCGCGTTTCGCGCCACGCTCGAGGAACTGCATGATGCCGATTTGCTGCTGCATGTCGCCGACATCAGCAGCCCGACCCTGGAGCGGCAGGTGACGGTCGTGGAGGGGATTTTGCGGGAACTGGGCCTCGACCGGGTTCCCCGCGTGTTGGCCTTGAACAAGGCCGATCGGGTTGACCCGTCCCAGGCATCCATCCTCAGCGCGCGACTGGGAGGGGTGGCGGTCTCGGCCGTGCGGCCGGAGACGCTGCTGCCCTTGCTGGAGGTGGTCGAAAAGCGGCTCTGGAGTTTGACCCAGGCCGTCCTTCCCTGCTAACATGGCTTGTCTTTTCAAGGCGATGGGTCGCTCCATGGACATGGCGAGCCGGCTCTTCAAGCTGCTTGATGAGGAAATCCAAAATCCAAAGGTGGCCCTCCAGTCTGCGACACCGCTCCAGTTGCTGGTGGCCACGATCCTGTCGGCCCAGTGCACGGATGTGCGGGTGAACCAGGTGACCACGGGGCTGTTTGCCAGGTACCGGACGGCTGAGGACTATGCGAACGCCGATCCGGCCGTTCTTGAGAAGGAGATCCGATCGACGGGGTTCTATAAGGCGAAAGCCAGGAACCTCATCCGCTGCGGGCAGGTCTTGGTCAGCCGGTTCGAGGGACAGGTGCCACGGACGATGGACGAGCTGATCACGCTTCCCGGTGTGGGCCGCAAGACGGCCAACGTCATCCTCGGCAATTGCTTCGGGGTGCCCGCGGTGGTCGTTGACACGCACGTGAAACGCGTGGCGCAACGGCTTGGGCTGGCGGATACGGATGACCCGGAGAAGATCGAGGTCGCGCTGCAGCGGGTGTTGCCGAAGGCCTCCTGGACGAGGGGCTCGCACCAGTTGCTGCTGCATGGCCGACATGTCTGTCGGGCGCGCGCGCCCCAGTGCCAGGCATGCCGGTTGTACGCGCTGTGTCCATGGGAAGGGAAGCACCCCGTATGATCCGCAGCATGACCGGGTATGGCCGGGCCGAAGGCCGTCATAAAAGTACGCCGATCACGGTGGAGGTCAGGTCAGTGAACCATCGCCACAGCGAGATCGTGGCGAAAGTGCCCCGCGTTTTGCAGGCCCATGAGGACCGGATCAGAAATCTGGTCCAGTCCCACGTGGCCCGCGGGCGGGTGGACGTGGCGGTGAACTTCAGCGGCGAGCGGGATCCCGGGCGGGGTCTTGTGCTGGACCGGCCGCTGGCGCGTCGCTACCTCGCGCTGCTCAAAGAACTGCAGCGGGAGCTCGGTCTGAAGGGGACTCCGGACGTGGCATTGCTGGCCGGTTTTCGGGATATCATCAAGCCGGCCGAACTGGCGGCTGAAGATCCTGGAGCAGTTCGCGCGGCGGAAAAAGTGCTGGAGCAGGCGCTGAAGGCGCTGGATCGTATGCGCCGGCATGAGGGCCGCACGCTTGAGCGGGACCTGCTGGCCAGGCTGAAGGAGATCGCCGAACGCTTGCGGGCGGTCCGGTTCAGGTTGCCCGCCATCGTGCAGGAGCGGCAGGCGCGATTACAGGAGCGGGTCAATCGGTTGCTGGAAAGCGCGGGCGGAGGAAAGGACGGGGTGGATCAGAGCCGGGTTGCGCAGGAAGTCGCGTTGCTGGCCGATCGGAGCGACGTGAGCGAGGAACTGACCCGGCTGGACAGCCATCTGGACCAGTTCAGGAATTTCCTTCGCAAGGCGGAACCGGTGGGACGCAGTCTGGACTTCCTGCTACAGGAGATGAATCGGGAGGTCAACACGATCGGTTCGAAGGTTGGCGACACGGCCGTGACGCAGGAGATCGTCTCGCTGAAGGCGGAATTTGAGAAAATCCGCGAGCAGGTGCAGAATGTCGAATAGCAGTATGCCGGACAGGCGCCGTCAGGGGACGCTCTTCGTCGTGTCCGCGCCCTCTGGGGCCGGCAAGACGTCCCTGTGCCAGGAGCTTGTCGCCCGGCTGCCGGACGTGCGGTACTCGGTCTCGTGCACCACGCGCAAGCCCCGCCCGGGCGAGGTGGAATCCCGCGATTACCATTTCGTGGATGAGGCGGCGTTCCGCGGCATGATCAAGGAGGGCGCCTTTCTCGAGTGGGCCGAGGTCTACGGGAATCTCTACGGGACCCCCCGGGCGCCCATCCGGGAATGGATCGCGAAGGGGAGCGATGTCCTGCTCGACATCGACACGCAGGGCGCCATGCAGATACGGCGGCATGAACCGGAGGCGGTTTCGATCTACATCCTGCCGCCGTCCCTGGATGTGCTCCGCCGTCGCCTGGAGGGTCGGAAAGGGGATTCCCCTGATGAGATCACCAGGAGACTGAAAAAGGCAAAGGATGAAGTTAAGCACTATCGAGACTATATGCATATAATCATCAACGATGACTTTAAGTTTTCGGCTCGTCAGCTCGAAGCCATCGTACTGGCCGAGCGTACGAGGACGGCCGCGTTGGACCTGTCGGTTTTGGAAAATGACTTGTTAGGGAATGAGGGAGGCAGTAATTAAATGGACGCATTATCGTTGTTGCCGGATTATTCGAAGTTGTCCACTGAGTCGCGAAGTCGGTTGGTCATCATCACGGCCCAGCGGGCCCGGCAGTTGATGCAGGGCGCCCGCCCTGCGCTGCCGACCAAGCACACCAAGCCCACGACGATCGCGCTGGAGGAAATGCTCAAGGGCAAAATTCACTTCCTCGTTGGCAAGGAGGCGCAAAAGGCCATGAAGGATGCCCGCAAGCAGCGCGAGCGCGAGCTTGAAAAGCTGACCATGGCCCAGGTCGCGGGAGCGGACGCTGCCGAGATCAAGAAAGACCCGAGCGTCGTCGCGGACGACTCCAAGCCGGCGGAGGCGAGTGAAGACGACTAACCGCACCTCCCGGGCGCCGGTCGGGCGCTTCCGGGAGAAGACCATCGTGCTGGGTGTGACGGGGAGCATCGCTGCGTACAAGGCGGTGTCGCTCGCGCGCCGTCTGATGGCCGAGGGGGCGGTCGTGCAGGTCGTCATGACGCGGAACGCGCAGCGGTTCGTCGGCCCGCTCACGTTCCAGGAGCTTACCGGCCGTCCTGTCGGCACAGATCTTTTTGCACCATCCGACGCCGTTCCCGCCAGTATGGGCATGCCGCACCTCGCGCTGGCGGAATCGGCCGATCTGCTCGTGATCGCGCCCGCGTCGGCCCATTGCGTGGCGAAGCTGGCGCATGGTCTCGCCGATGACTTGCTCTCCACGCTGGCATTGGCGGCGGAGTGCCCGGTGGTGGTGGCGCCGGCCATGGACGGCGGCATGTGGACCCACCCGGCGGTATGCAGCAACGTATTGACGCTCAGGCAGCGCGGTGTCACTGTGCTGGAGCCCGAGGTGGGGCCGCTGGCCTCCGGACGAACCGGCAAGGGACGTCTTCCGGAAGAGGACGCGATCCTGTCGGCGATTGCGGGAGCGCTGCATCCCGTCAAGGACTTCAAAGGCCAGCGCGTGCTGATCACGGCCGGGCCCACACAGGAAGCGCTCGATCCGGTCCGGTTCATCTCGAATCGATCCTCCGGGAAGATGGGCTGGGCGCTTGCCGAGGCCGCGCGCGATCGCGGCGCCGGGGTGGTACTGATTGCGGGCCCCACCGCCCTGCCACCGGTTCCCAACGTGACGGTGGTGCCGGTTGTGACCTCCGAGGACATGCGGAAGGAAGTCATCACCCGGTTTGTGGATTCCGATGTTCTGATCATGGCGGCGGCGGTCGCGGACTTCAGGCCCGCCGGGTCGTCCCCCGGAAAGATTCCGAAGGGCCGCGGACCGCGGACGCTGGCTCTCGAGCCGACGCCGGATATTCTGATGGATCTGCCGTCACGCCGGGCCGGTCAGTTCGTCGTCGGGTTTTCGGCTGAAACCGGCGATCTGGTCGAGCGCGCCCGGGCCAAGCTGCGCCGGAAGGCGCTGGACATGATCGTGGCCAACAACGTCACGGAGCCGGGGGCCGGGTTCGGCACCGAGACGAACCGGGCGACCCTGCTCGATCGCGCGGGCCGTTGCGACGCGCTGCCGCTCATGTCCAAGCTGGAACTGGCGCACCGGATACTTGACGCTGTCCTGGAGTTTCCGACTGATCGGTTGCAGAAGGGAGGGACCAGCTAATGGCGGAATCGGTATCACGGGCGTTTACGACTGACGCCAAGGAACTTGCGGATGCGGGTCAATTCGGCAAGGCGATCGAGACCCTTCAGCAGGGGCTGAAAAAATTCCCCAAAATGGTGAGCGCCAGGGTGATGCTCGGAGAAATCTATCATACCTCCGGAGACCTCGCGCTGGCGCGCGTCGAGCTGGAGCAAGTCATTAAAACGTCCCCGGACAATTTCGCGGCGTACCGCCACCTGGCGAAGGTGTATCAGGATTTAGGGGACACGCATGCGGCGGCCAAAGCCTGCGAATCTGTCCTTCAGGCCAACCCCAGGGATCGCGAGATGAAAGACTTGCTGGAGGAATTACTGGGAGCGCCCGCCGGGGAAAAGTCCAAAGAAGGAGACAAGGCGGCGCCGTCGAAGAAAGCGAAAGCTAAAGATACGCCCGCGTCCGCCGAACGGCCTGACACCGTCCGTCTTGAGAAATCTCCCGTTGTTGAGGAGCTGGCACCCCCGGCTCCTGCCGACGAAGGAATTTCGCTCACCATGGAGGACTCGGCTGAAGAGACCGACAGCGAGACCCTGGCGGAGCTCTACATCGTTCAGGGGCACCGCGAGAAGGGGCTTGAGGTCTTCCGCCGCCTGGTTGAAAAGGACCCCGACAACATGAAGCTGCACGAGCGGATCATGGCGCTGGAAGAGGGCGAGACTCCGAAGGAGACGCCGGCTCAGGCCTCGCGCAAGGCCCGTATCCGTCGCCTGGAGGGATGGCTCTCCGTGATCCGGGAGCGGCGCCAGCCGTGAACATTCTGGTCCTCCACGGGCCGAACCTCAACCTGCTGGGCACCCGTGAAACGGAAGTCTACGGGACGGTCACGCTCGACACCATCAACGGGGATGTGGAATCCCTGGCGCGGGAGCTCGGCGTGGAGGTGACGATTCACCAGTCGAACGTCGAGGGTGAATTGGTGGAATGGATCCAGAAGTCGAGGGGCCGGCACGACGCGCTCGTGATCAACCCCGGAGCTTACACCCACACGAGCATCGCCTTGCGCGACGCCGTCGCGGGTGTCGGCATCCCGACCATTGAGGTACACCTGTCCAACATCTACCGCCGCGAGGAGTTCCGCCAGCATTCCTATATCGCCGGGGTGGCGGTCGGCCAGATCGCGGGCTTTGGCGCGGACAGCTACGCGCTGGGACTCCGGGCGGCCGTCGCGCATTTGCGGGCGCAGCAGGCGACAGCAAAAAAATAGCAGGCATGAACCAGGAGAAGGAGCGAGACACACGTGATTGCAACGTCGGAATTTCGAAATGGCGCGAAACTCGAGCTGGACGGGGAGCCGTTCACGATCATCGAGTTTCAGCACGTCAAGCCGGGCAAAGGGGGGGCCTTTGTGCGGACAAAATTGAAAAGCCTTAGGTCGGGCAATGTCATCGAGCGGACGTATCGCTCGGGAGAAAAGCTGCCGACGCCAGACCTGGAAGAGCCGGAGATGACCTTTCTGTACGCGGAGGGCAATCAGTGCACCTTTATGGACACCACCACCTATGAGCAGCTGACGTTCGGCCGGGATCAGCTGGGTGACGGATGGGACCTGCTCAAGGAACAGATGACCGTGAAGCTGCTGCTCCACAGGAGCGTGCCGATCGGCATGGAGCTGCCGATCTTTGTGGAGCTGAAGGTCGTCAAGACCGACCCGGGCGTGCGCGGGGATACGGCCTCCGGCGGATCGAAGCCGGCCACGCTCGAAAGCGGGGCGACCATCAAGGTCCCGCTCTATCTTGACGAGGGCGTGATGGTCAGAGTAGACACTCGCAGCCGCGAGTACGTGGAGCGAGCCTGATGAAAGGCCGTCCAGCCAAGCCCACCAAGAAGGCGGCCAAGCCGGAGCCCAAACCGCGCCCGGACGCCCTGGTCGATCCGAAGACCCTGCAGGAGCTGATCACGGTGTTTCAGGCTGCGGGTGTGAGCGATCTTGAGATCGAGCGGAACGGGCTCCGCATCCGGTTGCGCCGGGAAGGCGCCGGGGGCACTCACGTGGCGGTCCCTGTTTCCCATGTCCAGGGCGTGGCTCCGTCTGAAACGCTCCCCGCCGACCCATCCACGGAGGGCCTGATCACTATGCGGTCGCCCATCGTGGGCACTTTTTACCGGTCGGCCTCCCCCTATTCCGAGTCCTATGTGGAAGAGGGCGCGTACGTGAAGAAGGGGCAGGTGCTCTGCATCGTCGAGGCGATGAAGCTGATGAACGAGATTGAGTCCGAAGTGGACGGGCGCGTGGTCAAGATCCTGCTCGAAAACGCCAAGCCGGTCGAATACGGCGAGCCGATCTTCCTCATTGAGCCGGGCGCTCAGCCGGAGGACTGAGGAGTGTTCAAGAAAATCCTCATCGCCAACCGCGGCGAGATTGCGGTGCGGGTCATCCGGGCCTGCAAGGAGCTCGGCATCCGCAGCGTAGCCGTCCACTCGGAAGCCGACAAGGGTTCCATGCACGTGCGGCTCGCGGACGAACACCTGTGCATTGGGCCCGCCGACCCCGCGTTGAGTTACCGCAACATTCCCAACATCCTGAGCGCGGCCGAGATCACGGCGTGCGACGCGGTGCATCCGGGATACGGCTTCCTGGCCGAGAACGCCCACTTCGCCGAGGTCTGCGAATCCATCGGGATCAAATTCATCGGGCCGTCCTCGGAGAACATCGCCACCATGGGCGACAAGTCCAAGGCGCGCGACATTATGATCAAGCGCGGGCTACCGGTGTTGCCGGGCAGCGAGGGAGAGATCGCCAGCGAGCAGGAAGCCTCGGCGGTGGCCGCCAAGATCGGCTATCCGGTGATCATCAAGGCGTCCGCAGGCGGAGGCGGGCGCGGCATGCGCGTAGTGAATAAAGAGAGCGAGTTGTCCCATGCGTTTCAGACGGCCCGGGCGGAGGCGGCGTTGGCATTCGGGGACCAGGGCGTGTACGTCGAGCGGTTTTTCATCGAACCGCGACACATCGAAGTCCAAATCCTGGCGGACGAGAAGGGCCGGACGATTTTCCTGGGGGAGCGCGACTGTTCCGTGCAGCGTCGCTACCAGAAGCTCATCGAGGAAACGCCCTCGCCGGCGGTGGACGACCGTCTCCGTCGGGAGTTGGGCCGGGTGGCGGTCGAGGCGGCCCAGGCCGTCCACTACCGCAATGCGGGCACGGTCGAGTTTCTTCTGGACAAGGAGCGGCGCTTCTACTTCATGGAGATGAACACACGGATTCAGGTCGAGCACCCCATTACGGAAGAGGTGACGGGCATCGATCTGATCAAGGAGCAGATCAAGATTGCCGCCGGCATGGCGCTGTCCTGGAGGCAGCAGGACATCAAGATCAGCGGCCACAGCATCGAGTGCCGGATCAATGCCGAGTGCCCCGTCACCTTCACGCCTTCGCCCGGCCGGATCACGCGCTGTCAGCTGCCGGGCGGCCCCGGGGTGCGGATTGATACCGCGATCGAAACGGGCTCCGAAATCACGCCCTACTACGATTCCCTGATTGCCAAGCTGATCGTGCGCGGTCAGAACCGGGAGGAGTCGCTGGCCCGGATGCGGCGGGCGCTGGACGAATGTAACATCGAGGGCATCAAGACCACGATTCCGCTGCAGCGCCGGGTTCTCGACGATCCCGACTTCCAGAAGGGCCGCTTTTCCACGGCCTTCCTCGAACGGTTCATGAGCGCGCCTCCTGCTAGTTGATTTTGCGCCTGTCTGGTCTCTATCTCATTCTCGATCCCGCTGTTGCCGGCTCCCGCTCCTTGGCTGATATCGTCAGCATGGCGCTCGATGCCGGTGTCCGGCTGTTTCAACTACGGATGAAGACGTCGGAGACGCGAAAGCTCTATGAGATGGCTGCCGTCCTATGTTCGCTGGTCCAAAAAGGTGGCGGGACCTTCATTGTGAACGATCGGGTGGATGTCGCCAAAGTCATCGGAGCGGACGGTGCCCACCTCGGCCAGGAGGATTTGCCCCTGGCGGATGCGCGGGCAATCCTGGGCCCCGGCAGGTTGATCGGGATCTCCACCCACAATCTTGCCCAGGCAGTCGAGGCCGAGGCGGGCGGGGCGGACTATATCGGCTTCGGGCCGGTCTTCCCGACGGCGACGAAAGAGAATCCCGACCCGGTCGTCGGCGTGGATGGGCTGCGTGAGGTGAGAGCCCGCGTCCGCATTCCTGTCGTGGCAATCGGTGGGATCACGCCGAAGAATGCGGGAGACGTGCGCGCCGCCGGCGCCGATGGCATCGCCGTCGTCTCGGCCGTCTTAGCCGCAGCCGATCCCCAGGCTGCGATTGCGGAGCTGCTGCGGGCGATCGAAGGCTAACGCTTCCGTTTCGCTTTCGGTTTAGGCTTTGCAGCCGGGGAGTGCTTGGGGGTCGCAGGTTTCGTCGCGGCCTTGGTCTCCAAGGCTTTGAGACGCTCCTCCATCTCGCGGAGTTGCTGGCGGAGCTCGGGGAGCTTGGCGACGATGGCCATGGACTTGAGCCATTCCACGCGGGGCTGGGCAGGGAAGCCGGCGACGACTTCCTTGGCCGGGACGTCACGGTTCACCCCGGACCGCGCCGCGACCATCGCGAGGTCTCCGACCGTCACATGATCGGAGATGCCGGCCTGCCCGCCGACGATGACATGATGTCCCGTCTTGCTGCTGCCCGCGACGCCCACCTGCGAAACCAGGATGTTGTGCTCGCCGATCTCGACGTTGTGGGCGATTTGCACCAGGTTGTCCACCTTCGTGCCTTTGCGGATGATCGTCCTGCCGAACGTGGCGCGGTCCACCGTCACGTTGGCACCGAGCTCGACGTCGTCTTCGATCACGACCGTCCCGACCTGCGGAATCTTGTGGTGCCGCCCGCCTTCCTGCACGTAGCCGAAGCCGTCGCTTCCGACGACCGTTCCCGAGTGGATGATCACCCGGTTGCCGATGGTGACGCCTTCGCGGATCGTGACGCCGGGGTGGATCACGCAGTCTTCCCCGATGACGCTGCCCTCGCCGATGAAGACGTTGGGGTAGAGCGTGGTGTGGTGCCCGATGGACACCCGGTCGCACAGCGTCACGAACGGCCACACGGACACGCCGTTGCCGATGGTCACGTCGTTGCCGCGGTGGATCGGATGCAGCAGGCCCAGGGCCAGGCGTTTCGGGGCAAAGAATTCCTCCACGACCTGCGCCATGGCCAGGGCCGGATGGGCGACGACGATCTGCGCACAGGCGAGGAGATCGATGGGGCGCGGCACCAGCAAGGCGGAGGCGCGGGTGGACAGCCCGTCCTTCACGGCGGCCGGGTCTGCGATGAAGGAGAGGTCGCCGGGGCCGGCCTCATGAATCCCCGACACCCCGGAAATCACGAGATCGGGCGCGCCGATCCGCGTGCCTTTTGTGAAGGCAGCGATCTGCTCGATCGTGACGGCGACGACAGCCATGGCTAGGGGGTCGGGGCCGGCTCGGAGACGTTCCGGCTATCGGCCAGCGTGAGCCACGCCGCCAGGTGATCGTCGTCCGAGTCGGGGTCCTGCTCGACCGAAAAGCGAAGGGACAGAAAGAGATCGTCCCACGGCATATTGTGGTGCACGATCTGGTTCAGCCAGACCGCATCTAATGACACGGTGCAGGGGGCCGGGTGCTCGTCCGTCTGGTGCTCGTCCGCGTGCTCGACGGTCAGCTCCCCCGCGTCGCACCGGACCAGAAAATCTCCCCCATGCGGACCCTCCACCAGAA
>JAUSHW010000041.1 GCA_030648395.1 Nitrospirales bacterium | reverse complement strand
CGCGTCCGTCCCCGTGCTCGCCGCAGATGGACCCGCCGAAGCGCGTGATGACGGTCTGGTGAATCTCGTGATAGCCCGCCACCATCGCCTCGAAGTCGTGCTTGTCGTTGACGTCCAGCAACGGAACGATGTGGGCGTTGCCGTTGCCGATGTGGCCGAAGATGGCCACGTTCACGCCCTGCCCCTTGAAGAACGCAGAGAGATACTGCACCAGCTCGGCGATCCGGTCGGCCGGCACGACGACGTCGTCCACGAAGTTGATTGGCTTCTTCTTCGGGTCGTAGCGGTAGAGCGTCGGATAGAGCGCGTTGCGGGCCTTCCAGAGCTGCTCCTGATGTTCCTTTTCGACCGCCACGGTCGGGTCTTCACAGAGACGGTACTTCCGGCAGATCGCCTTGACCTGCTCCAAAATGGCGGCAATCGGTGTGCCCAGACCACCGTCGAACTCGGCCAGCAAGGTCGCCGCCGCATCGGCCGGCACGCCGTGGGCCGAACGATTGATCAGGTTGAGCGTGTTGCCATCCATCACCTCCAACGCCATCGGCGTCAATGGCAGGAGATCAAAGACGGCCTGTCCCACTTCTTCCAGGTGGCGGAAATGAATGAGCGCGGTGGCCGTCGTCTTCGGCTTGTCCACGAGCTTGAACGTCGCCTCGCTGATGACCCCCAGCGTCCCTTCGCTTCCCACGAACAGTTTGGGCAGATCCACGATCCCCTGCTTCAGGCCATCCACCAGCCCGAACAGGTTATAGCCGGTGCTGTTCTTGCTGACCGTGGGCTTCTTGCTGCGGATGAGATCGGCGTGCTTCCGGACAAGCGCAACGGTTTCGGCAAGGGCCGGATGGCTGTTGAGCAGCGCGTCGGTCGCCGGGTCGCCGTCGGCCAGGACTTCGGCCGTCAGCCAGGCGCCGGCGGCCAGGTGCATGCGGATGGCGTGGACGTTGTCCTTCACGGAGCCGTAGCGGAGCGTGTGCGGGCCGGCCGAGTTGTTGGAGAGCATCCCGCCGAGCTTGCACATGTCGCGGCTGGAGGGATCGGGCCCGAACATCAGGCCATGCGGTTCCAGCTTCTTGTTGAACTCGGTGAGGTTGAGCCCGGGCTGGACCCGCGCCCATTTCTCCTCGACGTTCAGCTCGAGGATGCGGTTCATCCGGCCGCAATCAAGAATGATCCCATCGCCGACGGCCGAGCCGGTCAGGTTGGTGCCGGCCGCCCGCGGCGTGATCGGCACGCCGGCTGCCATCGCATAGGCCACCGTGGCGGCAATGTCGTCCTCGGTTTCGGCCTGAACCACGGCCTTCGGGACCAGCTTATAGATGCTGGCATCGACCGAGTAGGCCGTGATGGTGGGAAAGTCGTCCTTGACCTTGTCGGCGCCAAGCCTGCGGCGGAGATCATTGCCGATGGAGCGGGACTTGTCAGGCAGGATCAGCGCAGGCGCATCGCTCATCTCACGACGCCTTGCGGGCGGCGTGGGCTTCCAGCGCCAATTCAACAATGCGTTCCTCGGACAGGCCGAGGGCGTAATAATGCCGGTAGTGCCCGTCGATGGCCTCGGGATAGCCCTTCTCCGGCAGTGCGTCCTCGCGCAGCGCCTTGACATGATCGAGCACCAGCTTGACCAGGTCGGGGCCGATCTCCACGCCGTGCTCCCGCAGAGTCGCGGTGTGCTTGGCCAGCACGGTCTCGACGGCGGCGGCGCCGCTGTGCTTGCCGAAAATAAAGCGATGCTCACCGCCCACGGTTTCTTCCGGGATGAACTGGTAGATGGCGGGATGGATCGCGATCGCGGCCGTGTGGATGCCGGACTCGTGCTTGAACACGCCCTCCCCCACGATCGGCTCGTGCGGCTGCATCAGGATGCCGGAATACAGCTCGATTTTGCGGCGCAGCTCGGTCAGTAAGTCGTAGCGGAATCCCGGAATCGTCACGCCGTAGAGCATTTTGAGCACCATGACGAACTCGTGCAGGGGCGTGTTGCCCGCGCGCTCGCCGATACCGTTGACCGTCACGCCCGCGTACAGAGCCCCGTGGCTGATGGCCCGCACCGTGTTGATCGCCCCCAGCCCGAAGTCGTTATGGAAGTGCGCCGTCATGGGCACGTCGCCCAGCACCTTGACCAGCCGGGGGATGTAGTGGTCCACGGCCTCCGGCGTGAACACCCCGCAGGTGTCCGAGAAGCACATCCGGGTGCCGCCGGCCTTGACGCAGGCCCTGGCCCAGACCTCGCCGTACGTCACATCCGACCGGGACGCGTCCTCGGCGGCGAACTCGACGCGCGAGAACCCGCACTCGCGGGCGTAGCGGATGGCGCTGGTGATCAGATCGAGGTTCTGCTCGCGGTAATAGTCCACCGGCCGGTCGAGCCACTGGCTCTCGGGCTGGCCCGCGCGGCGCAGCAGCGTCTTCCCGAGCTTGTACTTGAGGTGGAGGTCGGACAGGGTCGAAAGCACGAGGACGCTGACGTCGTCCGGCCTGGCGCCAACGGCCTTGACGGTATCCACGACCGCGTCGATGTCTTCCTTGAGGCTCCGGCACATAGCCAGGACTTCGATATCCTTCCGAATCTCGCCCCGCTGCTGCGCTTGCACGATGAGTTGGAGCGCGTGACGGTCGGATTCGGACACCGCCGGGAAGGCCGGGTCAATGACGTGGACGCCGACCTCGGAGAGCAGTTTGGCCAGTTCCAGTTTCTGGCCGGGCGAGAAGGCCACGCCGGGCATCTGCTCCCCGTCCCGCAGCGTATCGTCGTAGATGCGGATCCTGGCCGGGTCCGGAAATTTCAGTTGCTGCGTGAAACGTGTCGGCGGGATTGCCAGCTTGTCGATGGGTTCTTTGAGGTCCATAGGCTCCCCCACAGGAAGTGTTGGGGGATTGTAGCGGGTTTTTCACCCATGCGCCATTGCTTCGCGCATCAGCTCTGATGGGGCAGGTCCGGCCGCCTCCGTCACCTCCCCGAAAGACGCTTCCTCCTCAGGGTCCACGTTCGGCAGGATGAACTGCTCGGCTTCCTTGAGATCCTTGATGTCCCGGAGGGCAGGGAGGCTGGCCAGGTCCTTGAGGCCGAACGCCTGCAGGAACTGCTTGGTCGTGCCGTACATGATGGGGCGGCCGGGGATGTCCTTCCGGCCGACGATGCGGATCAGCCGGCGATCGAGGAGCGTCTTCAGCACCCCGGCGGTGTCCACACCACGGATCTGCTCCATCTCGGCACGGACCAGGGGCTGCTTGTAGGCGATGATCGCCAGCGTCTCCATCGCCGAGCGCGACAGCCTGGCGCCCGCCTTGGCTTTCTCCAGCCGCTTGATCCATGGCGCGCAGTCGGCACGCGTCGCAATCTGGAACCCGCCGGCGACTTCAACCACCTGCAGCCCGCGGCCCTCCGCCGCGTAGTCCTCCTGGAGCCCCCGCAGCGCGCTCATCAATTCGGCACGGGACACGCCTTCCACCACGCCTTGCAGCCGATCCACCGAGATCGGCTCGCCCGAGACGAAGAGGATCGCCTCTACAATCCCCTTCAGGCCCGACAGCGGGCTCTCGGCTTTCCCGGCAGACTCGGCGCCGGACTCTTCCGCATGGCCGTTGCCGTTCTCATTGCCGTCATGGTGATCCTGTTCCGCCACGGCCTCTTCTGATGCCGATTTGTTCATGGTTGAGTCTCCTCTGATTCAGCATCCCCAGCCGTCGCCGGCAGGAACGCCCGCGACAGGAGGATGGCACCGAAGGCCTCTGATTGATACGCCCGGACCAACCTGATCCGGACCAACTCCAGCAGCCCCAGAAACGTCACGATCAGGACCAGCCGCCCTTCCTCGGGCACGAACAGGGACTCGAACGGAATCGCGGCCTCGTATTCCAGCCGTTCCAGAATGTAATTCATCCGGTCCTTGACCGTCAGGTGATCCGGCGTCACTTCGACGAACGCCTTCACCGGCGTCCGCTGGACGATGTCCTGGAAGGCGTCCACCAGATCGAACAGGGTCATGTCCAGGGGCGCGTCGTCAATCTCTTCAGGCAGGCGCGCAGAAACCGTCTCGCAAAACGCCGGACGGCCGTAGACTTCCCGCCAGTGCTGTCCCCGCTCGACCAGCTCCGCGGCGGCTTCCTTGAATTGCTTGTATTCCAGAAGCCGGCGGACCAGCTCGGCACGGGGATCCTCCCCGCCGTCCTCGTCCTCGTCCCCGTCGGTTTCCACCGGCAGCAGCATCCGCGACTTGATGTGGATCAGCGTGGCCGCCATCACCAAAAACTCCCCGGCGACTTCCAGATTGAGATACTTCAACAGGCTAATGTAGTCGAGGTACTGCTTCGTGATCGCAGAAATCGGAATATCGTAAATATTGATCTCGTTCTTTTTGATTAGGTGAAGGAGCAGGTCGAGCGGGCCCTCGAACTCGTCCAAGCGGACGCGATAGGCAGCCTCGAGGGTGTCTGTTCCGGTGTCGAGAGGGTCGGCCATAGGCCCCTAAATATACCAGATTTAGCGGTGAAGGCAAGCCCCCTGTCAAGATATTGTGGGAAAAGGGCCCTAGCTCTTTTTCAGGATCACGATGAAGGCGATGAGGAAGACGGCCAGCGCCCCGGCAACGATGGCAAGCAGGACGGGGTTCTCGAATCCGACGGACGAACGGGGGTTGGCGAACCTGGCGCGAGTGAAATTGGGCTCCTGCTGATAGAACACCTTGGCAAAGTCATCCTTGGCCTTGAAATCGGCGTCGGAGAAATTGACCTCCCCGCGGAAGACGGCGCGGCGGAAGTAGGTGTCCGCGGCAAAGACGGCATGGGAGAAAAAGGCGTTCTTCTCGAACAGGGCCTCGGAAAAATCGGAGATCCCCTCGAACGTGCTGCCGGAAAATCCGGTGCCCAGCTTGAAATAGGCGCGCGAGAAGCTCGACTCCTTCCTGAACGTGACGGAGAGAAAATTCGTCAATCCGTTGAAGCCCGCGCGGAGGAACGTCACCGGCTCGTGAAACACCGTCTGGTAGTAGCGGGTATTGCCCGCAAAGGCGGTTTTCTCGAACGTCGCCTTCTGGTCGAAAATGCAGGAGAGAAACAGCGCTTCTCCGAGGAATACCGCCTGGTCGCTTTCGACCGGCCCCAGAAAAATCGTCCGGGAGAGGTCCACGGTCTTCGTAAACGTGGTGCCCCGGAACGCCACCGGTCCCTGGATGACCACCCGGTCGCCGAGTATCCGATGCTCGACCATGTCGGGCTTGAGCTGGGTGTCCAGGATGCCGTCCACGACCGAATCACGGATGGAGAAGAGGCCCCGGATCACGCGGACCTCCATGACACGGGACTGCGCAAGACCGGCCCGCACCGAGTCCGGCAACGTCACCGAAGCCACAGGCACTGCAGGCAACTGGGTGAGCAGAAGATCGCCGGAGACGACGGCATTCCTGATGGACACGCCCATGCCGGCCTTCAACGCCTGCAGGACTTCCGCGGCCTGAACGGCCTGCGCCGCGCGCTCCGGCTTGGAGCAATCAGGGCTGAAGTGGCGGACGAACAGCCCGGGCTCGCCGGCGATCTCGCGTTCCACCTGGCAGGACGCCCACGCAACAGGGCCCGGCAGCAAGAGCAGCACGACGAGGACAACGGGCAGCCCGCGCATCATTTGGAGCGTACGATGATCTCCACGCGCCTGTTCCGGGATTGCGGACTCTCGCCTGAATTGGCAGGTTGGGCCTCCGCGTAGCCGACGGCGGACATCTGCGACGAGCCGGCCGCGTGCTGGGTCTTCAGGAAACGGAGCACGCCGTTGGCCCGTGCGACCGAGAGGGACATGGTGGAGGGAAATCGGGTGGTCTGAATCATCACGTCGGTATGGGCCTCGACTCTGATTTCCTTGTCGGCGCCGTCCTTGAGGACATCGGCGATCCGTTTCAACACTTTCAGCCCCTCCGGCCTGATGGTGGACGACGCGGAATTATAGTAGAGGGCTGGCTCCATGAGCTCGATAGTGACCACCCCATCCCCCTGTCGGATGGCTCCACGTCCATTGGCCATCTCGTCCTTGAGCGCGGCTTCCAGCGTCCGCGGGGCCTTCTCCCGTTCCGGCTCCACCGCAGCCGGCGGCGTCCTCAAAGCCTCCATCCGCTGGAGCGCAATCGCCTGCTCTTCGGCCTTGACGGCGAGCGCAGTCCTTTCCGCTTCCTTGGCGGCCAGCGCCGCCTGCGCCGACGTAGCCTGATCAGCCAGGCCGGATTTTTCCCTGTTGAGTTGCTGGAGGTTCGCAGCCAGGGCCTTGGCCTGTTTGGACAGGGCCTCGTTGGCGGCCTTGAGCGAGGCCGCCTCCTGCTGGAGCCGCTTGCTCTCCGCCGAGACCTGTGCCATTTCCTTTTTGATGGCCTGACTTTCAGCCTCGGCCTTGTCGAACGCTTCGCGGAGCGCGCCGTGCATGTTCAGCGGGACGCAGCCCACGAGAAAAACAGAGCCCAGGAACAGGACAGACAGTAAACGCGTCATAACAGACTCCAATTGGAACAACGAAGTTGGCTCAGAATAGGCGTGTCGTGGGGAAGAATCAAGCACCCTCTTGGGTTGCCGGATGCGCCGAGAAGGCATTGCGCAACCGTCACCGCGTTCTGTACACTGCCTCCATGGTTCTGGCCTATATCGCAGATCCCCTGGACGAGGAAGACTCACGGGGACATTTCTATCACGTCTGCCAGGGCATGCTGCAGAAGGACGAGGTCTTCCCTCCCCCGCCCGACGAGCCCATCGCCTGCACGGCCTGCGGCGTCGAACTGGAGCACGAGGACTTCCTCGACGCGCAGATGAAAGGCTCGGCCTAGCGTACTCGCTAGTAGTGGTAACGGCATTGCGCAATCGACAGCACGTTTTTTTCAAATTTATAGACCAGCCGATGCTCTCGTGTGATTCGCCGTGACCAGTAGCCGGACAAGGCGCCTTTTAACGGCTCCGGCTTGCCGATTCCGGAAAATGGATGCCGGTCAATATCGGCGATCAGGCTGTTGATTTTGATCCTGATCTTGGGATTGGTTTTCTCCCACCACAGATAATCATCCCACGCGTCGTCGGCCCAGACGATGCTCACCGAATGAGCTTCCGTGTTCTCCCCTTTCCGGCTTCAAGCTGCCGAACGGCCCGACGCAAACGCTTGGCATTGGGTGGGCTGGTCATCAGGTAGGCCGTTTCCTCATAGGCATGGAAATCTTCCAGCGCGATCAACACGGCGGGCGAGCCGTTTTGCCGTGTAATCAGGACCGGGGCATGGTCATCATTCACCTTGTCCATTGTTTTCGCCAAATTATTTCTGGCTGCTGTGTACGAGATTGCGTTCATGGCATGCTCCTGTTCTTATTTCTGTACATGGCCAGATACTAGCATACCCAAGAAGGAGCGGCAATCAGAACGCGGCGGGAAGGTAACCGTTCTTCGTAGGGGCAGGGCCCCCGTGCCTGCCCTGATTCCAAATCCGCCGTAGGGGCGCCGCATACCGTGCCCGGCACCCTCTTGCGGCATCTCGCCAGTTGCATTCACAATTTGACGAAAAACGCCTCTGGCGGCACAAGCTTAGGACGCCCTTCCCATTTTCTCAATGAGTCATCAAGTTCAAGATCAGCGGGGAACACGTTTGCTCCTGGAGCAGGATACGCTATTCTCCCTAGTTCAAGTGGAGGAATCCGGTCATCAGGCTGGAGGACATTAAAGAGAGTCCAATACTGTTGGCGAGCGTCTTCGAGAAACATCTTTGCGGCCTCTGGCGACGTATCGATCGGCCTATCCCAACCTGCTCCAGATTGATTAGGCTCAACATACAGCGCCGCCATGCGTGCCTTATGTCGAGCCCCGGAAGCACGTTTTTTCTTACTCATAAGGACTTTCCACGCCTCAGCGTGCGCGGCCTTGTATTCATCACTCTTAGGGTTCATTTCGCCTAAATCCTGCAGCATCTTCATCGTTGCTGGGTCACCACGCTCGCCAATCGCTATTTGTGAGAACTGTTGTTTCATCTCATGCTCCTCGCAAGCTGTCTGAATCTCATCGAGCGTAACAGCCTTCCCTTTATTAACAATCCTTTTGCGAAACATGCCAAGAATTGAAGCTCTCCCAATTTCTTCTCTTGCGAAAGCGGCCAAAACAATGGCAGTGTAGTAGGACTTGTTGGTATATGCGATTAATGCATCGCGCAAAAGTAGTCCGGCCTGCTCTGCTGCATAGAAGATTCCTTCAAGAAGAAATCTTTCCGTTACAACATTCTTCATAGAAGGGCTTTGGCGGCATAGGTCAGAATGGCCACGACATTTACGAGGACAGGCAAGTTGTAATCTATATCTTCCATCAGGTTAAGTAGTTTCGTTGTCTTGGAAAGAGCTGGCATGGTGAACCCGCCCAACCGCGTCCCTTCAAGATCAGTCGTTTGATATACCTTGGCATTATCGATGTTGACCTCCGTCCTGGGGAAATATCGCCGAAAAATCAGAGTCGCTTGCTCAAGCATCAAAGGTCGATCTCCTCTTAGGTCCTTGCCTGAACCAAGAGGGAATATTCCGCTTTGAAGGCCTTTCCGAGCGGCAGCAGGAGAAATGGAGACGGCGGTACTGTAATACCAATAGCGAAACATCGCATACGCTGAAGCAAGGAGAAGGCCGTATTCCAGAACATGGGGCTTACGGATTTTGAGCGCCACTCCAGACAAGACAATATTGGTGTTCACCTCGACATCAGCTAGAGAATAGGCAAATAAAATCAGACCCATTATTAGCGCAAACCGGCGTAGGCGGAAGAGGTCAGGCATGTGCTAACACTACCGTCCTTTCTTTTGCTTTCGATTCACGTCTGAGGAAGAATACCAGTACCGAGCACGCTCATCATCGCCCCGAAATCCTACCACTCCCCCTCCGTAAAGTCATGCAGGAGGAAAAGGCGGTGGGTGGCGCGCGAATCAAAAAAGATACAGGGGCCGATTTTTTACGGGTGGCTATCACTGACCCGCGAGATTGCTTCGCTTCGGCTCGCAATTACAAAAGGAAAAGAGGGCGGGATGAATCCCGCCCCTACGGTTTGGGGGAGGGCGTATCGCCATACGCCCCTACAGGTCGGGACTCGCGAGATTGCTTCGTCGCGTGGCTCCTCGCAATGGGTGTAATAGTCATGGATTGTTGATTTTTTGTTGGTCGTTGTGTTGCAACTGCTTGGCCACGCAGGATATGACGACAACTCAACGGTTCAAATATCAAACCACTTTGATAAAGGGACGCCATCATGAGAAAAAAAGCATTGTCCTTTTTG
>JAUSHW010000109.1 GCA_030648395.1 Nitrospirales bacterium | reverse complement strand
AAAGGCGAGCGGCTCAGGACTGAAATCACCCAGCAGATGGACCCGGCCACGGAGAGCGAGCCGAAAACGGCCAGGGTCAAGAGCGGCAGCGTGGTTCCATTCAGCCCCTGGCAGGGCCCCCTGCCGGGAATCATCGTGCTCTCGCCCCTGGAGCTGAAAGCAGCCGGAGGAAACTAGGCCGGCGCCGATCCCATGGACGCGAACACCCGGTCCGCCTTGGCGGCCAGGTAGAAATCGCTCTCCGTCAGTCCCTGGATCTTATGGGTCCAGATCTCAATGGCACATTTCCCCCAGGCCACGTGAAGATCCGGGTGATGCCCTTCCTGTTCCGCGACCGCGCCGACCCTGTTCGCGAACTCGAGCGACTGCGCGAAATTCTTGAACGGAAAGGCCCGGTCCAGGTGCCCCGCGGCATTCAACTGCCAGCCCGGATCCAGTTCCCCCAGCAGCGCCTGCGCGCGGGACCGCTCCATCGGCGGGACACCGCCCCGGCAGGGCACGCATTTGTTATCGGCCAGGCTCATCATGACCCTCCCTAAAGGGGCCAGTCTACCACGGGAAATTCGGTTGTGGTAGGCTCAGCCGCCATGCTGTCGCAGATCGCCCCCAAGCTTTCTCGGCTCTTTCGTACGCTCTTTAAAAAGAAGGCCGCGCCGCACGAGATCGGCATGCGCTTCGTCGACATGATCGTCAAGAGCCGGGCGGACAAGCCGGAAACCAGAAACGTGCTGGCATCCCTGTCCGAGAAGGATCGCGAGCGCGTCCAGTTCGAGACCATGCTCCTGCAGGGCTTCGTGATCGAATACGTGACGTCGGAACTGTACCGCAACCGCCCCGAGAAGCAGGGCATCCTCACCGCGTATCGCGGCGCGCTGGATTCGCTGGCCGAGCAGGATCCGGTCTGGCGGGCGTTCGACGCCGAACTGAGGCTGCGGCTGCTGCGCTATACCGAGGCCGTCATCGCCCCGTCCCTGGACACCATGCTCACCCGCCTCGGCGACGCCTTCGCGGACGCCTGCGGCCACCCGGGCGACCGCGCGCTCAGCACGCTCGGCATCCTGGAATTCGAGATCCAGTACGTAGCGACCTGCACACTCTGCTGCGACTACGTCGGCGCCTTCGGATAAGAACCTTCCTCCGCCTTCACTGAATCACATCGTTCCTTCCGTTCGTCAGAATCCGCCGGTCATCGATCTCCCATTCGTCGCAGGTGTCATCGTTATCGATATTGCCGATGGCGGATGCTGTGAACCCCGATAGGGACATGGCGGGCTGCGGAGAGGCCGTGGGCACAACATCGCACGGCGCAGACGCGCCCCCGCTGGCAGGCGTGATTTTCAGCGAGGCGACCGTCCCGCCGTAATAAAAGTCGTACTTGGAGGCTCCCGACAGCTGAAAGCCAAGCAGGGCAAGGGGCGACACGATATAGGTGTTGCTCTCGGCGGCGTACGACATCGCAGACGTGTGGATCGCGCCCAGCCCGACCTTGGCCTCCGCCTGACGCGCTTTGGCCTGGTACGCCAGGAATTTCGGAATGGCAATGCTCGCCAAGATTCCGATAATCGCCACGACGATGATCAGTTCGACCAAAGTAAAGCCGCTTTCCCCTCGACGCACTCCGCGCATCTCCATGGCACCCTTATAAGCCAAAAGGGCAGGGAAGACAAACTCGGTGGGGTCTGATCCGCGCGCGCCTCGCTTGACCTGGACGGCGAAGTCACTCACACTGACGGGCACGTCATGGTCCGGGATACACGCATGGCCGCACCGTTCGCATGGGCGGGCTTGGGTGTCGTCGCCTGTCTCGCCCTGCTCCTTGCCGGTTGCCAGCACAGAGCGCCCAGTCAAAGAGCCACGTCTGACTGCTCCACGCTTGCACAGCGTGTGGACCTGTCGCGCCAGACTGAGACGCTCAATCTCCTGGCGGACGCCTTTTCGCAAAACTGCCACGATGTGGTGATCACATACGGCGCGCAGGCGCAAGCGGCCTACCGGCACAAGACCTATTCCATCACCAGGGAAACCACCAGCATTTTTCTGCCGGACGGCGCCCTGACGGCGTATGTCCTGGAAAGCTATGAGCGCGGCTACCTGACCGTCCTGCTGGCGGACAGTTACCTGCGGGCCAACAAACCCGACGACGCGAAAGTCGAACTGCGGCGGCTGGACCAGGAGCTGTTCGCCCCGATCTATAACTACGGGGAGGACCCGGCCAACCTGCTCCTGTCGGCTGTGTTGTGGGAACAACTGGGCGATCCCGGCGAGGCACGGGTGGACTGGCTCCGGTTGTGGGATCAGGCCGGGGCGCTCAAAGGCCTTGAACCGGACATCCGCTCCTTTGCGGAACGGCAGGTGGCGAGAATCGATCGGGGAGCGGCCGCGCAGCCGGCGTGGCAGGTCTACGGCACGGGCACATTCCCGGGCATCGACTGGGACCTGAAATTCACCGGCTCGAGCAACGGCTATTTTCGCGTCAGACCGAGTGCGGCGTTCCTGCCGGCCTGTGCGTCCGACACGGGGCTGCGCATTCCCACGCAACGCTGGTTCGAGAAGATCGCCATTCGGCACAGCCATGCCTATCACCCCCTCCTGAATATGCAAAGCTGGATCCGCCTGCCGATCGGGATCGTGTACAGCCTCGTGCCGGTGGCGGCCGGCGCAGGAGTGGCCATCGGGGGGTGCGCGGTCGACGTCGCCGGGAAAGGGAACGGTCAGTTGTGCGACCTATCCATTCGAGGAGGGATCGCGTTGATGCGGCAGGCCCCCAAGGTGCTGAAAGGCGCCCTGGAGCCGGACTTCCGGCATTGGGAGCACGTGCCGTCCGCCTTCGTCGTCACGCGGGCCGCACGTCTGCAGGACGAGCCCTGTGCCCGCGACCTGTCCGACATGGACATGGCGCAGGCGGTCAAATTCTGATCTGAGCCTACCCCAGTGCGTACAGCGCCGCCGGACCTCGCGGCGCAAGGCGTTCTTGCTTTCTCTGTTTGATTGTCCTACCGTACTTTTGCCTCAGCGAACAACGTCACGGAGGAGGGCTATGCACGCACGACGGTTCATCCTGCCGGCGGTTGCCGGCATCCTCCTGCTGGCCGGTCTTGCCGTCGCCGGCCAGGAGCAGCGCGGCGTCACGATCATTCCGAAGGTCGCGCCGGGAAGCCTCCCCATCACGGGCGAATACTGGGCGCTGATCATCGGCATCAACACCTACAAGAACGTGCCGCCGCTGGACAGCGCCGTCAAGGACGCCGTCGGCGTGCGCGACGTGCTGGTGCAGCGCTATGGCTTCCGCCGGGACCGCATCATCGAGTTGCTGAACGAGCAGGCGACGCGCACCAACATCGAGGGCTCGCTGTTCGACCTCGGGCGGAAGGCCGGGGCGGAGGACAGCGTCCTCATCTATTACGCCGGCCACGGGCAATACGACGAGGACGGCCGCCTGGGCTGGTGGGTGCCGGTCGAGGGGCAGCCGAAGCAGCCGGGGACGTTCATCACGAACGCGTCGATCCGCGACTACATCGAGGGGATGAAGGCGAAGCACGTGTACCTCGTCGCGGACTCCTGCTTCAGCGGCACGCTCTTCGGCAAGTCCCGGGCGATGCCGCCGCTCGACGATCAATTCTTCTCGCGCCTCTACGCAAAGAAATCACGCTGGGGCCTGACCTCCGGCGGGACGGAGCCGGTCGCGGACCAGGGCAAGGGCGGCCACAGCATCTTTGCCTACCACTTCATCAACTTGCTCAAAGAGAACCGCGACCCTTACCTGGTCCCCAGTCACATCTTCGATCAGCTCGCGCCGATCATCGCGAACAACGCCGATCAGATGCCGCGGAGCGAGCCCATGAAGGGCACCGGCGACGAAGGCGGGCAGTTCGTCCTCCGCCTGGTGTCGGTCCCGGACGGAAAACCGGCGGCGGCCCAGCCCGCTGCCGCGACAGCGGCGACCGCGCCGGCGGGCGAGCGCAGGTCCTCCAGCGAGGTGGCGCAGCTGCGGAGGGAGTTGGAGGACCTCAAGAAGCAGGTGCAGGAAAGCGCTCAGGAGGATCGCGCGGCCCCACCAAGCAAAGAAGCGCGGGTGCGTCCCCCGGATTCCCCGGAGGGCGAGGCTCCTCCCCGGCAAGCGGGGCGCCCCTTGGAGAAATTGCTCGAGAAGGCGCGTGCCGCGCCGGAGGACTCCTGGCCGGATCAGAAAAAGCTGATGCTCAAGACCATGGCAGACAAGCTCAGAGAACAGGCGCCCAATCCCTCGGCGCTCCGCCCAACCATGGCGAAGGTGGGCAGGATTCTGGAAGAAGCCCGCGCGATGCCCCCGCTCCGCTTCGATCAGCAGCGGGAACAGCTTCTGCGGCGGCTGACCCAGGTCGTCAAGGCCGGCATGCGGGGCGAGGGCGACGACGTGCGGCGTTAAGCGCTCTCGCTGGGAGGGGCGCGCCTCCCATGAGACGGCGCTGGAGCGTGCTCGCGAGTATGGGTATAATGCCGGGTGTATGGCCCCTGCTATTCTCCCGCCGCCCGATCCCGCGCTCGTCGCCGCCACGGTGAAGACGACGCTGCCGTTTCGCGTCGAGTTGTCAAAGATGGCGCCGCTCGCGGGCGACGCCTCCAACCGGCGCTACTTCCGTTTGGAGCTGGCCGGCGGCCCGCCGCATACGCTGGTGCTGATGCAGTTGTCCTCGCCCGAGGCGTTCAAGCAGTCGGAGGAAGCCGTCAGCGGCGCCGCCCCGATCACGGAGTTGCCGTTCGTCAACATCCTGTCCCATCTCGCCAAGGCCGACGTGGCGGTGCCGGCGCTGCACTACTACGACAAGGCTGCGGGGCTTCTGTACCTGGAAGACCTGGGGGACGTGACGCTGGCCATGTCGTCCCAGAACGCGACGAGTCCCGACACCCCGGACCTGTACCGGCAAGCCGTGGACGCGCTCGTTCGGCTCCATTTAAAGGCGAGCTTTCCCGCCGACCCCGCCTGCCTGGCCTTCGGCCGCGCCTTCGACGCACCGCTCCTGATGTGGGAGTTCGATCACTTCATCGAGTACGGCATTGAAAAGCGCGCCGGCACGGCGCTGCCCGAATCGGACCGCGAAGCGATCCGCGCCGAGATGCGGAAGATCGCCGGGCTGCTGGCCGACCAACCGCGCGTCTTCACTCACCGGGACTATCACAGCCGCAATCTCATGGTGCAGGACGAGCGGCTCCGGGTCATCGACTTTCAGGACGCCCTGATGGGCCCCGCCTCATACGACCTGGCGTCCCTGCTGCGCGACTCCTATCTGTCGCTCGATGAAGAACTGATCGACGAACTGGTCGTCCGCTATCTGGAGGCGCGGGCCAAGGCCGGCGCGCCGCTCGACCGTCTGGCGTTCATGCGCATCTTCGACCTGACCAGCATCCAGCGCAATCTCAAGGCGGCCGGGCGGTTCGTCTACATCCTTCTTGAAAAAAACAACGACCGCTACATCCAATACGTTCCGCGAACGCTGGGCTACGTGAAGCGCAATCTCGAGAAGCACCGGTCGCTGCACCCACTGCGCGCCGCCCTCGCGCGCCACGTGCCTGAACTGCAATGAAAGCCATGGTCCTGGCGGCGGGCCTCGGCGTGCGCCTGCGGCCCCTGACCGACCGGACGCCCAAGCCCCTGCTGCCGATCGCCGGACGGCCGCTCCTCGTCTGGAACCTCCTGCTCCTCCAGCGCCACGGGATCACTGACGTCCTCATCAACCTGCACCATCTGGGCGATCAGATCGTGCAGGCGATCGGGGACGGCACGCGCTTCGGCCTGCGCGTGGCCTATTCGCACGAGCCCGAGCTCCAGGGGACGGGCGGCGGCATCGGGCAGGCCGCGCCCTTCCTCAAGGACGGGCCGTTCCTAGTGCTGAACGGGGATACGCTCTCCGCATGCGACCTGACAGGC
>JAUSHW010000106.1 GCA_030648395.1 Nitrospirales bacterium | reverse complement strand
TCCCGCTGGCGCTCGTCGTGACACCCAACATCCATGAAGCGCAGCAGCTCTCCGGCGTCGAGATCAAGACCCTCGCCGACGCGCGCAAAGCTGCGAAGAACATACGCAAGATGGCAAGCCAACACGTGCTGATAAAAGGCGGGCACCTTCTGACGGACCGCGGCACGGACCTGCTTTACGACGGCCAGTTTTTCGAGGTCTTCAAGGGTGAGTTCATCAACACGCCGCACACGCACGGCACCGGCTGCACGTACGCCTCGGCCATCGCCGCGCACCTCGCGCTCGACAAGCCCCTGAGCCAGGCGGTGAAGGCCGCCAAGGCCTACACCACCGAGGCCATCCGCCATGGCCTGGCCATCGGCCACGGCAAGGGCCCCACCAACCATTTCTATTTTCTGAAGGTGTAACCATGTTCGAGAAATTCAGACCTCCCCTGTTCCTTGTAACCGCTTTGGGTTGGCTCTCCGCGTCCGTCCTGCTGGGCCTCTATGTGTGGATCGCCAGGGAAGCCGGCCTGCCGACACTCCCGCAGCTCCGAGTCATCCACGTGCACATGGCGCTGGTCGGCGGCGTTGCGCAGATGATCTTCGGCGCCATGCTGACCTTCATCCCGCCGCTCCTGATGGTGCCATTCGAGGAGAAAAAGAGCCGCGCCTTCCAGTATGCCCTGCTGAACGGCGGCACCCTCGGCATTCTCATCGGGTTCGGGATCTCCAACTTTCCTCTCATCGGAATGTCGGGCGCGGCTGTCGGGCTGGTCTTTCTGATCCTCTTCTCCGACGTCATCGGAATGGTCAAGAAAAGCGTCCAGCGCACGGGGCTGAACCTCTGGTTCTACGGGCTCGCGGTTCTCGCGCTCTTCGCCGGGATCGGCCTCGCCGAACTGATCGCCTTCGGCGCGTTCCAGCCCGATGCCACAAACCTGGCACGATTGGCGCACCTGCATCTGAATCTCATGGGCTTCGTCACCCTGACGATCGTCGGGACGATGCACAACCTGTTCCCCACGGTCGCGGGCTCGCGCCTCTACAGCGACCGCCTGGCCGTTGTTGCTTTCGTGACGCTCCCGCTGGGGATCGCCGCACTGGTCGGCGGCTTTATCTTTGCAGAACCGCTGTTCCAGATGATCGCCGGATTCGTGTTGCTCACCGGCGCCGTCTGTTACGGCTGGAACATCTTCCGAACCTGGCTCTCCGCGGAGACAAAATTCACCCTGCCGGTCCTGCATCTTCTCTGCGCGACAGGCTGGCTGGCCCTCACAATGGCGGCAGGCATTTTCCTGGCCTGGAACAGCCGGACGGACCCGCCGGAGTTTCCGACCGGCACCGCGCATATGATGGGTTACAGCCACATGGCCCTGGTGGGCTTCATCCTCCAGACGATCATGGGAGCGCTCAGCCACCTGTTGCCGGTGATCCTGACGCTCAACCGGGTGAAGAGCCAGAAAAAGCGCAGGCCTTACCTGGATGAGCTCATACGCCTGATCGAGCGTGGCAAGTGGATTCAGTTGGCCGCGCTGAACCTCGGCGTGGCCGGCATGATGGGATGGGGGCTCTCGGCGGGTTTCTTCGGACTGCAGGCCGGCCCGACCGTTGCGGCTGTCTGGATTTCGGCCGCCCTGCTACTGATCGGGCTCGGCCTCTTCGCCGGAAAAATCGTCCGGCTGCTGGCCAGTCATCCGCAAGAATGACTTGTTCGCATCGCGGGGCCTGTCGCGGGGCTGCCTCCCGCTCCCGATCGGCGCGGTTCAGAAACCGCTCCTCCACGGCCGCGTTAGAGGCAGGCCCCGCTCCGGCCCTGGAGCAACCGCCGCAACTCCTCTTTCATCCGATCAGACGGCAACTGCATGCGGTCGCCGTGGCCCGGCAGGACCCATTCGAAGGAAAACTCCGACAGCTTCGCCGCCGACCGGCGTAACGTCTCCTCATCCCAGACATAGACCGTCGCCAGCCGCAGGCCGTTGATCTCACGGTCCCACGACATGTGATCGCCTGTGAAGAGGTAACGGCCGGCGACGTGCAACGCCATGCTCCCATCCGTATGCCCCGGCACCGGCACGATCGTAATGCCGGGCACCGCCGCCACCGGATCGAGTCCATCAATGATCCATTCGGCGTCCGGCTGGGCGTCCGCATCGGCGCGGTGGATGATCCGCTTGGCGCCGAAACGCCTGGCGTAGCGGGGGGCGTCGCCGATGTCGTCTTCGTGGGTCAGGAAGATGTACGTGATCCCGCCCATCCGCTCGAAGAAGTCCTCGAGTCGTTTCATGTAGCGAGGGGAATCGATCAGCCAGTTGCCATCGGGATGACGCACAAAATAGCTGTTGGCGCCGTATGACTTCTCGGAGTTGAAGCCGTTGTAGTAAACCTCGCCGTCAATGAGAAGAGGGAAGCTTTCCGTGGCGGCCCGCATCTGTGCCTTGTCCGGCACGATCACGCCGATGGACCCGACGGGGCAGGCCAGCAGAGCCTGATAGGCCTGGTAGCGCTCGGGCTCGCCTTCCGGCTGGCGAAACACGGAGGAAAACTCGCCGTTCTCGATGAACGACCCAGGCGCCAATTGCCGGCAGGTGTCGCAGTTGATACAGGTGGAATCGACGAAGAAGTTGCCGTCGATGTTGGTTGAAAGACGCTTCGAGCGATCAGCCATGTAATGCCTGCACTCTTTCAGCGGGTGGCGCCGAGCGGGCGCCCGGGCGGAGCGGAAGAGCCTACAGCCGAGTCTGCGGGGCTGCGACGGCGAAAGGCTCTGAGCACGTCCGGGCTGCTCGGTGACAGGACCCGCTCTTGGACGTTCTTGCATCATACAGGCTTAGGCCAGTGATCTGCTAGAATACTCCCCAATGGAGCAAGCCCTCACCTTTACGGATACTGACGGCCATAAAATTTCCGGCATCCTCGCCAGGCCCGATAAGAAGACGGACCGCATCGCCGTCCTCTGCCACGGGTTCCTGTCCAACAAGAACAGCAAGACCAACAAAACTCTGACCGACACCCTGGTGCCGCAGGGGATCACCACGTTCCGATTCGATTTCTTCGGCCAGGGCGAGAGCGAGGGCCCGTTCGAGAACATCACCGTAACCACGGCCCTGCAGCAGGCGCTGGCCGCCCTCGACTTTGTGAAAGCCAAAGGCTACCGGAAGATCGCGCTGGAGGGCTCCAGCTTCGGCGGGTTGGTGGCGATCATGGCGGCGGCCAAGACGCCTAAGTTGGCCTGCCTCGCGTTGAAGTGCCCGGTGCCGGACTTTCCGGAGATGCTCAAGCTGGAGTTCGGCGACAAGGGGATCGCCGAGTGGAAGAAGACCGGCACGATTCCGAACGTGATTCCCGGCACGAGCGGGCGGATCAAGCTCTCATATGGATTCTACGAGGACTGCGCCCGTCACAGCGGCTACGAGGCGGCAAAGGCCATTACCGCACCGACGCTCATCGTCCAGGGCAACGCCGATGAGTACGTGCCGCTCCACCAGAGCCGGCGCCTTTCCGAGGAACTCACCGGCAAGAACGTCCTCGTGGTCCTCCCCGGTGCCGACCACCACTTTTCCAAGCCGGAAGATTTCCACGAGATGACCACCCTGCTCGCCCAGTGGATCACCGACCACCTCAACCCTGCAGCTAGATCCGCAGCAGCCAGATGAATTCCGTCGACACGAGGAGGTTGTTGAACATGTGGCCGAAGATCGCCGGCAGGAGGCTGCGCGTGCGCTCGTAGGCCAGTGCCCAGAGAGTCCCGCTCCAGAGCACCGAGGCGAATCCGACCGCGCCGTACCCATGGACCAGCGCGAAGAAGGCCCCGCTCAGGCCCACCGCCGGCCAGACGCCCATCGTGATCCGCAGGGTCGCGTAGAGCACGCCGCGAAACGCGAGTTCCTCGATCAGCGGCGCCCAGACGACGCTGTCGAATACTTCGCAGGCCGCCAGCCACGGCGGCCCCCACAGCACGTTTTCCAGCAGCCCGTCGGCCCAGTGCGGCTTGTAATGGAGCGCGCCGCTGCCCAGCGCGATCGCCGCTTCCCCGAGCACCGAGAAGCCGATCACCACGAACGTCGCCCCCGCCACCCGCCACCATCCTCCCGCCGACAGCTTCAACCCGAACGTTGCAGGGACGGACAGGCCCCTGACTGAGAGATACCGGTAAAGCCACCACACCAGCGGCGTTCCCGCCGCCAGCGTTGCGATGCCGGAGTAGGGGGATTCGTTTGGAAGCAGAAGCGTGGTCGCGAATCCGATCAGGAGAAATCCGAAGACGCCGCGAATAAACAGGCCGTAGCCGTCCTGAGCCGTCCAGACAGGCGGCAGCGGCGCCTCTCCAACCGCGACGGACATCCGCCGCAAGAGAATGCTCACCAGCACCACAGCGCCGATGGCCAGCAAGACCCCTTGCAGGAAGGTCAACCCCAGCCAGCGATCGAGCAACGCCGTGCCGCGCGCGCTGATGGCGGCCTCCGCCTCCTGCTGGGCGGCCCGATCGCCGGACTTCGCCGCCACGCGCGCCGCCAGGGTGTCGGCAAACCAGCCCGGCGGCAACTCCGAGCGGATCTCCAACAGCAGGCTCTGCACGCCTTCCCGATCGAGTTCAACCCCCAGATATCCAGCGCGGACCCATTTCGCCATTTGGAACGCCGATTCGCCCTGGAATTCCCAAGGCACCAGCGTCACGCTCAAGCGGCCGCCCTGCCCGTCTTCGGCCAACAGCACAACGCGGTAGAGCTGCGCGACAGGAGACACTCCCGCTCCGATGAGTTCGTCATACCAGGCAATTGGATCGGCCAGCGTATCCTCGCCGCCGGAAAGCGTCGTATAGATGGCCCGCTTCCATTCCGGCGCCTGCCGCACAGCCGCGCGCAGGTCCATTTCGCGGGTGACCATCCGTTCAAGCGACTCCTCCGGCTGCTCAAGCCGGTCCAGCGGCGACGGGGCCGCGGTCAGGGTGGCAAACCCCAAATAGGCGGCCGCGAACGCTCCGCAGACGGCGGTCACCCACGGAGAGAGGGGCGCCGGCGGGGAAGGAACAGGGGGGCTTTCCAGGGAAACCTCGGGCGGTTGGTCTGACATGGATCGAGAGTATAGCATCAAATTAGGGATTTGGAATGAGCGCGGCATGAAGGTATAATGCCGCCGGTCACATCATGATCGACTCGATTACAGAACTGACTCCCTCAGCCCGGCTCCTGCTGGGCCCCGGCCCCAGCATGGTCCACCCGCGTGTGCTCCGCGCCATGAGCACCCCGCTCCTGGGGCATCTGGACCCTGAGTTCCTGACGATCATGAACCAGGTGCAGACCCTGCTGCGGGCCGTCTTCGAAACGCAGAACCCCTTTACCATCGCCGTCTCCGGCACCGGCTCGGCCGGCATGGAAGCGGCACTGGTCAACCTCATCGAACCGGGCGACCAGGTGATCGTGGGGGTGAACGGCGTGTTCGGGACACGCATGGCCGACATCGTCGGCCGCGCGGGCGGCAAACCCGTAAAGGTCGAGGCGCCGTGGGGACAGACCATCGCTCTCCAGCGCCTGGAAGACGCGCTCAAGCAGGCGGGCGCCGTGAAGGCCGTCGCGCTGGTCCATGCCGAGACGTCCACCGGCGCCCACCAGCCGCTGGCGGACGTCGGCGTGCTGTGCCGGCGGCACGGGGCGCTCCTGATCGTCGATGCCGTCACCTCACTCGGGGGCGTACCCGTGCAGGTGGACGCCTGGGGAATCGATGCCTGTTACAGCGGCACGCAAAAATGCCTGAGCTGTCCGCCTGGCCTCGCGCCGCTCACGCTGAGCCCACGCGCCCTGGAAGCACTCAAGGCGCGCAAGACGAAGGTCCAAAGCTGGTACCTGGACATGTCCATGATCGCGGATTACTGGACCGAAGGAAAACGCGCCTACCACCACACCGCGCCCATCAGCATGGTCTACGCGCTGCGCGAAGCCCTGCGGATCGTGGTGGAAGAAGGCCTGGAGGCGCGCT
>JAUSHW010000105.1 GCA_030648395.1 Nitrospirales bacterium | reverse complement strand
CGTGGACGCACGGGCGATCCTGTGCCCGCATGCCGGGCTGATGTATTCGGGAGCCGTCGCCGGAGCCGTGTACAGCAGAATCACCATTCCCTCAACGGTCATTCTGGTGGGACCCAACCACACAGGATACGGGCCGCCGCTCTCGGTATACAGTGAAGGGGAGTGGCTGTTGCCCGGAGGAGCCGTGCCGATCGCGGCCGACTTGGGACGGATGTTTCTGGCGCGCTGCCCACGGGCCCAAGCCGACCACCTCGCGCATCAGTACGAACACTGCCTCGAGGTCCAGCTCCCGTTTCTGCGCGCGTTGCGGCCCGACATCCAGATCCTCCCCATCGTCGTCGGCTTCCGCGATCTGGAGGCCTGCCGGGACCTGGGACGCGCGCTTGCGGCCGTCATCGAAGAGGCGCCAACTCCGCCCTTACTGATTGCCAGCACGGATCTCACCCATTGCGGACCCGGCTTCGGCCAGTCGCCACCTTCCGGGATCACCGCCGAAGCCTTCGCCCACCGGCAGGATCGGCTGGCACTGGACGCCGTGCAAACCCTGGACGGCGCGCGCCTGCACCAGACGGTCGAGAAACACCAGATTACGATGTGCGGGTATGTCCCCAGCACCGCCGTCCTGCTCGCGGCAAAAGCGCTCGGCGCCGGCAAGGCGAGTGTGGTTCGTTATGCAACGTCGGCCGACGTCAGCAAAGACGTGGATCGCGTGGTGGGCTATGGAGGCGTGATTCTGACCTAATTATCCGGCGCTTCGACGATGTGGTTTTCGAAGCGGGTGCAGCCCTCCGCCATCAGCCGGTTCATCAGCACTTCTCCCGGCCACTCAATCGGCAAGTCGGCGGTGAACACCCACACGTCCGGCGATGTCCACTGCGGCCCCGACTCTTCGCCCCCCACCGGGTCCAGCAGGTCCGTCCACACCGGCATGTACACCCCGTTCCCGCATTGCGTGTGCAGATGCACCATCACCCGCCCCCGCACCTCCGGCGTCAACTCCCGCCACACCGCGATCGTTTCGTCCGCCAGCCGCTGCAACCCTCCCGTATTCTTCGCGTCGAACAGCGCATACGCCGCGTACACCGGCGCCTCCAGCATGTGCGGCGCCGCCGCCAGGTCCCCACACTGCCGCTGCAGCCCGACCAGCAGCTCCGCCTGCTCCTCCGGCCCCAGCTCCTGCGGCATCGGGACCTCCCCTTCCGCTTCCCGCACGCCGAACACCAGGTACACCGTGTGTTCCACCGGCACATGCAACCGCGCCGCCAGCGGCCGGCTCCGCCCCGGCCCGAACACCGCCCCTGCGTGCGTGTGCAGATCCTGCAGCGTCAGCCGTTCCAGCGTCGTGTCCGTCAGCAGCTTCGGCTCCACGACCACCTGGCTCTCCGCCGGCAACCGCAGCGCCCGCCGCAGCAGCGCCGCCGTCTCCTGCGGGTCCACCGTCAGCCGCAACGGCTGCCCAAAGTTCGCCCCCAGCGGCAGCGCCAGCGTCAGCAGCGCTCCCGCCCCGTCCTCCTCCGCCTCCGCCGTCGAGGCCGCCTCCGCCAGCAGGTCGAACAGCCACTCCGCCATGTCCTCGTCCAGCGCCGCCAGCACCGTGAGGATTTCGTCCTCCCGGCCCACTTCGATCAGCTCGGCAAGCGTGTCGAGCGCCGCGTCCACGTCCCAGTGATCGTGGCGCCGCGCATTGATCAGATGAATCAGATCCCGTGTCAACGGGTCCGGCCGGTCCCAAGTCTGCATGGTGTTATCCTCTCGATCCAATCATGCCAGACACCCACCCGCCCCCGCAAGCGGTGAGACAGGTCGGGCGGCCTTACGCCCGGAATCCAGGCCTGGCCTTCAGGGGCTCCTCGAGATACCGGCGGGCATACCCGACGTAGTTCTGCGCGGACTCCCGGATCCAAGCCAGCTCCCCGTCCGTCACCACACGCGTCACCTTCGCGGGAGAGCCCAGAATCAGGCTCTTCGGTGGCACGCTCGTGCACTCCGTGACCAGCGCCCCCGCGCCGACCACGCAATCCTCTCCGATCACGGCGCCGTCCATGATGATCGCGCCCATGCCGATCAGGACGCGATCCCCGACTGTGCACCCATGCAGGACCACGTGGTGCCCCACCGTCACATCGTCGCCGATCACCAGCGGATGGGTATCATGCGTGACGTGCAGCATGCTGAGATCCTGGATGTTGGTGCGGGCGCCGATCCGGATGTAATGCACGTCGCCGCGGACCACGGCATGAAACCAGACGCTCGAGTCGTCGCCGATGACCACGTCTCCGACAACGACGGCCGTCTCGTCAATAAAGGCGGAGCCGGCCACACGCGGCGTCACACCCTGGAAGGTACGAATCATACGGCCACTGTAGTAGAAGCTTCCTTCTGAATCAAGAAGGCAACAGTAGAAGGGACACGGCATGCCGTGCCCCTACAGAAAAATGATATACTGCGCTCTCTTTTTCCAACACGAGGGCGCCTCACGTGCTGAAAGCCATCATCTTTGATTTCGACGGCGTCCTCGCCGATACCGAGCCGCTCCACTTCAGGATGTTCCAGCAGGTCTTGCAGGGCGAAGGGCTCCCGCTCAGCGAGCACGACTATTACGAGAAGTACATCGGCTTCGACGACCGAGGGTGCTTTCACGCCGTCCTCTCCGAGCACGGCCGCGACGCCGCGCCGGAAACGATTCACCGGCTCGTCGAGCGGAAAGCGGCGGTGATGCTCGGCCACCTCACGACCACCAGGATGGTGTATCCGGGCGCCGTGGAGTTCGTCAAGAACGTCGCCGGCCGCTACCGCCGGGCCATCGTGTCGGGTGCACTTCGGCACGAAATCGAGATGATTCTCACAACCGCCGGCATGCGGGACGACTTCGAGCACATCACCGCGGCGGAAGACGTTCAGGACGGCAAGCCCGAGCCGGAAGGCTACCTGCACGCACTGCAGGCGTTGAACCGGCGCGCGCCGATCCTGGCCTCGGAGTGCCTCGTCATCGAGGACACATTCTTCGGCATCCAGGCGGCCCACGCGGCGGGCATGCGGTGCCTGGCCCTGTCCACCACCTCTCCTCCGGACCGACTCCGCACCGCCGACGCCGTCACCGCGACGCTGCAGGACTGCGATCTCGCATCCCTTGTGCGGCGGCTCTGGACATGACCAGCCACGAAGCCCAGCAGTACTGTACGGATCTCGCCAGGCGGAGCGGCAGCAATTTCTACTATTCGTTCTTCTTTCTGCCGCAGGAGCGCCGCGACGCCATGCACGCCGTCTATGCCTTTTGCCACGAAGTGGACGGCGCCGTGGACGATCCCGCGCCGGGTTCGGACCCGCGCACGCATCTGGCGCGCTGGCGCGCGGATGTCGCCGCGCTCTATCGGCAGGACGGCGACGGAGGCACGCACTCGTCGAACCCGATCATCATCTGTCTGGCCGATCATATCCGCCTGCTCGGCATTCCGCAGGACTACTTCGACGAGATTATCGCAGGCGTGGAGATGGACCTGACCATCAATCGCTACGCCACCTTCAGCGACCTCTACCAGTACTGCTACCGGGTCGCCTCCGTCGTGGGCCTGGTCTGCCTGAAGATCTTCGGCGCGCGCGCCCCGGAATCACAGACATACGCCGTCAACCTGGGCATCGCCTTTCAATTGACGAACATCCTGCGCGACCTGAAAGTGGACGGCGCGCGCGGACGCATCTATCTGCCCACCGAAGACCTCACGCGCTTCGGGTACGGCGAACAAGAACTGCTGGCCGGCGCTTGCACGCCGGCGTTCACCAGCCTGATGGAGTTTGAGTGCCGGCGCGCCCAGGAGTACTACCGCGCCGCCGAAGCCGCCCTGCCCGAGTCTGATCGGCGGGCGCTGCTCCCCGCCGAAATCATGCGCGCCATCTATCACACGATCCTCGAACGGATCGAGGCGTCCCGCTACGACGTCTTCGCCCGGCGCGTCACCCTGTCACCGCCGCGCCGCGTGGCCGTGGCGCTCGGCGCCTGGTTCAAAAACACGAGGGGCTGAAAACACGAGGGGCAGGCGCCCCGTCAGGAACGCCTGCCCCTCGCAACAGCTTGAACGCTGATTCGCTCACATATTTTCCAGTTTCATCACATCGGCAACTGAAGAAACACAGACGTCCATGTCCGTCAACAGCCCATCCGAGATGGCATAAATCCAACCGTGTACGGTCACCGCCTGGCCTCTCTGCCATGCTTCCTGGACAACCGTCGTATTCCCCACATTCGTGACTCCCTCGATCACATTCAGTTCGCAGAGTCGGTTTATCCGTTCCTCTACCGTGGGAAGCCGCGAGAGTTCGACAGACCGTCTTTGATGAAGATCGCGAATGTGACGAAGCCAATTGTCGATCAGCCCGTGAGGGCGGCTTTCCAGTGCAGCCCGTACGCCGCCGCACCCGTAATGCCCACAGACAATGATGTGCTTGGTTTTCAGTATGTCCACGGCATATTGCAACACGGAGAGACAGTTCATGTCCGTATGAATGACAAGGTTGGCGACATTGCGGTGGACAAAGAGTTCTCCGGGGCGCAGGCCGATGATTTCGTTGGCTGGAACACGGCTGTCAGAGCACCCAATCCAGAGGAACTCAGGATTCTGCTGATGGGCCAGTGTGGAGAAAAATTCCGGGTCGGATTGAGATATTTGTGACGCCCAGTTCCGGTTGTTCTCAAAGAGAAGAGGCAGTTTTTTCACTATTCACCTTCCTTTGGGGGAGAGATTCCGGGGAACGTCGCTGTGCTTACTTGCCCTCGAAGCTCCGCTCGTACAAGATCACGTACCAGGCCTCATCCTCGGTAATGGGGCCTCCAATGGCCGGAACCATTCCCGTCCCTGCGATCCCGTTCTTGAGCACCCAGAACAGCTCGCCGTCGGTTCGATTTCTATGGAACTTAGGGTTTGTGAAGTCTCGCGGAGACGGGTTTAAATTTACAAGTGTATTGTAGGGGCCATCCCCCTTGCCGCTGTCACCATGGCATCGAAAACAGGACCCTTTGCCCTCATAAATCACCTTGCCCTTCGCGATGTTTTCCGGGGTTTTTGGAATTGGGCTCTTCATGCTCCTCGCGGTCATACGCTCATTTGGCGGCACACGGGGTTCAATCGGGCTTCTCTCTTCTGCGAATGCCATGACTCCCATGCTTGCGCACACGAACACGGCAACCAGACCCGAAAGGGAACGCTTCTCGATCATACGCCTGACTCGCACGGAAGGGTTGTGCCTCTACTTTTTGCCCTCGAAGCTTCGCTCGTAGAGAATCACGTACCACGCCTCCTCATCGGTAATCTGAGTGCCAATGAGTGCAAGCATGCCGGTTGGGATACCCGTTCCATTCGGTCCCTTACTGCCGTTCTTGATCACCCAATACATCTCGCCATCTGTACGATTCTTATGGAATTCCGGATTTGCGAAGTTCCGGGGAGAGGGGTTCAAAAATTTGGCGGCTTGACCATCCCCCTTGCCGTTTAACCCATGACAATTGTGACAGGAGCCATTGCCCTCAAAGATCGTTTTTCCCTTCGCAATGTTCTCCGGTGTCTTCGGCACTGGATTCTTCATCGCCTGGGCTGCGGCCCGCTGATCGTGAGGGACTCTCGATATGGTCGGATCCAACTCCTCGGCATATGCGCTGACAGCCACGAGAGTACACAGTGCCAACGCAAGTAAGCTAGACTTCACCAACATGGATGGGCCTCCTTCGAAAATAAAGCTAAGCAAGAAGAGGCGTGGACTGAGCAAAAAGGGCAGGCATCCCTCTCGGAACGCCTGCCCAGCGAAAGTTCTTTGCACCGACTATTACTTGGGCTCGAAGCTCCGCTCGTAGAGAATGATATACCAACCTTGTTCCTCACTAATCGCGGTCGGAACCAACGCAACCATTGGAGTCGGCTGACCAGTCCCGTTCGGCCCATTGCTCCCATTCTTGAGCACCCACATCATTTCGCCATCGGTCCGATTCTTGTGGAACTTCGCATTCAAAAAATTCCTTGGGGCAATCGGGAATACGATACTGGCAGGGCCATCGCCTTTGCCGCTCGTGCCATGACAATTCATGCAGGTCCCCTGTCCCTCAAAGAGAGCCTTCCCCTTGGCGACGTTCGCGGGAGTGTTCGCAATCGGATTCTTCAGTGCCTTGGCAGCAGCACGTTGAGCACCCGGCACGCGGGACGGAACCACATCCAACTCTTCACCGGCGTAAGCCGTCGTGCCCATCATTGCGCACACCGACATTGCAATCAGTCCTGACTTCAGATAACCCATCGCGATCCTCCTTTTGGTTAAGCGCCCCGTCCTTCGTATCGTCTCAATAAAACAGGCTAAAAAATCGCGCCACTATAGCGCGGGCTCCCGCGAGTGTCAAGCTGTTTTGCCGTAATCATACGCATAGATGATGCCAAGTCGTAACCCCTCAAACAACGTATGGTTTCCCCCCAGATCGTGCCGGCAGCGCCGGGACTGCGGCACGTCGTGCCGCAATCCGGGTTACCGTTCTACAGCCCTGGAGGGATCGACCTTGCTCCGGTCAAACGGCTCCGGGAAATAATCGGTGATGCGCCGCTGGATATAGGAGCCCTGCGCGTCATCCAGCAGCACGTCCAGGTCCGGCGCAAATTCCCAGAGGACCTGGCGGCAGGCGCCGCAGGGCGGGCACCCTCCGTTGACCCCGCCCGCGATCGCGATCACCGTGAAGCCCCGCCGCCCCTCCGACAGCGCCTTAAAGAGCGCCACCCGCTCCGCGCAAATCCCGAGATACGTGGGGCTCTCGATATTGCAGCCCGTAAAGACGGAGCCATCATCGCACCATAGCGCAGCCCCGACCTTGAACTTGGAGGACGGCGCCACCGCCATTTCACGGGCCGCGCGGGCCCTTGCCAGAAGGTCCTTCTTGTCCATCAAAGGGTAAAGACGATCTCCCGAACGACTTTCCCGCGCCCTCCGAACGGCCCCTGAAGTTTCCCATTCAGGGACACCCGCACGCCGGCGGCGTTGCCGAGCGTGAGCGTCAGCCGTTCCTGTGCTTTCCAGCGGGTTCGGTCCCCCGGATTCAGCAAGACCTCCTGCGCCGGCGCATGATCGGCCTGCACTTTCACCCAGCACCGCTCGATAGCCTCCACATCCAGAATCAGTTGTTTCTTGCTGTCGGGGGCAACGCCCTCAAGCGGCAGGATCCCGGAGAAGTTGCGCTCCACTTCGGGCTGCCCGGAAGCGGAACGGAAGGCCGGATCGCCGGCTGGCGCCGCCGGTTCGGCCCGGGGCGGCTCGGGCGCCGGCGCGGGGACAGAGGCGGCAGGAACCGGGTCCGTGGGAGCGGGCCTCGGTTCGGGCCGATCGCGGTCGCGCCCCATCAGCACAAACAGGATGAGCAGCGCGGCGGAGACCATGCCGACCACGATGTTGCGATTGACCTTCTTCCGCCGTTCCTCCTCCTCCAATTTCTGCTTCAGGGACTCCCGTTCATTGCGCTTGGCATAGAACTGCCCCCCCGACTCCTCGAACTGTCGGATGACGGTCGCCTCATCCAGCGCCAGGATGCGGGCATACGACCGCACAAAGCCCTTGGCGAAGACTTCGTCGGGAAGCTTCGCGTAGTTGTTGTCCTCAACCGCCTTGAGATACTGCGGCAGGATGCGGGTTCTGGCCGCCGCCTCTTCGAGCGTCAGCCCCTTGGCCTCGCGGGCCTTCTGAAAATACTCGCCGAGTGACTCGCTCATCTCACTTCATCTTCTGCATCAGCTTCGTCGCCTCCGCCCCGGCGGTTCCCTGAGGGTCAAGCACCTTGACCTGAGCCAGCGCCTCGCGGGCCTTGGCGTTCTCGCCCTGCGCAACGTAGAGCCGTCCCACTTCGAGGTAGAGCAGCGCGCGCGGCACGGTGGGCGGATCAATCTTGATGGCTTCCTGATAGGCACGGAGGGCGCCGGCGTGATCCCCGAGCATCTGCAGCGCGTACCCAAGGTTGCTGTACGCAATGTCAGGCGTGGCGTACAGCGGGAGCGTCGTCGTCTTCCGGAGGGCGGTGACCGCCTCCGGCAACCGCTTCAATTCAATAAGCGTCCGCCCATAGAAGTTCAGCGCATCCCCGTTGTCCGGCATGAGCTCGATGCAGCGGCGGAATTCGCGCTCTGCGTCGGCGTATTCCTTGCGCTGGAAGTGAATGCTTCCCAGCGCATAACGCGCGTCGGCGTTGTCGGGATTGGACTGGAGGGCCTTTTGAAACGAGACAATGGCCTGCTGCTGATTGGTTTCCATGCTCGAGAGACCCTGCTTGTAATAGCCCTCGGACTCACGTTCCCGCTTGGCAATATCTTCCGCGGAAACACACCCGGCAAGTAGGACGACGGCCGCGAAGCCGGCCAGTGCCCGTATCCACACACTGCCGCCGAACCGTCCGTTCTCACCCATAGCACCTGCCCTCCTCACTAGATATCCTCAAAAAACGTCAATCGCTTGAACTCTTTGAACCGCGCGTCAATCTCCTTGTAGTCCAACAGCCGGAGCCGATCAAGGCTGAACTCCTCCACGGCAAAGGAGGCCATCACGCTCCCGCATACAATCGCCCGGCAGAACGCCTCGTCTCCGAGGTTGCCCGTGCTGGCCAGATACCCCATGAAGCCTCCCGCAAAGCAATCGCCGGCCCCCGTCGGGTCCTTGACCTGCTCCAGCGGAAATGCAGGGGCGGCGAAGACACGATCATGGCTGAACATCAGGACGCCGTACTCGCCCCGCTTGATGATCAGCGTCTTCGGACCGGCCGCCCGGATCGTGCGGGCCACCTTGACGAGATTGGGGTCGGCCCCCAGCGCCCGGGCCTCACCGTCGTTGACAATGAGCACGTCCACGTCCTTGAGCAGGCGGGTGAGCGCATCCCGCTTGCCGTCGATCCAGAAGTTCATCGTATCACAGGCCACGACCCGGGGCCGTTTGACCTGCTGCAACACATCATGCTGCAACTCGGGATCGATATTGGCCAGAAAGAGCAGATCGGGCGACCGGTAGGCGTCCGGCACCTTGGGGCGGAAGGTCTCGAAGACGTTCAGCTGGGTCTCCAGCGTCCTGGCCTCGTTCAGCTGATAGGAGTACTCGCCCCGCCACCGGAACGTTTTTCCCGGACGCCGCTCAAGGCCCGACAAGTCGATCTCGCGGCGGCGAAGAAACGCGAGGTGGCTCTCCGGGAAATCCTCCCCCACCACTGCGATCAGATTCACCTTGGTGAAATAGCTCGCGGCTGTCGAAAAATACGCGGCGGACCCCCCAAGAACCTCGTGGCCCTCCCCGAACGGAGTCTTGACGGTATCCAGCGCAACCGACCCCACGACGACAAGCTGTAACATAAGGCGCTCCTACCGTCCTTTCTTTCCGGCCGACGGCTTGCCGAGCAGCAGCGACAGCCGCTTGCGCGTCGCCGCCGGAATTTTGTCCGGCGCGGTGATGACCGCAGCCTCAAGGGCGCGTGCGCAGGCGCAGGGGCGTTGCCCGGCCAGCGCGGGCACTGCCGCCCGGATAATCCGCTGTGACAGGGCCACATTGCGACGCAGCGTCGCAATGACGGCGTCCACCGTGACGGCATCATGCGCCGGATGCCAGCAGTCGAAGTCCGTCACGAGGGCCATGGTGGCATAACACAGCGACGCCTCGCGCGCGAGCTTCGCCTCGGGCAGGTTCGTCATGCCGATCACGTCCACGCCCCACTGCCGGTACACGAGCGATTCGGCGCGGGTGGAAAACTGCGGGCCCTCAATGCACAGGTAGGTTCCTCCCTCGTGGAGGGTGGCGCCGCATGTGCGCGCGGCCTCGGCCAGCTTGCCGGCCTCGTCCCGGCAGACGGGATCCGCCATGCCGACATGGGCCACCAGGCCTTTTTCGAAGAAAGTGCCGATCCTCCGTTTGGTCTGGTCATAGAATTGGTCCGGGATCACGACGTGCCCGGGGTGAAGCGCCTCCTTCATGCTGCCCACCGCGCTGACCGAGATGATGCGCTCGACGCCCAGCTTCTTGAGCGCGTAAATGTTCGCGCGGTAATTGATCTCGCTCGGCGAAAGCCGGTGCCCCCGGCCATGCCGCGAGAGAAAGGCCACGCGCACGCCGTCCAGTTCGCCCACCACCACCGCGTCGGACGGCGGGCCGAACGGCGTCGTCACCCGGACTTCCCTGACGCGGGTCAGCCCCTCCATCCCATAGAGCCCGCTGCCGCCGATCACGCCGATCGAAGCCGTCGTCGCAGTCTTCATCAGGCCACCTGCACCCTGTCAACAATCCCGAGCGTCCCCAGATGCTCCATCACGCGCTTCGCAATCTGCTCCACCAATTCATCCTCCTCAATCGTCAGCCAGTGCACGGACGGATCGCTCCGGAACCAGGTCAGTTGCCGTTTCGCGAAGTGGCGGGTGTCGCGCTGCAGGCGCCGCACGGCTTCGTCCCACTCGTACCGGCCCTTCACATAGCCCGTCATCTGCCGGTAGCCGAGCGCCTTCATCGAGCCCAGCGTCTCATCGTAGCCGCGGGCCAGCAATTCGCGCGTCTCCTCAAGCAGGCCGTCTTCGATCTCTCTCAGCACCCGCGCGTCAATGCGGCGATACAGCGCCGCCCGGTCCATCGTCAGGCCGATCATGACGGAACGGAACGGCCGCTCATTGAATCGATGCCGGCGATGCCACTCGGAGAGCGGAACGCCCGTCCGAATCGCCACTTCCAGGGCCCGCACGATCTTGTTGCGGTCGCGGGCATGGAGTGCGCCGGCCAGCGCGGGGTCCACCTGCTGCAGCTTGTGCCACAGATGGCCCTCCCCGTGGGCGGCCTCTTCCTCAAGCAGTTCCCGGCGCAAACCCCAATCGGCCGGCGGCCCTTCCCACAACCCGTACGCCAGCGCACGGACATACAGCCCTGTGCCTCCCACGACCAGCGGCACACGCCCTTCCGCTTGCAGTCTGGCGACTTCCCCCAGGGCAGCCCGCCGGTACAAGCCCGCGTTGAACGGCTCATCCGGCGCGACAAGATCGATCAGCCGATGCGGCACCCCCCCCCGCTCGTCAAGCCGGGGCTTGTCCGTGCCGATGTCCATGCCCCGATACACCTGGGTGGAGTCGGCGGTCAGGACGTCGGTCCCCAGCGCCTTCGCGACGAAAATCGCCACCCGGCTCTTCCCGACGGCCGTCGGCCCGACGATAAATACGACAGGCAGCCCATCAGAACGCGGCTCCGCCAAGACGTCGCCGCTACGGAAGCCGCAGGCGCTGTTATCTTTTACGTCCATCCCAATCGCCCGAAAATGCGGTCCAGTTCCTCGATCGTCAAGCGCATGGCGATGCGCCGTCCATGGGGACAGGTGCCGGGAAATCCGGCATCGCGCCAGTCTTCGAGCAGTGTCCGCATCTCCGCCTGTTCCAGTCGCCGGCCCGCCCGCACCGCGCTGTGGCAGGCCATCGTCGCGAGCACGGCATTGTACCTCTCCTGCACGGACGGCGTCGAGGCCCGCTCCTCCCAGTCCTCCACCATTGACCGCAGCAGCGCCTGCGGATCGCTCTGCGCCACCAGCGCCGGCATCGCCCGGACAACGACGGTCCCCTGCCCGAACTCCTCGACCTCGAAGCCGAGCCGGCGCAGATCCTCCAGGTGTGCGCGCACCGTCACGGCCTCCCCTGCGGACAGTTCCACCATCTGGGGAAGCAACGCATGCTGTGACGCGATGGCGCCGGCGTCAAACTGGGCCGTCAAACGCTCGAACAGCACGCGCTCGTGCGCCGTGTGCTGATCCACGATCTGCACCTCGTCACCGATCTGCGCGAGCAGGTAGCGGTTGGCGATCTGGCCCATCGGCCGCACTTCGAGATCCACGGCGGGCAGATACGGCTGCGCGGGCTCCGCGGCGGTTTCGACGAACGACGCGGTCTGGTCGAGGGTGCCGGTGGCAGGACGAAGTGATGCGACATGAATCGAGGCTCCCTGCGACGGCATCCATCCGGACGCCGCAGCGAGACGCGCCGGGACCGACGCCGGCCCCACCACCGCCTGGATGCGCGAGCGGACCCACTCATGCACCCGCTCCTGGTCGGAAAAACGCACCTCGCGCTTCGTCGGATGGACGTTCACGTCTACATGTCTGGAATCCACCGTCAGCGCCAGCACAAAGCGGGGGTGGCGTCCCTTCGCCAGATAGGTGCCGTAGCCTTCATACACGGCATGCGCAATCGCGGCGCTTTTCACCCAGCGGCGATTCACAAACAAGTCCTGCGGAGTCCGCGACCCCGTCGCCGCCAGCGGCCGGCAGACGAGCCCTTCCAGATGCAGCGCGCCGTCCTTCTCGTCCACCGCCGCGCAGGCATCCACCAGCGCCTCTCCATAGACCTGCTGTACCCGCTCACGCAGAGACCGTACCGCAGGATAATCCGCCACCGCATGCCCGTCATGCGAGAGCCGGAAGTGGATCGCAGGAAACGCCAGTGCCTGCCGCTGGACGGCCTGGCAGACGTGCCCAAGTTCCGTCGCGGGGCTCTTGAGAAACTTCTTCCTGGCCGGGGTGTTGTAGAACAGGTCGGCCACGTCGATCGTCGTCCCCGACGCCGCCGCGGTGTCCTGCTGCTTCACCAGCGCGCCCCCGTCCAGACGGATCTCCGTGCCCACGGGCATACCGGCCGCGACGGTGACGATCCGCACTTTCGAAACCGACGCGATGCTGGGCAGGGCTTCGCCGCGGAAGCCCATCGTCTGAATGGTAAAGAGATCGGCCTCCGTGCGGAGCTTGCTCGTCGCGTGGCGATGGAACGCCAGGGCCGCCTCGTCCGGAGCCATGCCGCCGCCGTCATCGGTCACCCGGATGAGGCGCCGCCCGGCCTGCTCAACGTCGACCGACACGCGGGTGGCCCCGGCGTCAATGGCGTTTTCCACCAGTTCCTTCACCACGGACGCCGGACGTTCGACGACTTCGCCGGCCGCAATCCGGTTGACCACATCACCGGGCAGAACCGTGATTTTCGATGTCATTTGAGGTCGGCGAGCTTCAGGCGGGCGCGGCTGGCTTCATTCGACTGCGGATATTTTTCAATCACCTGCTTGAGACGCTCCCGGGACTTGGCAACATCGCCGAGCTCGGCATGCGCCAGGCCGGCTTCAAATAAAACGGCGGGCGCCTTGTCGCTCTTCGGATAGTCCGCGAGCACGCGCTCGTAGGCTTCGAGGGCCTGACGGTAGTCCTTTTTGTTGTAGTGCGACCGCCCGATCCAATACTGGGCGTGGGCCGACTGGCTGACGCCGGGGAATTTCTTGAGGAGCTCCCCGAAGCCCGAAATCGCCAGGTCATAGTTGCCTTTCAGGTAGTCATTGTAGGCTTGATTGTACAACGCCGTCGGGGCCAGCGCGGTCTGGGTGTCCGGCCCACCGGCTTTGGGCATCGCCGCGACGGGTGGCTCGGCCTTGGGCTCCCTCGCCGGCGCCGGCCCCACGGATTTGGCGCCGTCCTCCTCGCGCCCGGCAACCGGCTCCTGGCGCCGCGTGGGCTCCTCCGCCTGCCTCAGCATCTCCCCAAGCTTCTGGTCGAACCCCTGCTGTTTGATCCTCAGGCTGTCGACCTTGGCGTCCAGCGCCTCCAGTTTCTTCGCCACGTCGGCCGGCTTCGCGGTCCGCTCCTGTTCCTCCTTGAGCTTCCGGTTTTCGGCCTGCAGCTGGCGGACCTCGTCACGAAGGTCGCGGAAGTCGGCTGTCGGCACGCACCCGGCCAGGAGCACCGCGAGGAAAAAGACGAGGGCGCGTCTCATTTCAGCGAGGCCAGTTTGATCCGCGCTTGCTTGGAATCCTCGGAATTGGGATAGGCGGCGATCAGTTGGCGGAGGGTGGTCCTGGCGGCATTCGCATCGTTCAACTCCAGGAAGGCAATCGCCTTGCGGTACAGCGCCCTTGAGGCCTTCTCGCTTTTCGGATAATTCTTGGCGACCTGCTCATATTCCTCGATGCCGCGTTCGTAGTCACGCGTCCGGAAGTAGCATTCGGCCATCCAGAAATGCGCGTTGGGAACAAGGGACGAGTCGGGATATTGAATCAGGAACAGCTTGAATGACGTCAGCGCGATGTCATACTGCCCCTTCCCATACTGGCCCTGCGCGCGATCGTAGGCGTCCTTGGCGGAAAGGGCCGACTCCGGGGTGGTCCTCGGCGCGGCGCCGGCCGGCCGGGGCGGCTCAGTCTGCATGACGCTGCTCTGGGCCGGCGGCGGCGGAACGTCCCGCGGCCCATCGGCATGCGCGGCTGCTTTCCCTGCCGACTCCTCCATGGCACGCTTGAGCGCGCCGAGGCTGCCGGAGGTTTCCTTCTGCGCAGCGCCCACGGTGTTGAGGGTCTTCTCCAGCGCGTCCATCCGGGCGGCCTGCTGGTCGGCTTTGGCGGCGAGCGTTTTCATCGCCTGCCCGTCGGAAGCCTGGTGGTCCCCGCCGGGCGCGCGGTCGCTCAGAACGCGCAACACCTTATCGAACTCGGACAGGACAACCTGAAATTTGCCGAGCTCGGCCGTGAGCGCCTTCACCTGGACGTCCGCCTGCTTCGTCGTCTCATCCAGTCTGGCCAGGGACTGCGCCTGTTGCTCCACCTGGGTGGACAGCTTGCCTGCGATCGCCTGGACCGTCTCGGTCATCTTCCCGACCGTCTTGTCGACGCCGGCCAGCTTCGCCGCCTGCTCCTCCAACCTGCCCGCGACCTTTTGATTCAGGGAAAAGACTTGCGCCTTCTGATCGTCGAGCCCGCTCTGCAGACCGTCGAGGTCCCGGCGAATGGTCTCCAACTGCCCCTGGAGCCCCGACAGGTCCTGACCCTTGATTTCCTGGACTCGGGTCTCCAGTTCGGCGTTACGCTGCTGCGCGGTGCTCAGCTGGCCCTGCGTGTCCTTCAGCAGTTTTTCGAGAACGGCCTGCTGCTCCTCGGCCTGGCGTTGGAGCTTGTTGACCTGCTCGATTTTATTTCCGAGGGAAGCGCGGACCTCCTCGGTTTTCTCCTGGGACTGCCTGGAGGCCGTCTCCACGTCCTGGGTGGTCGCACAGGCCGCGAGGAGCGCCGCCATTCCGAGCGCGAGCAGGCCGCTGATCAGGCCTGTCGATCGCGCGTTCATCTGCCGTCTTCCAACACCAGGTGCGCCCGGCGGTTCTTCCAGTAGCAGGATTCGTCAGGGTCGGTGCACACCGGCCGTTCCTTCCCGTAGCTGGTGACGCCCACCGGGTTCGTGATGCCCAGCGTCAGCAGGTGCCGGCGGGTTTCCTGCGCCCGCTTCTCACCCAGCACCAGGTTGTACTCAAGGCTTCCGCGCTCGTCGCAGTGTCCCTCGATGAGGACCCTGGCCCCGGGATTCTGTTTCAGAATCTCGGCGTTCTGGTCCAGGTTCTTTTTCCCCTCCGGGGAGAGCCCCCAGCGGTCATACTCGAAATACACGTCCCCGAGCCCGCGCTGGGCTGCTTCACGCGCGCGGCGCGCTTGAAACTCCGACGGGTCGGCCTTGGCCATCAGCGGCGGCGCGGGCGCCTTCACCACTTCCTCGGCCGGCGCCCTGGAGAACCTTTGCAGGGGGACAGGCTGAACCGGTTCCGGTTTCGCGATCTTGTCCTCAGTCGTGGTGGTGGATGTTCCCTTTGTTGAGCAGGCCGCCAGGGACAGCACCACCCCCAAAACGACCAGGCTGCGTCCCCAGCCTATCGGCAACCCATTCATTTTGCGCCCTCCAGGATCAGATGCGCCCGACGGTTTTTCCAGTAGCAGGCCTCCTCGTGCTCGCTGCACACCGGGCGCTCTTTGCCGTAGCTGGTCACAGACACCGTGTTTCTGATGCCAAGACCCAGCAGAAACCGCTCGGCTTCTTTCGCCCGCTTTTCTCCCAGCACCAGATTGTATTCCCGGCTTCCGCGCTCATCGCAGTGGCCCTCAATCAGGAGCTTGACGTTGGAGACCTGCTTCAGCGCATCGGCACTCTGGGTCAGGTTCTTCTTTCCCTCGGTCGTGAGCGCCCACTTGTCGTACGCGAAATAAATGTCCGCGAGCTGCTTCTGCGCCGCTTCCAGCGCGCGACGCGCGTCGATCTCAGCCTGATCGGCCTTGGCCACCATCATGGGCGGAGATTTGACCGCCTCATCCTTGGGAGACTTGGAGAACCCCCCCAACGGACCGCCTCCCGACGGCCCCGTGTCGGCTTTGGCAGCGGGCTTGGCCTCAACCTTCGGCGGCGCCACTTCAGTCCCCGATGTCGTCGCCACGACGCTCTTCTTGGAACACCCGCCCATGGCGAGCATTCCGACCAGGCCGGCAACCCCGATCCAATAGAATGATTTCCCCTCTACGCTCAGCATGAATGTTGTCCCTTTCCTCTCAACAGAATTAGCCTTCACGGCAACGACCAGGCCGGGTCATCGTTAAACGTCGCATTGGCGGTCAACCGCTCCAGCCCCGTCCCATCAACATTGATCATATAGATATCCCGCTTCCCATTGCGAGCGGAACTGAACGCCACGTGCCGGCCGTCGGCCGACCAGGACGGCGACTCGTCATTGCTGCTGCCCGTCGTCAACTGCCGCGACTGCTGCCCGTCCGGGCTGATCACGCAGAGCTTGAGCATCCGTCGGTCATCCCGGCACACATAGGCAATCCAATTCCCCTTCGGCGACCAGGCGGCGGCGGTGTTGTACGTGCCATGCCGGTCCTTGTACGTCAGCGGATGGAGATTCGTACCGTCCGCGCTCATCAGATAGATCTGCGGGGTGCCGCCCCGGTCGGAGGTAAAGGCGATCTCGCGGCCCGTCGGCGACCAGGTGGGCGCGAGGTCCGCCGCCCAGTGATTCGTCAGCCGCTCAAACCGCTTACCCGCCTTATCAACCTTATAGACCTCTGCATTCCCGTCCTTGGTCGTCGTGAAGGCCAGCTCGTCGCCGCTCGGCGCCCAGTCGGGCGTGATGTTGAGCCCCGGCAGGGCCACGATTGCCCGGCGGCGGCCGGTCACCAGGTCGAGCTCATGGATCTCAGGGTCCTTCCCCGCTCGATACGTCACGAATGCCAGGTGCTGCTTGTCCGGCGACCAGCTCGGCGCCAGGTTCAAAAACTCATCAAAGGTGACTTGCCGGGGATTATACCCGTCGTAATCCATAACGAACAGTTCCTTGCCGCGGCCCTTCTCCGAAACATAGGCAATGCGGCTGCGGGCGATCCCCTGCTCACCGGTGAAATGAAAGGCCAATTCGTCCGCGAAACGATGCGCCATCTGGCGGACAACATCGGGACTGCCTACATAGCGCTTGTTGCCCACCTCCTCTTTACGAGTGTAATCGTACAGGGTCCCTTCCATGACGGCGTCCTCACCGCGCGGCTGAATGGCGCCCCACACCTGAACCGCCCATCCCGCCTCACCCGCCCGGCGCCTCGACTCGTCATCCGGCGCGGAACTGCCGCCCGCCTTGATGCCCAGCTTCTCCAGGTCGGCCACGTCGAACAACAGCGACCGGCGCAGATCCGCCTTGAGCACTTCCAGAGGGGCCTGCCCGATCAAGGAGAGGCCTTCCTGGAAGGGAAAGATGGCGATCGGGATTTTCTGGATCGAGCCTCTGGTGGCGTCAATGAACACCTCAACCGCTCCGGAGGATACCACGAACGCGGCCGAAATCACGAACCCCGCAGCCGCCAGACCGAGACCGGACAGGGAGGGCATCGCCGAGTGTCGCCGGGCGCGCATCACCGGTTACGAATCCCGCTTCCGACTATAGGTAAAACTGGTCACAGCCACGAACGGCTCTCCCTTCATGTCGGCGGGCAGAGGCGGCAAGTGCCGGAGTTCCCGCAACACGCTTTGAACTGCGCGATCGTAGGCGTCGTTTCCCGACGACTTGCTGAGCTGGATCTCCTTGATCATCCCATCCGGCAGAATAACCATCCGGATAGTGGCTGTCGAATCACCGGCGCTCTCGAGCACACTTCGGACGCCGGGATCGGTATCGGCGTTCCAGACCCGATTGATCGCCGCTTCCAGCAGCGGGCAATAGGCCCGCGCTTTGGGGGGACACCGCTCCAGCGCGGCCGTTCGAGGCGCCGGCTGGGGAGCAAGCGCCACAGCCGGGGCCGGAGACGCCGGCGGGACCGGCGGCAACTGACTCAGGAGCTTGCTGATCTCGTCTGACGTCCGCGGCTTGGCCGGAGCGGCCGCGGAGGGCACTGCCGGTTTGCTCACCACAGGGTTTGCCTTCATCAACGCTTCTTCCACTCGCTTGAGCGCTTCATTGAGATTCTGCGAGGCGTCGCTTTTCGGAGCCACGGGCTCTTGCTTGACGACCGGAGGCGCCAGCGCTTCCCGTTTCACCGGAGGCTCCGCCGGAAGAGGCTTCTGATGAACCGGCGCGACCGGTTTGGGCACGGCCTGAGGCGTAACAGGAGCAGCCCGCTCGACCGGCTTTGACGCGGGAAGCGCACTGACCGTTTCAGCGGGCCTGGATTCGGGCTGGGGCGCGACTGGCGGCGGCGGGGCCGGAGCAGTCACCTTCGACACCAGCATCACCTGAATGGACGAGGCCCCCATCGGCGGCATCTTCACGAACGGAACGACGGACAGCAGCGCCAGGAGGGCCACGTGCGCCGCCAGGGAAACCCACACGGTTCGCCGCATTTCGTCGGGAATACCGGCCGTCATCGGACTCTTCGGGGTGAAGGTTTATTTGACCCGTTCTTCAATTACCGGGTCGGTCACCATTCCAAGTTTGACGATCCCCGCCTTCTTGACGCTGTCCATAACCTGCACCACCGTCCCATAGGGCACGTCCTGGTCGGCCCGCAGGAACACCGAGACGTCGGGGTTCTTGCGGCGCAAGGCGTCCATCTTCTGCAGGAGCTGCGCCAGCGGGATCAACTCCTTGTCGACGTACACGCGGCGGTCCCGCTCGACCGTCAGCACCACGCGCTCCTCCGGCTTGATCGTGTTGGAGGAGGACCGGGGAAGATTGATGTCCATGCCCCGGTACAGCATCGGCGCCGTGACCATGAAGATCACAAGCAGCACCAGCACTACGTCAACCAGCGGGACGATGTTGATTTCGGCCATGAACCGGCGGCGGCGGGCTTCGATCATGGCTGCCCCGCGCCTTCCCGGATGCCCCGCATCTCCAGCGCGTTCGTCAATTCGATGGCGAACCGGTCCATCCGGAACGCCATCGAGCGCACGCTGGAGAGAAAATAATTGTACGCGATCACCGCCGGAATGGCCGTGAACAGCCCCGCGGCCGTCGCCACGAGGGCCTCGGCCACGCCGGGCGCAACGGCCGAGATGCTGGCCGTGCCCTGCACGCCGATCTCGCGGAATGCGTCGATGATGCCCAGGACAGTCCCCAGGAGCCCCACGAACGGCGTGATATTGCCGGTCGTCGCGAGAAACGGGAGATAGGACTCTGTCTTGTTGATCTGCTCCTGGATCGCATGCGCCAGGACGCGCTCCACATACCGCTGCGTCGGCAGCCCATCGCCGCCCAGCCCCAGGCTCTCGCTCGCCAGTTTCGGGCTCCCCCCGTTTCCGTCCAACTGGTAGCACACCGCCACTTCCACGTAGACGGCCACCAGGGCGCTGTCTTTGTGGAGATGGACATCGCGGGAGGCCTCGAGCGGGTACTCATACCGGCTGAAGGCCTTCAGGAAGCGCTGGTCCGAGGTTTCGAGCGCGCGGAAAAACCGCCACTTGTAGAGAATGATGGCCCACGAGCCGATGGAAAAGAGAACCAGGGTCAGGAGAACGAACTTGGAGACGAGACCCAGCGAGGATAAGAAATCAAAGAAGCCGGAGCGAAACAGCATTGCGCGCGCGAAACCCCCTCACCTTAACCCACGTGTGTCACCCGACCGCTCCTCCGCTCCCGGGCGGAGGACAAAATGGCGGGGCCGACGGGATTTGAACCCGCGACTTCCAAATTGACAATCTGGCGTCCTAACCAGGCTGAACGACGGCCCCGTAAAGAAATTCGCAGCAATAACCGTGGTAGGCGGAACAGGGGTCGAACCTGTGACCTCTGCCGTGTAAAGGCAGCGCTCTAACCAACTGAGCTATCCGCCCAAGCAGACCCCAAAATGAATTCCTATCACGTTGGAAAACAAGCTGATACTAACAACTCTCCGCCTTGCTGTCAACCTAACATTCCCCCCTCACCCCCGCGGATGATGGCGTTTGTGGAGCTGCTTCAACCGCTCCTTCTCGACATGGGTGTAGATCTGCGTCGTCGAGATGTTGGCGTGACCCAACAGGGTCTGTACGACGCGAAGATCGGCGCCCCCCTCCAGCAGGTGCGTCGCAAAGGAATGCCGCAGCATGTGCGGGGAAATGGGCCTCCGTATCCGGGCCGCCAGCGCATAGCGGCGCAGGATTTTCCAGAACCCCTGCCGCGTCATGCCCGTGCCGGCGCGGGTCACAAACACGCGATTGGACGTGCGGGTCTTGAGCAACGGCGGACGCCCTCCCTCCAGATACCGGCGAAGCTTCCGCAGCGCCACGGCTCCGAGCGGCACCATGCGCTGCTTGGATCCCTTGCCGGTGGCCCGGAGAAACCCGACCGCTGCATTGACCGCCTCCAGATCCAGCGTGATCAGCTCCGAGACACGCAGGCCGGTCGCGTAGAGCACCTCCAGCATGGCGTCATCCCGCACGGCTTCGGGCTGCCGCCCTCGTGTCGACTCCTGGCGCGACGGCGCGTCTAATATCCGTTGGACCTCGGCGAAGGACAGCGCCTTGGGCAGACGGAGGGATGACTTGGGAACCGTGACATTCAGGAAAGGCTCGTGGTGGATCACCCCTTCGCTGAGAAGAAACCGGTAGAATCCACGAAACGCCGCGACGCTACGCGCGACCGACGGCGCCGCCAACCCCTGGCCGCGCAAAAATCCCAGCAGCCGCGGGACATCGGCACGGGTCACGGACGCCGGATCCTCGCGCCCCTCGATCTTCAGGAACGCCCGCAGCTTGGCCAGATCACGCCGGTACCCCTCCACCGTGTTCGCGGACAGGCCCCGCTCCGAGATCAAGCCGGTGAGGTATCGGTCGATCCAGCTGGCTACTTTCACACGCGCCTCTTGTGAGTGTGGACGCGCCTACCTTACGGGATTGCCGGAGATAAAAAAAGGGGGACGGAGCACCGCTCCGTCCCCCATCGGCAGGTGTTCGCTTACTTGTTCGGCTGCGGCGTGAAACGCAGGTAGGGCTTGATCGACTTGAAGCCCTTGGGGAAGAGTGTCTTGGCCTCGTCATCCTTCACGGCCGGCACGATGATGCAGTCCTCGCCGTCCTTCCAGTTGACCGGCGTCGCCACCTTGTACTTGGCCGTGAGCTGCAGGGAGTCCACCACCCGCAGCAACTCATCGAAGTTCCGGCCGCAGGAGGCGGGGTAGGTGAGCATGAGCTTGACCTTCTTGTCCGGCCCGATGACGAACACCGACCGGACCGTCATGTTGTCCGCGGCGTTGGGGTGGATCATGTCGTAGAGCATCGCGACCTTCTTCTCCGGATCGGCGATCAACGGATAGCTCACCGTGCAGTTCTGGGTCTCATTGATGTCCTTGGTCCACCCCTTGTGCGAGTCCAGGGGATCCACGCTGATCGCGATCACCTTGACGCCCTTCTTCTCGAACTCGCCCTTGACCTTGGCCATGTAGCCCAACTCGGTGGTGCACACCGGCGTGAAGTCCTTCGGGTGTGAAAAAAGAATGCCCCATCCGCTCCCCAACCATTCGTGGAAGTTGACGGTGCCCTCAGTCGTTTCCGCCGTAAAGTTCGGCGCTTCATCTCCCAACCGTAATGCCATATCTGGTCTCCTTTCGATTCAAGGAAAATTATTCAACCGCTGAACCACGCATCGCTACGCATGAACACCATCATTATCTAGGTCCAGCATGCATGGTTGTCAACCGATTCCTCTCCTTTATTAACACGGCCCCCCAATCCTGTTACAATTCGGTGACAATGCCTTCCCCCATGACTCATGACAGAAACCTCCGCGATCTGATGCGCGATCGCCTTCCGGCGAGGATTTTCAACCGATTGGAAGACGCCGGCAAGCTGGCCCGGCAATCCGGAGCCACGGCCTTCGTGGTGGGTGGCCTCGTCCGGGACCTCCTGCTAGGGCGCACCACAATCGACGTCGATATCGCGGTGGAGGGTGACGGCATGGCCTTCGCCAGGCGCCTGGCCGATCGGCAGGGAGCCGCCCTGAAGATCTTCGAACGGTTCGCCACCGCCTATGTCGTCTTTCCCGACCGCATGAAGTTCGACATCGCGAGCACCCGCGCCGGGCAGCCCGCCCGTCTTGGCGCCGGCAACGAGGGAGCCTGGAGCGCCCCGGCCGGCGAACCCTGCTCCATCGAGCAGGACCTCATGCGGCGGGACTTCACCATCAATGCCCTCGCCATCCACCTGAATGCCGGACGCTTCGGGCAATTGCTGGATCCTTCGGGAGGGCTCCGCGATCTGCGCGGTCGCACCATCCGCGCCGTCTGCGATCTGAGTTTCACGGATGACCCCACCCGCGTCTATCGAGCCATCCGCTTTGAGCGACGCTTCGGCTTCACGATCGAACGAAGAACTCTGCGCCTGCTCAAGGAGGCTGTCGCGAACAGGCTGGTTCACCAACTCCCGGGCCATCGCGTGAAGAACGAGCTGCTGCTGCTGCTGGCCGAACCGGATCCGGCCCGCACGATCCGGCGCCTGTCCGCGCTCGACCTGCTCCATCCCATTCACCCGGCTCTTCGCGTGACGCCTCACCTCACGACCCTGCTGGCCGGC
>JAUSHW010000103.1 GCA_030648395.1 Nitrospirales bacterium | reverse complement strand
CATGTCGTCCTCGCCGCGGCTGCTGAACTTGTAGGTCTTCTTCACCTCGGGCGTCAGCTCCGGCGCCCCGTCATCCACCCACTGCTTCCAGCCCTTGCGCAGCATCGGACCCTTCAAGCGATAGGGGCCGTACACGCGGCGATGGAAGGTGTAGCCCTTCAGGCACATGCGCGGGTTCCAGGCAAACGTGCCGCGGTTCCCGTACAGGTCCTCGTAGGTCTGGTGATCGTAGTTCTGCTCGATCCGCATTACCACGCCGTTGCGCACAAACGCGCGCACCCGGCAGGCATGCGTGTCGTTCGGCGAGCAGACGTACGAGAACGACGAATCATACCGGTACTGATCGTGATAGACCCGCTCCCACGAGCGGTCCGGATACTCGCCGAGGGGGTTGCCCACCTCGATGACCGGCTGCAGGGCGGTCAGGGCAAACGCCTTGTCCGCGATCGCGAGCGCCGCGATCGTCCCCGCGCTCGTCTTCAAAAATTGCCGTCTTGTTAAAAACATTTCGTTTCCTCCTCCGTTGATGAACACCCGAAAACCTGACCAAGCATGGTTCGCGTTCGCCGCAGCGACCCCGAACCGATGGCTGCTATGAGACCGTCCCACCTCCCCTCTGTTTTCAGAGCTTGGTTATCTGACTTGATTGGCTTGTTGTGGTGTGCGTAAAACATGATCTGCAGAGAGATAGTGCAACAGCGAGGCCATTCTTTATTTCCAAGGCATATAAACACTCAACAGATTGATTTATTTCATTCTTTAGTGCTTATGCCTGCACAGTTTTTGACCTGCATATAGTGTAACGTTACCTAATCGAGCTAGGCTTAAATCTTATTTACAGATGTAAATTGTTGATTATTAAAATAAAAATTTCTTTTAGTGGGTTGGATTAAGGCCTAACCTGAGTGCTACGAAACAGTAACACGTGTGAAGTTTCGCAGATACCATCTTATCCACATGTTTTTATATTTAAAAACAGTGGCATGGAAAATTTAAGGGCTCATTTTTTATCCCGATAACGAGAAGCTGGTGTCTCCTCTGTTCCCTCATCTACACAACACGGTTTTCTGGTAATTATACGTAGATTTTCGGTTTGACATGCTGCGTTTTGGACTCTATGCTACACCTCGCATGAAGAACGCAGATTATCATCGCCAGGCTCGTGATCTGATTCTCGAGAAAAAATGGGGCCCCTTGCTGGATGTCGGACGGGCCCGGGTCCAGGCCGTCCCTGAGGATCCGATTGCCCGACTCCTCATCATCGCAGGCTCGCTCTTCAAGGGAGACTATCGCGAAGCCCACGAGCAGCACGACAGGCTCTTCGCTCCACCGGCAGGGGATAGTCCTGCCATGCAGGACGAGCAGCAGGACCCGCGGACAGTGCTCCGCGCCTTCGCCGAACAGATCGCGAACGAACATCCGGAGAACGCCGGCGCCAGACTGTTTTTGGGGATCACGCTGACGCAGATCGGAGATCTGGAGGGCGCGCTCCGCGAGTACAAGGACAGCACGCGGCTGGACTCCGGCGACGCGCACACTCGCTACTTTCACGGACAGGCCCTGCACGCGCTGGATCGCGTGGACATGGCCATCCGGGAGTATCGGGAAGCGGTGAAGCTGGCCCCTCAGGATATTCGGATGCGCCTCAATCTGGGTTCGGCCTATTACGAGCAGGGCATTCTCGAATCCGCGATCGCACAATACCGGGAGGCCATCAAGCTGGATCCGTCGGAACCATTCGCGCATTACAATCTGGGGGTGGCGCTGGCCGATCAGGGGCGATTCGCGCCGGCCATCGCGGCCTACAAGGAAGCCGCCCGCCTGAACCCGCAGGATGCGCTTGTCCACTACGCACTGGCCGGTTCGTATGAGACCAGCAGCCGCCTGAACGATGCGATCGCGGAATACGAAACGGCCATCCGGCTGGCCCCGGCCCTCGCGGCGGCACATTCCAAGCTGGGATGGATTTATTACAGATATAACAAGGTGCCCCAGGCGCTCGATGCCTTCGAAAAAGCCATCCAGCACGACCCGGAAGACGCCCAGTCCCTGCATGGGCTGGGGTTGGCCAAGCTGGCGATGCGGAAGGAAGACGAAGCCGTCGCTCTCTTAAAGCAGGCCTATGCGAAGGAAGAACGCGAGGACAAGAAAAGGGCCATCCGCGGCGCTCTCGTTAAAGTGGGCGTCTTCGACTGCTGATGGCTAGAGGTCTCTGATCACGCCCTGCAGGACCGTGGCCTGCGTCACCGGATCGCCGGTTTTTTTCAGCTCCACGCGAATGCGTTCCTTCAGATACTCCGAATATCCGACCTTGTCGACAAGGATTTCCAGGAACCGCTCGCCCGGCAGGAGCGCGCAGGCCTTGAGCTCGCTCACGCTGTGCTCCGTCACGGGGACGTAGCTGCTCCCAACATGAAACAGCACCGGATAATGACGCCCCGTCCCCGGCAACCGTTCGAACCTTACGCCATCCACGCATGCCTCCTTCATGGAACGACCCGGGCGGTATTGTACGGGACGGCGAACCGAGAGACAAGCGTGGTATCGAATCGAGCGGGCGGAATGTTATGATAGGCACGAAACGCGATGGGTGAAAAAATTCTGACCACGCCGGCGGCTCTCTCCACGGCCCTGGGCGCGCGGCGCGTCCGGAAGGAGCGCCTCGTCTTCACCAACGGGTGCTTCGACCTGCTGCACATCGGCCACACCCGCTACCTGCAGGAAGCGAGAAAGCTCGGCGACTGTTTGATCGTGGGGATCAACAGCGACGCCTCGGTCCGCGCAATCAAGCCGGACGGACGCCCCATCGTGCCGCAGGCCCAGCGGGCCGAAGTGCTGGCCGCCCTGGCCTGCGTGGACCATGTCGTGATCTTCGACGAGCCGGACCCCCGCAACCTGATCGCCGCCGTGCAGCCGGACGTCCTGGTCAAGGGCGGCGACTGGCCGATCGATCAGATCGTGGGGCGCGAGATCGTCCAGGCGCGAGGCGGAACCGTCGTCACCATCCCGCTCGTGCCCGATGTGTCCACCACCACGCTCGTGCAGCGAATAAAATCCAGCGCCTGAATGTCTGCCGCCGCGCTCCCTGCCGCATGGAACGCCCTGGTGGCGCCGCTCCTCCGCGCCGTTGAAGAGCGCCGCGGCCCCACGGCGCTCACCGGCCTGTTCGGCTCCGCCAGGGGTTTCGTGCTCTCGGCGCTGTCCAGGCAACTCGCCCCGCAGGGCACATCCCTGCTCGTCGTCACCTCCACGGACGAATCCGCGGAAACACTGTACGCCGACACGGCCTTCTTTCATCACCTGCAGGGCGCGCCCCCTGAGGATGTGCTGCTGTTTCCGGATTGGGGCGTGCTGCCCTACCAGGACACCCCGCCGCCCGTCGAAGTCATCGGGCAACGGATGCGGGTGCTGGACCGACTCCATGGCGCAAAACGAGGCGTCGTGCTCATCGCCACCGCGACCGCCTTCCTTCAGCGCCTCCTGCCGCGAACCCTGCTGCAGGAGGCGTGTTTTTCCCTCGCACCCGGCGCGGCGATCGAACGGACCCGCCTGCTCGCCCGCTTTCTGCGTCTGGGCTACCACCAGGTGTCGGTGGTGGAGCGCCCCGGCGAGTTCGCGGTGCGGGGAGGAATTGTGGATCTTTTTTCGACGGCCCATGAGGAGCCCTGCCGGATTGAATTCCTTGGGGACACCGTCGAGACCCTGCGCCTTTTTGACCCTGCCACACAGAAATCGTCGGGACGAGCCGCCGACATCCGGGTCCTCCCCGCGCGCGAACTGATCCGAAGCGGCGACGAGGCGTCTGCGCCCCTTCCGCCGGACGCCGAATGGCGGGGGCCCGCCGTGTATGACGCCATGGAGACCTTGCCGGACCATTTTCCCTCTCCGCCGGTGCTGATCGCCGACGAGCCGCTGGACCTGCGAAAACACGCAGACGAATTCTTTGCGGAAGCGCACGAATGCTACGGCGCACTGGAGCCATCCGACCCCTCCCCGCCGCCGCCCGACGATCTTTTTTTGCCTCTGGATCACCTGCTGGAAGCCGGCGGGGCGCGCTGTCTCGTGACCATCGAGGCGATTGCGCGCGGCGAGGCGGAGGGCTCGACGGATGGCGGAGCGGCGCTGTTGCGATTCGAGGCCCAGCGCCCCCAGGCGATCGGGATCGGCGTGAAGGGCCGGTCCTTCAGCGACACCGTGACCCACCTCGAAACATTGCGGGCCAAGGGGCCGGTCGTGATTGTCGCCCGGAGCCGCGGCCAGGTGGACCGCCTGCGCTCTCTTTTTGTAGAGCACGACCTTCCGGCGGAGCCGCTTGGAGACAAGGCGGCCGCATCGCTCGGCGCGCACGCGCCCTACGCCCTGGTCCAGGGAGGGCTGTCCGGCGGGCTCCTGGGATTGCGCGGAACCTGGGGCGGGGTGGAGCCGCCGCCACTCTGGATCATCGTCGAAGATGAGCTGTTCGCGCGGGGCGTCCGCCACAAGGCCCCCGCGGCCTCCCGGAGCGCCGCGTTTCTCAAATCGATCGAGGAGGTGAAAACCGGCGATTATGTCGTGCACGTGCTGCACGGCATCGGCCGCTATCTCGGGCTCCGCCGCCTCTCGATCCAAAGCTTCGACAGCGACTACCTGATCGTCGAGTACGCCGGCGGCGACAAGGTGTACGTGCCGCTGGACCGGCTGAATCAGATCCAGCGCTATTCCCCCTCCGAAGGCCACGCGCCCAAGCTCAACCACCTGGGGGGCACGTCCTGGGGCCGCACAAAAGCGCGCGTCCGCAAGAGCATCGAGGACATGGCGAAAGACCTGATCGCCCTCCAGGCGACCCGTGAGACGCGCGGCCGGCCGCCGTTTCCACCGGACAGCATGCTCTCCCACGAATTCGACGCCGCGTTCGAGTTCGAGGAGACGGCGGACCAGTTGCGGGCGATCGAGGACATCAAGCGGGACCTGGAGTCGGAGAAACCCATGGACCGGCTGATCTGCGGAGACGTGGGGTACGGCAAGACCGAGGTGGCCATGCGCGCCGTCTTCAAGGCAATTCAGGACAACAAGCAGGCGGCGGTGCTGGTTCCCACCACCCTGCTGGCCCAGCAGCACTTCGAAACCTTCACCGAGCGCTTTGCGCCCTTCCCGGTGACGGTGGGCGTCGTTAGCCGGCTGCAGCCGCTCAAGGAGCAAAAGGCCACGCTCAAGGGCGTCGCGGACGGGTCCGTCGACATCATCATCGGCACGCACCGCCTCCTCCAGAAGGACGTGCAATTCCGAAACCTCGGGCTGGTGGTGGTCGACGAAGAGCAATGGTTCGGCGTGCGCCACAAGGAGCGCCTCAAGCAGTTGCGCGCCCAGGTGGACGTCCTGACGCTCACGGCCACGCCGATCCCCCGGACGCTCCAGATGGCCATGTCGGGCCTTCGGGATCTCTCGGTCATCGAAACCCCGCCGGCCGATCGGCTGGCCATCCGCACCCAGGTCGTGCGCTTCGGCAAGGGGATCATCCGCGAAGCCATCCTGCACGAGCTCGCACGCGACGGACAGGTTTTCTTCGTGCACAACCGCGTCCAGGGCATTGAACGGACGGGGGCCTGGTTGAAGGAGCTGGTTCCCGAAGCCCGGATCGTCGTGGCCCATGGGCAGATGGAGCCGCGGCTGCTGGAATCCGTGATGCTGCGCTTCCACCGCCGCGAGGCGGACGTCCTCCTGTCCACGACCATCATCGAATCGGGGCTCGACATCCCCAACGCGAACACGATCCTGGTGAACCGCGCCGACACGTTCGGGCTGGCCCAGCTCTACCAGCTTCGCGGGCGCGTGGGACGCAGCGCCCACCAGGCCTTCGCCTATTTCCTGGTGGCTGAGGAGGAAACCCTCACCGGCGACGCGCACAAGCGCCTCCAGGCGATCCAGGAGTTCACAGCGCTCGGGTCCGGCTTCCGCATCGCGGCGGCCGACCTGGAAATCCGCGGCGGGGGCAACCTCCTGGGCGGGGAGCAATCCGGCCACATCGACGCCGTCGGCTTCGAGCTGTTCATGCGGATGCTGGAGCAGGCCGTGCACGAGCTCAAAGGCGAGCCGGTGGCGGAGGATATCGAGCCGAACCTGCAGCTGCAAGTGTCGGCCTTTATTCCCGAGGACTATGTCGTGGACGCCGCGCAGCGCCTGTCGCTGTACAAGCGCCTGACCTCCGGCACGCACGCGGGCGACCTCGCACAGCTGCACGGCGAACTGGTGGATCGGTACGGCGCGGCCCCCGAACCGGTCGAGCGGCTGTTCGAGGTCATGGAGGTCCGGCTACTGGCGAAAACCCTGCGCGCACGCGCCATCCAGGTTCAGCCAACCTCCGTAGCCTTCAGCTTCGACAAGGATGGGCCGCCTCCCCAGGCCGGCCTGCAGGCGCTCATGGATCAGTATCGTTCCCGCCTGCGCTTCACCACGCCGGCTTCGTTCGAGCTGCGCGGCGTGGCCCCTGCCTGGAAGACCGTCTTCCCCGAAGTAAAAAGTGTGTTGCAAGTCCTTGCCGCGTATGATAAAAAACGGCTTCTTGCCGTGTGCTGAAGTAGTCGCCCGCAATCACCAGGAGGGTTCGTTTGGACGAATGTCGTAGCTCCGCCATGAAGGCGCTCGGTCTTGCGCTCCTCCTCACCGCATTCAGCGCATGCAGTGACAAGCCGGAAGATTCCACCAAAGCTCTTGCGATCATCAACGGCAAGGAGATCACGGCCAGCGAGTTCGACCTGCGCTGGTCCCAGTTGCCGGAATTCGCACGGAAGACCTATGCGGGCCCCGACGGCCGCAAGAAATTCCTGGAAGAACTCATCACGCGCGAGCTCCTTCTGCAGGAAGCCAGAAAGCGGGGCCTCGACCGGGACCGCGCGCTGATCGAACGCGTGGAGCGCTTCAAGGAACGAAGCGTCCTCGACCACCTGATGCGGGAAGAAGTGGATTCCCGGATCACGGTCACGCTGGAGGAAATGAAGGCCTACTACGCCGCCAATCCCGGAAGCTTCACCTCTCAGGACGACATGCGCGCGAGCCACATTCTCCTCAAGACTGAAGAGGACGCGTTGGACGTCAAGAAACGCCTCGAACAGGGCGAGGAGTTCGCGGCACTGGCCAAGAAAGCCTCACTGGATCTCGCCACCAAGTTCAAGGGCGGCGACCTCGGGCCGATCAAGAAGGGACAGACGATCCCGCAGTTTGAAAAGACGCTGCTCGCGCTGAAGGTTGGGGAAACCAGCCACCCGGTCGGCACGCAGTTCGGCTTCCACATCATCAAGCTGAACGACCGGACCACGGGCGCGCCCCTGTCCTTTGAAGACGCGAAAGACCAGGTGAAGGAACAGATCCAGGTTGAGAAGAAGCGCAAGCGCTTCGACGAGCTCGTGGCCTCGCTCCGGGCGAAAGCCAAGCTCCGCGTCGCCGATGTCCCGATTCCGATTTCTGAAGTGCCGGCGTCCGGCACTCCGTAACGTTACCGTTTCTCGAACACTCATGCCCGCATTCACCCTGCAAAAGGCCGTGGCCGCCGTGGCCGCCGTCGGTTTGTCGTGCAGTCTCCCTGCCGGCGCCGCCGACATTCGCGACCGGATCGTGGCGGTAGTCAACACCGAAATCATCGCCCTGAGCGAGCTCGAGGAGGAAGTCTCGGAGGTCACGCTCCAGGCCCACAAGCGGTTCCGCGGCGCCGAACTCGATCAGCGGCTCCGACAGATCGATTTCATGGGCCTGAACCGCATGATCGAGCGCAAGCTCCAGCTGCAGATCGCCAAGCGCCGGGGGATCAAGATCTCGGATGAGGAGGTGCAGGACGCGGTCGTCCGGCTGAGGCGCGTCGGCGAGACACCAAATGAAAAGGATCCCCGAGAGGTGGGACTCATCAGGGATCAGCTGACCGCCATGCGCCTCGTGAATCAGCAGATCCGGTCCGGCCTGCTCGCGTCCGACGAGGAGGTGCTCCGGTTCTACCAGCAGCACAAGGACCGGTTTATGCTCCCGCCTGAAGTCCGCATCAGCCAGATTTTGATCGCGCTGGGCTCCGGGAGCGAGATGCTGGCGGTGCGCGAGAAAGCCCAGCAGGTCTTCGCCCTTCTGAAAAAAGGGGAGCGCTTCGAGGAGCTGGCGGCAAGGTATTCCGACGGCCCGGAAGGACGGCGCGGCGGGGGCCTCGGCTACATCCGGCCGGGAGACATGCTCCCCCAGATCCAGAAGGCCATCGAGCAGATGGCCCCGGGTTCGGTCACCGAGCCGCTCGCCTCACCGATCGGGATGCACATCATCCGGGTTGATGATCGCAAACCGCCGCAGTTCCGCCCCTACGAAGAAGTGAAAGAGGACATCCGCAACGTGGTCTTGCAGCTCAAGACCGAAGAAGCCTACCTGGAGTGGATCAAGGAGCAGAAGGACAAGAGCTACATCGAAATCCGGCGGTGATCAGACCCGCGGCTGTGTCAGCAATTCCCGAATCGCCTTCCAGACCGCATCCATCCCTTCGCCCGTCTCCGCCGAGCAGCCGATGACGGGCACGCCTAACAGCGCTTCCAGATCCCGTATCCCCTGTGCCCTCTGGCCGCGGGAGAGCTTGTCGATTTTGGTCGCGACGGCGACCGTCCCCAGTCCGTGCTCATAGACCCAGCGGACCAGGTTGATCTCCTCCTGCTCGCCGCGTCGCACATCGGTCAACAGGACAACGCCCCGCAGGACGGACCGGGCCGACAGGT
>JAUSHW010000102.1 GCA_030648395.1 Nitrospirales bacterium | reverse complement strand
CGTGGACTCGCCGGTCAGCGAGGCTTCCTGCGTCCGGAAACCCGCGGCATACACGAGACGGGCGTCGGCGGGCACATGATCCCCGGCTTCCACCTGAATAAGATCGCCGGGCGCCAAGTCTCTGGCCGGGAGCGCAACGAGGGCGCCGCCGCGGATGACTCGGGCCGTCACCACGACCATCCGCTTCAGCGCCTCCAGCGACCGCTCGGCCCGGAACTCCTGCACGAACCCCAGGATCGCGTTCAGGATCACGATCGCGACGATCGCTGCCGCATCCACCCACTCCTGAAGGAGCCCTGAAATAAGCGCCGCGCCGATCAGGACCCAGACGATGATGCTTTGAAACTGGCGTAGGAAAAGTTTCAGCGGAGAGGCGGGAGGCGCTTGTGGGAGCTCATTCGGACCGTACACGGCCGCGAGCCGGGCCACTTCACTTTGAGTCAGGCCTGCTTGGGTGTCGGAATCCAGCAGCTTGGCCACCTCGTCCTCGACAAGGCAATGCCAGGCCGTAGCCTTTCCCGTATTATTCGCCATAAAGATAAAGCACGTATGAATTCAAGAGGTAGAGAGAGAAGAGCAAGTGGTCAGCCGAATGGATTGCCCCGTGCGGACTCACCTCGACCCTTCCGGTGCCTGGTTCAGCGCCATGAGCACCCCGGACATTCCCTGAACCAATTCGGTCATTGCGCCATAGTCCAAGGTTTCCGGCCGGTCAGTGCTTTGATGATAGTGTGGGTTCCGGTAGAACGCCGTGTCGGTCAGCATGACCGCCGGATAGCCTTCTTTCCAGAACGATCCGTGGTCGGACAAGTCCACCCCAGGGATCCACCAGGGGCCGGTGAAGGCCTCGACCGGCAGAGCCATCTGGGCCTTCAAGGCATCGAAAACCTGTGTTTGCAATGCTTGTGACGCGGAATTACTCACCACGGTAAGAAAGTTTCCCCGCGTGGGGTATCGCCAGCGCAGCCAAAAGAACGGAAACGACTGACTGCTTTCTTCATTCGAGTAATAGCCCACCATTTCGAGACACACCATGGCCTCGACCTGTTCCCCTTTCGCCTTCAGACTCCGGGCATACACACGGCTGCCCATGTGACGACTTCTGAAAAACGGAGGCTCCTCCAACGTGAAGGCCACAAAGCGCACGGTTTTCCGAAAGCGCGTCTGTGCGTGCTGGCGCGCGAGTTCCAAGAGGACCGCCACGCCGCTGGCATTGTCATCGGCCCCCGGCGTCCCTTCCACGGTATCGTAATGCGCGCCGACGATGAGAACCCGGTCAGGCTGCTCCGTTCCCCGTCGTTCAGCAATGATATTGCGAACAGGCAGGCCATCAGCCTCATAGGGTTGAACCGTCACGGAGTATCCGGATGATTCAAATGATCGCGTAATGAACTCGGCGGCTGCGGCCAGATTTTTCGGATCCCGATGGCTCCGGGGACCGATGGTCTCCGCGAACATCCGCACGCTTGCCTCGAGGCGTACCTGCGCAGCCCCCCCGTCTTTCTCAGGCAGGCCTCTGCCGGCCTGGGCACCCAGAAGCTGGGACGTGACCACAAGCACGACGACTCCGATCACAATGCGTTCGATCATGCGCCGCCGGCCTTCGCCGTCCGGCCGGATGACGATGGGAGAGAACACAGCGCATCTCGTATGAGCAGGGTCGCCGCTTCGTGCGGGTCCTGGTTAATAAGTGTGCCAGGCACCGCGCTCCATATGCTGCTCCCTTCCTTCAAAAACTGATGACCTGCTGACTTGTTTTGCACCAGTCCACCAATTCGGCCATCGTCCCCATCTTCACCCCGGCGATCAAGTCTCCGGAACCGAGGCCGCCCTCCTTCGTGCCGAGGAAACAGGCGGCCGGTTCGCCGGTCGGCTCGTAGGGTCTGGCTTCAATGCACGTGGTGCACACACTCACGGCTGCACCCTTGCTGAGTAGTCGGATCAGCAGGTCTTCAAGATTTGGACTCCCCTCAGGCGGGCGATGCTCTTTGCGCGCGACATAGACCGCATCCGAGAAGAGAAACACGCGGACCGGAATCCCGCTCTCCAGAGCCTTTTCCGCAAAGCGCAGCCCATTCCATGACCGTTCCGTCGTGTACGGCGCATCATGCAGGATCACAGTGAACATGGATACGACCTCCTTTCACGATGTAGGGTTTGCAGGGTCCGTGCGCGAACACCGCCCTGCGAACGGCATCCAGACCACCCGAGACCACGACACAGCCCGCGGCTCCTGATATTCCAATAGACCGATTCGGATGTTTTCCTGGCGAACGTTCATGTGATACGTCCCGAGCACGCGGTCCCAGACCGACAAGATGGTGGAGAAATTGGAGTTGTGTTCTCCACGCACTGTCGAATGGTGAATCCTATGCATGTTCGGAGTCACGAGGATACGACGCACGATCGTCTCGTACGGCTCCGGCACGCGGAGGTTCGAATGCTGGAACTGGGCCGCCGCCAGCAGCCCGGCCTCGAAACTCACGAGGCCAAGAGGGGACACGCCGAGCGCCCAGATCGCAGGCATCTTGATCAGCGTTGAGATGAGGACCTCCCCGGGATGGAAGCGGATCGCGGTGGTGACATCTAGGTCAAGGTCGCTGTGATGCGCCCTGTGGAACCGCCAGAGGACCGGCACGGCATGGTTCGCACGATGGACCCCGTAAAACACCAAGTCCATAGCCACGATGGACGCAACCACGTTGGCCTCGCCCCCCAGGCCCACGAGATTGAACAGGCCGGTCTGAGCCACCATCACCTGATGGCTCCAAGTCAGAAGGAAACCTCCTAACAAGACCGAGAGGAGAAGAGCATTGACGCCCGCGATGGACAAGTTAATGGCATAGCGGGAGAGCCGGGACTGAACCGGCACGCGAAAAGACCACCAGCTTTCCAGGATGAGCCACGCCACCAACCCGCCCAACGCGAATGCGAAACGCCAGAGCGCACTGCCACTCGCTACATCCATGTTCCGAATCTCAGACCCTTACCGTTGGCTTGCAGCCTCTTTCCCGCTACTTGCCGCCCTTTGCCATTTTGCTGTGGATCTCGGCCAGCGCGTCGTTTTCTTTTGCCTCTTCAAGATACTTGTCGGCCATGTTCTCGCAGTGCTTGGAGTAAGCGCCCTTCGGATACTTCTTGAGGTACTCGCTGGCCATCGTCTTCATGTCGGCGGCCTTGTGTCTCGCCTCATCGGCTTGCTTCTTGTAAAAGTCGGCCAGTCCAGCGTGATCGTCCTTCGCCATCATCTCCTTGAGCTTTTCTGAATGCACGGCCCTTGCTTCACGGGGGAAAAGCGGGGCCACCAGCACCGCTCCGGCCAGCGCTCCCAACCCTTTCAACATCGTCCGCTTGGTCATTAATGCTTCGCTTTTCATAAAATACCTCCTTGTTTGTTGGTATCTGCGTTGCGCATTCCTCTTTATCCCTCCCTTGTAGGGGCGACCGGGTGGGTCGCCCGCACCGAAGGGCAAGGCCCCGCCTCGCCCCTACGAATTGTCTGCCAGCGCCAGATCACATAGATCGCCGGGATCACGACAAGCGTCAGCAGCATCGCCGAGAACACGCCGCCGACCATCGGCGCGGCGAGCCGCTTCATCACATCCGCACCTGTGCCCGTCGCCCACATCACCGGGAGCAGGCCGAAGATGTTCGCCAGGCCCGCCATCGACATCGGCCTGATGCGCTCCACCGCGCCATGATGCACGGTCTCGATGAGGTCGTCCAGGGTCCGCAGCCCGCCCGCCTCCTCGCGCCGCTTGCAGGCCTCATCCAGATAGGCCAGCATCACGGCGCTGGTCTCAGCCGCGACCCCAGCCAGCGCAATGATCCCAACCCACACCGCGATGCTCATGTTATACCCGAGCAGCGCCATGTACCAGACCCCACCGACCAGGGAAAGCGGCACACCCAGCATGACCATGAGCGTCTCCGCGACCGACCGGAAGGTGAAATAGAACAACACAAAAATAATCGCGATGGTCAGCGGGATAAAAATTGTGAGCCGCTCGCGGACACGCTGCATGAACTCGTACTGGCCGGACCACGCAATGGTATAACCAGCCGGCAGCGTGACCTTTTCCCGGACCACCCGCTTGAGATCCTCGACATACCCGCCCACGTCCCGCCCAGTCATGTCCACATAGACATAGCCGGCCAGCATCCCGTTCTCGTCTCGAATCATCGGGGGACCGGGCAGAAACCGCAGCGTGGCGAGCTGGGCCAGCGGGACCTGCGCTCCTGTCGGCGTCGCGACAAGGACACGCTTGAGTTTTTCCGGGTCGTCCCGCAGTTCGCGGAGGTAGCGCACGTTGATCGGGTAGCGTTCCCGTCCCTCGATCGTCGTCGCGATGCTCTCGCCCCCGATCGCCGACTCGATGATCCGCCCGACATCCATCACCGAGAGCCCGTAGCGGGCGATCTCGTCCCGGTTGATGGCGAAATCCAGGAAATATCCGCCGGAGACCCGCTCGGCGTAGACGCTTCTCGTGCCTGGCACGTCCTTCGCCGCCATCTCCACGGATTTCCCGATCTCTTCGATCCGGTTGAGGTCGGGACCGAAGATCTTGATCCCCACCGGCGTGCGCACGCCGGTCGTCAGCATATCGAGACGCGCCTTGATCGGCATGGTCCAGGCGTTGGTGACGCCGGGGAACTGGAGAGCCTTGTCCATCTCTTCGATCAGGCCCTCATAGGTCAGCCCCGGTCTCCACTGCTCCTTGGGCTTCAGATCCACCACGACTTCCATCATGCTGAACGGCGCCGGATCGGTGGAGGTCTCGGCCCGGCCGGCCTTACCGAACACCCGCTCCACCTCGGGGAATGTCTTCAGCTTGCGATCCATCTGCTGCAGCAGCTTCGATGCCTCGGTGACTGAGATTCCGGGCAGCGTCGTGGGCATATACAGGATGGTCCCCTCGTAGAGCGGCGGCATGAACTCGGACCCCATGCGATCGAAAGCGGGGATGACGGTCAGGCTCAGCCCCACGGCGAGAATCACGACGGCCCACCGAAACCGGAGTGCCGCGCGCAAGACCGGCGCGTACACCTTCTGCATGCCCAGGCTGACCGGATGCCGCTGCTCGGAGATGATCTTCCCCCGGATGCAGATCGCCAGCAGCGCCGGGATCAGCGTGATCGCCAGGACCGCGCTCATGGCGATCGCAAGGTTCTTCGTCCAGGCCAGCGGCTTGAACAGACGGCCTTCCTGCGCCTCAAGCGTGAAGACCGGCATAAAGGCGATGGCGATGACCAGCAGCGAGGCGAAGATCGCCGGGCCGACTTCCTTGGCCGAGTCAATCAGCACCTGCGTTCGGTCTTTGATGCGTCCCTCGCGTTCCCACTCCTCCAGGCGGTGGTGGGCGTTGTCCACCATGATGATGGCCCCGTCCACCATGTCTCCGATCGCGACGATGATGCCGCCGATGGACATGATGTTCATGCCGATGCCCATGAAGTACATGGGAATGAAGGCGAGCAGGACCGCCAGCGGCAGCGTGATGATCGGCAGGAGGGCGGACCGGATGTGGAGGAGAAACCCAACAATCAGCACACTGACGACGATCAGTTCCTCAGACAGGTTCTCCTTGGCGGTGGCGATGGACTCCCTGATCAGATCGCTGCGGTCGTACGTCGTCACGACCTTGACGCCCTTCGGCATGGTGGGCTCCAGTTCCTTGAGCTTGGCCTTGATCCGCTCGATGACCGTCAACGCGTTCTCGCCGAAGCGCATGATGACGATCCCACCCACCACTTCGCCCTGCCCGTCCAGTTCCACCAGCCCCCGGCGCATGTCCGGCCCCAGCCGCACCGTCGCGACATCCCGCAACAGGATCGGCGTCCCGTTCGGGTTGACTCCAACTGCAACCTTCTCGATATCGGCGACCGACTTGATGTAGCCGCGGCCCCGGATCATGTATTCGATGCCGGAGATTTCCATGACCCGCCCGCCGACATCGTTATTGCTCATGCGGATCTTCTCGATGATCTGGGGAAGCGACAGCTTGTAGGCGAGGACCTTCGTGGGGTCCAGGTTCACTTGATATTGGCGGACAAAGCCGCCGACGCTTGCCACCTCCGCCACGCCCTCGACGCTCCGCAGCCAGTAGCGGAGATACCAGTCCTGGAACGAGCGCAACGCGGCGAGGTCCTGCTGGCCGGTCTCGTCCACCAGCGCGTACTGAAACACCCACCCGACGGCCGTGGCATCCGGACCGAGCTGCGGCGTGACGCCCTCCGGGAGCTTCCCGGCAAGCTGATTCATGTACTCCAGAACGCGGCTTCTGGCCCAATAGATGTCGGTGTTGTCCTTGAACAGGACGTACACATAGGAGTAGCCGAAGTCCGAAAAGCCCCGGACGACGGTGACCTTCGGCGCGGACAGGAGCGCAGTGACAATCGGATAGGTGATCTGATCCTCGACGAGGTCCGGCGAGCGGCCCATCCAGGTGGTGTAGATGATCACCTGTGTATCGGAAAGGTCCGGGATAGCATCCACGGGCGTGTTCTTCATGGCCCACAGGCCGGCCGTGGCCAGGCCGAAGACCAGCAGGAACACGATGAACCGGTTCCGGGCGGAGAATTCGATGATCCGTCCGACCATCAGTGTTTCATTCCCTGCATGCCGCTCACCGCGGCTTTCAACTGGCTTTCGGAGTCAATCAGGAAGTTCGCCGACGTCACGATGTGATCCCCTTCCTTGAGCCCCTCCACCACCTCCACCCAGTCGCCGGCCTGGACACCGAGCTTCACGTTCCGCCATTCCAGCTTGCCGCCGCCGTGGTGAATGAAGATCACCTGCCGCTCTCCCGATTCGAGAATCGCGTCTCTCGGAATGGCCAGCCTCGTTCCGAGCGGGATCTTCAGCTCCACGTTGGCGTACATGTCCGGCTTGAGCCTCTCGCCCGGGTTCTCCAGCTCTAACCGCACCTTGGCGGTCCTGGTCTGTGGATCGAGCGTGGGATAGATGAAGCCGACCCGCGCCGTAAGCACGGTCCGGGGATCGTAGGAGAGCGTGACCTTGGCCGTCTGGCCTGGCTTGATGGAGGGTAATTCGTACTCGTAGATGTCGGCCTGGACCCAGATGCGTGAGAGATCGGCGATTGTATACAGCTCGTCACCGGGATTTACGCGCATCCCGGCCACCGCGACCTTCTTGATGACCGTCCCGGTCCCCGGCGAGTGGATCGGCAAGGTCTTGAGGACCGTGCCGGTACGTTCCAGATCCTGGATGTGGTCCTCCGTGATGTCCCAGAGCTGTAGGCGCCGCCGCGTCATTTCCAGCAAGGAGGCCGCGCCTTGAGCCACTTCCGGAAACTCGCTGCCGCCCAGCGTCTTCCTCCCTTTCAAGGCGAGCAGGTACTCCTCCTGCGTGGCCACGAGTTCCGGGCTGTAGATCGTGAAGAGGATTTGCCCCTGCTTGACCCGCTCCCCGGTCGAGTTGACGAGGAGCTTGTCGATCCATCCTTCCAGCTTGATGTTGACGTGCGCCAGTCGGCGTTCGTCTATCTCGACGCGGCCGACCGTCCGGATGATCTTCTCCAGCGACCGAGGCTTCACGAGCTCGAACTTGACGCCGATCGTTTGGAGACGCTCGGGACTGATGGTGATCGTATTCTGGCCTGGGCTCATGGCCGATGGTGGAGAAGCAGGCGTTCCACTCTCCGGAACGGATGCCGTGTGGTCAGTTGGGGCGCGCTCTCGCCCCGGCGTGGCGCTTGGCATAGGCATGAGCATTGGCGTGGTCTTTTCCGGACCGATGCGTCCGAGATACGTGAGCACCGCGGCCGCGACCGCGATCAGCACCCCGACGGCAAGAAGACCGTGCCGCATACGGGCGGTCATTGGAACGATCCTCCCACCAGTTCTTCCAGCCGGGCCAGCGCCTTCTCATGGGCGACCATTTCGCCGTGCAGCTCCAGTTCGCTCTCTTGCAGCGTAAGGAGACCGTTCAAGAGGGTCAGAAAATCCACCTTGCCGACCGCGTACCCTGCCAGCGCCGACTCCAGCGCCAGGCCGGCCTGAGGGATAATGGCATCGCGCAGGAGCTTGATCAGCCGCTCCGCACGCTGGGCCTGGACGACATTGTCCTTAGCCTGGAAGAGCAGCATTTGCCTGACCGTTTGCAGATCCTGGGCGGCGCTCTCGCGAAGAGCCCGGGCCTCGCGCACGCCTTCCCGCTGCTTCGTCGCGAAGTACAGAGGGATCTTGACGCCCAACATAAGCTGATACCCGTTGTCGTTGATGCGGTCGTTGCGGAGCCCGAGCACGCTCAGATCGAAGTCCGGGTAGTACTCGCGCCGTGCCAGCGCGACGGCCTGCTCGCCCCGCTCCACGCCCTTGGCGGACGCGCGAAGCAGCGGCGACGACGTCTCGAGGAGCGTATTGATTTCCGCGAGGCTGCGCGTCAACGGGGTAACCGGAACCTCGTGAGGCGCGCCGAGCGGATTCGAGGGCGGACGGTTCAAGATACGGTTGACATCGGCGTGCAGGCTCTCTTTGCGCTGCTCAAGAATCGCGAGACGCTCCAGCACGCGGGAGATCTCCACCTGAGCCCGGAAGACATCCTGCTGGACCGCCTTGCCTACCGCGTAGCGCGCCGTGGCCGTCTTCTCGAACTGCATGAGCAGCAGCTTGTTGCGCTCCACGACATCAATGCTTTCGTGGACGAAATGCAGATCGAAATAGGCTTCCTTCAGCCGCGCGATCACGCGAAAGCGGACGGCGGCGAAGTCCGCCTCCATCCGCTCCGCTTCGCGGCTCGCCATGTCTTCCCGCAGTTGGAGCTTGCCGGGAAAAGGAATCTCCTGTCCGATCCCGTACATGGGGCCTTCCAGCGGCTCCAGCATCGGCATTCGCTGATAGCCGACCTGCGCCTTCGGATCCGGCAGCGTGCCCATCTGCGGCACGACCGCCCTCGACGCCTCCCACCGCTGCCTGGCCGCCTTGATCTCAGGATTGTTCTCTGCCGCTTCGCGAACAAGCGTGGTGAGATCCAAAACCGGTTCCGCCGTCGCGTGTTTCTCGGCCGCAGCGGCAGG
>JAUSHW010000099.1 GCA_030648395.1 Nitrospirales bacterium | reverse complement strand
CGCGCGCGCATCCAGCACCTCGACGATGACATCTATCACCTCCATCGTCTTGGCCGCTTCTTTGCGCGCCGAATGCATGTGAGCGGGACACCACTGTATGGACATGCGGGATGGGCGGCCGGATTAAAAATGTATTGTACCCTGCGCCGCACGGCAAATCATATGTGTGAGCCCACACGGAAGAAAAGGCAACTGGACAGGGAGCACGGAAACCGGGTAAGCCATTGGGCTTGGAGGCCACACCATGCCCCTGACCGCCTACAACCACGTTCCGCTTCCGTCTTTTATGTATGGCACGGCCTGGAAGAAAGAGGCCACGTCGCACCTGGTGCAATCAGCCGTGGCGGCAGGCTTCACGGCCATCGACACGGCCAATCAGCTGATCCATTACCAGGAGGCCCTGGTGGGTGACGCCCTGCTGGCGCTCGCGAAGCAGGGGATCACGCGGGACCGCCTGTTTCTCCAAACCAAGTTTACGTCGGTCGGAGGCCAGGACCATCGCACCCCCTACGATGCGTCGGCCGATCCCGCCACCCAAGTCAGGCAGTCCTTTAACAGCTCGCTGGCCCACCTCCACACCGAGTATGTGGACTCCTATGTCGTGCACGGACCCTATCAGCGGCAGGGCCTGGGGAACGCGGATTGGGAAGTGTGGGCGGCCATGGAAGGGCTCTATGAATCAGGGAAAGCCAAGATGATCGGCATCAGCAATGTCACGGCCGAGCAACTCACAAAGCTGTGCGAACAGGCAAAGCATAAACCCATGGTGGTGCAAAACCGGTGTTATGCCGTGCTCGGATGGGACAAAGCAGTGCGGGAGATTTGCCGGACACACGGCATCATCTATCAGGGCTTTTCGCTGTTGACCGCCAATGGAGCGGTCCTCGCCGATCCCGCCATTCGGGCCATCGCCGTCCGATTGGGGGCCGGCATCGCGCAGGTCATCTTTCGGTTCGCCATGCAGATCGGGATGCTCCCGCTGACCGGCACCACGAACCCGCAACATATGAAAGAAGACCTCCAGTCAGAACAGCTCGCACTCTCCCCTGAAGACATCCGGCTGATTGAAACGATCGCGCTGTAAGCGATTGGCCGCCTGAAACCGCGCGCTTTATTGACAGTGCGCGAAGGCCTGTGTTATCCAATAGTTGCAGCAACGAGGTCGAAGCATGGAAACCACACCACTGTATGTCCTGAGTCGTCCCGACGGCACGTTTAAATTCTACGTGACGCCCGACTACGCCAAGGACCAGGGAGTGAATCCCGACAAGCTGGTCTGTGTGGAGGTTCCCAGCTCCATCTACGCAAACGGTTCCATCGACGACGTGTCCACGTTCATCGCCCAGGAACTGGAAAAACAGGCGTCTTCGTGAGCCCGACGGCTTCCATCACGGCCCCTCCGAGCCCAACCCTCACACGGGAACAGATCGAAGCCGTCATCGCGTCGCTCCAACCCGTCCAGCGGATCATGATCCGTCTCCTGCTGCTGCCGTTCATGACTCCAAGTTCCGACGATATTTTCTTCATGGCGCGGGAGCGGACCGAGCCGGCCATGCGATCCGGCGGCAACATCGCAACGGCCTTCGGTGGCAATACGGCCATCCGCAGGGAAAAGATCAACGGGGTGCCCAAAGACTGGATCGACTCGGTCGGGAACAGGGCCCTGCTCTACCAGAGCCAGTTGCGTGAAAACCTTGGTCGGCTCAATCTTCTGGCCGCCTTCTTTCAGGACTACCTGGCCGGGTTGCAACCGGAGTTGGATTCGATGGAGCAATTGCTTGCCACCGAATGCGAGATGGGCCAGGAATCGCTGGACGATCTTCGCGCCCAGGCCAGGCTCGCTCCTCTCACCTACGCATTGAAAAAACTGGCGGCCCGCGCGGACAAGCAGGAGGTGGAGGATGAGGACTACCGCCGGGAACGACTGAGCCTGGAGTACCAGGCCCACCTGCGGCGCCGCGACCGCTTCAAAAAGCGGCTCGACCAGGCCAGGGTGGAACGCCAGGCGGTCCTGCTCACCTCCCTGTCGGATGAGTTTCTGGCCGAGGTCTGGGGCCTTGCAGTGGGCCCGATCAGGAACCGGAGGGTCAAATCCATCCAGGCGTATCTCAGCGCGCTGGCAACCGCCCTGCATGCCAGCCCCGACCAGGCCAGCATGACCGCGGCGGTCAACGCCGGCATTGGGCCCAAGCTGTCAGGCGGCAGCTTGAACGAAGGCTTCAGCAGCAAACCCGTGGATCTGTGCGGCGACCTGTGGTCGCTCACCGTTCAGGCGCTCGCCGCCGAGCTCATGGCCCCGGTGGCGTCCAAACCCTGCTCTCATCCCGGCGGCGAGATGAAATCCCTGACTGTGAAACTCCGCGACCTGGCGACGTACGGACTGGGCGAAGACGAGGAAGTGAAGATCTGGGCGCAGACCCTGCAGTGCCCCAACTGCGTGACGACGCTACGGACCGCCCAGCAGAAGTCCGGGTTGCTGGACCGTCAGGCCGATGTGGTGCTGGCCCAGGTCAAGACCCGTACGGCAATGCCCCGTAAGGAGACTCCCGCGGAGGTTCTGGCAAAACCCAAGGACGCCCCGGAAGAGACTGGAATCGCGCTGGAGGAACGGTTGCGCCCCTGGCTCGGCGATGATGCGGGTGAAACGGGGGGGAGAGGTTCCCAGACGTGGTGGTAGGCGCCGTCCACTGCGCGCCTCGCGCGCTCGCATGCTCGGCCGCCTGATTCTCGCGGGAGGACTTGCCGGCCTGCTGGCCGCGCCTGCCGCCGGAGCGTCCCTGTCCATCACGGAACTCCTGGAACACGGCGAACAGTACCACCAGCAGCCGGTGTCGGTCGTCGGCGAAGCCGCCGACGTGGCGACGCAAATCGGCCCCCGCAACCGGCCCTTTTACACCTTCGTGTTGAAAGACCGGCAAGGGAGCGTGACCGTCATCATGCAGGGGAAGCCGGAACTGTCCAACGGGGACGCCGTCATGGTGCACGGGGTCTTTATTAAATCCCGCAAGGCCGGCCGGACGACCATCACCAACCGCATTGAGGCCACGGTCGTGCGTCAACTGCACGATATAAAAGAGCCGCTCGTCGGGTAAGGTTTCATTGATATTTGAAGATCACTTGAGGTATTGAATATCCGGGCGCAGGTGATCGAAGTGAAGATCACTCGTGGTATTGGATATCCGGCATGTTTGATCGAAATGCCGGCCCAGCAAGCTCGGAGTGGCGGTGTAGCTCAGTTGGTAGAGCAGCGGACTCATAAGCCGCGGGTCGGGGGTTCGATACCCTCCACCGCCACCATAACCCACCCTGGCCCGATGCGTTCCCTTTCTGTATCTTCCAGCGTGGTATGCTTCTGAGAGGACATACGGAGCCGGATCATGTCGAAAATCCTGATTGTCGATGATGAACGGGTCTTCTGCGACTTGCTCAAGGCACTGATGAAGAGCCACGGGCATGAGGTCTTCACGGCCTACAGCGGGAAAGAGGCCATCGAGCAGTTCCAGCAGAACCGTCCGCACTTCACGATGCTGGATCTCCACATGCCCGAAATGAACGGGATCGAGACGCTGCGGCAAATCCGCGAGATCGACCAGAAGGCCGCCGTCATGATCCTGACAGCCTTGGGCACCGATGATCTGGAGCAACAGGCCCGGCGACTGGGGGCGACTGATTTTCTCAGCAAGGCCATCTCGCTCGATGCCATCGTCGCGTCCATGAATCGCGGACTCAAGCCGCCGGAGCAGGCCCCTGCGGCCGGGAAGACCACCCAGCCCGGCATTCCGGAGACGGACGCCGTGTTTCTGGTGGAGGGGAACACGGACGTACGCAATACCTTCGTGCGGGTTTTGGGCCAGCACGGCATTGTCATCCGGGCAGCCAAGGACGGGCCGACGCTTTTGAGCATGCTGGAGAAGGAGAGACCGCCGCTCATCGTGCTGGACATGGACCTTTCAGGCATGAAAGGCCTGGACGTGCTGCGGAAAATGCACGAGAAGAATTACACCGGCGGGATCATCATCATGACCGCCGGAGACGATGAGAAACTGCTGAAAGAGGCGCTGAGCCTGGGCTCCATCGATATCCTGGGAAAGCCTGTCGATCCGGAGCGGCTCATGCTGGCCATCCAGGTCGGCCTGGTCCTTCTCCGCTCTTGAATGCCTCGCCGTTTGCGGATATCATCATACCGTATGAGCTTCAGCCTGCGCTGTCTTCTTGCCATCCTCGCCGTATCGGGGTGCGCCTTCCTCAACCCGCCATCCCCACTGAGACCGACGCTGGCGGCCAACAACTGCCAGCCGCTGTCCGTCACCCAACATAACCTGGCAGGGGTCGCCCACTATAAGGATCGGCGGCTCGAACCGGCCAGGGAAGAGTTTCTGATCGCGGTGGAGGAAGGCCCCACATGCGCGGAGGCCCATTACAACCTCGGCCTCACCCTGATATACATGGGCGAGAAGGATGAGGCGCGCAAGCACTTCATGGAAGCCGCCAACCTCGCGCCCGGCAACCCGGTGATCTGGGACTCTCCCGCGCTCCGGCCTTACGGCGAACCGCAAAAGGAACGGAAGAAAAAAGAGACGGCAGCGGAAAAGGCCCCCGGAGGGTTCGGCCAGCGGGGGGGGATGGGCGGCGGATACTAGCGGCTTCCCTACACTCCGGTCTGGACTTTGATCTCTTCCCGGACCTGGTCCTTGACGGCCCGCATCCACTCCTCCAGTTTCGGGAACAGATAGCTGTCGTTTTCCGTGAATCCCTTGACCAGGACTTCGGAGGCCTTTTCGATACGGCCCTCCTCCAGCACAATCTTCACCTTTTGATCGGCGATTTTTCGTGTCAGCATATGGGTGCGCTTGAGCTGCTGGCCGGGTGAGCCTCCCGACACGCCCAGGATCGCCTGCTCAAAAAGTTCCAGCTCGCCCTTGAGGTCGACGAAGACCCGCATGACCCGCGGGATCAGCCATCCCTTGCGATTGACGTGGAAGTCGTAGGAGAGCGCCTCGGCATTGGGTTCCCGGAAGGGACCCGTCGAAAGCGTGACGTCATACACGTATTGGGGAGGATCTTGCGGGGTCTTGTCAGCCATGCGCGGGCTTACTATAAGGAGCGGGACGAGCCTTTGTCAAAATACGCGCGCACCCGTTCCGCCGAGCCCAGGCCGTCCCGGATGCAGTCAGGAATCCCCACGCCCCGGTATGCCGCTCCCGCAACAAAAACGCCGGGCAGCCGCGCGAGCCGTTCCTCGATGGCGGCCAGCCGATCCAGGTGGCCCACGAGATACTGCGGCATCGCACGGGGCCACCGAAACACGCGCGCCATGACCGGCTCCTCTGTCACGCCCATGATGTGACGCAGGTCGGCGCGCGCCAGTTCCACCAATTCCTGGTCGGACCGTTCCAGCACGGCTTCACGGCCAGCCCCGCCGAGGTAGGCGCGGATCAGCACCGAGCCGTCCGGCGCCCGATGGCCCCACTTCGACGACGACCACGTCGACGCCAGCAGGGCGCGGCCTTCGATCCGCGGAATCACGAACCCGTAGCCGTCGAGGTCATGGCTGAATCCTGCACGGCGAAAGCCCAGCGTGACCGTCGCGGTGGACGCATAGGGAATGGCCCCCAGCATGCCGGCCACCGTGGCGTCGAGCGGCTCAAGCAGCCCGGCGGCGCCGAACGCCGGCGTCGCCAGCACCACCGCATCCGCCTTCAGGGGCGCTTCCCCCTCGACCAGCACCTCATAGCCCTGGGCCGCCCCGCAACTCCTCACCGCCGTCACCCGGCGCCCCAGGCGGACCTTCACCGCCGACAGCCGGCCGGTCAGAGCCTGGACCAGCTCCGAGAGCCCGCCCTGGAGCGTCACGAACGGCGTCCAGCGCGCGCACTCCCCCGTCCCGGACGCCGGCCGTCGCATCCGCGCGCCCAGCATCGAACGGACAAGGCTCCCGTGCTCCCGCTCCATGTCGGGAAACCGGGGGAAGGTCGCCCGGATGGACAGTTGCTCTGCGTCGCCCGCATAGATGCCAGTCATCAACGGCTCAATGATCCGCTCCAGGGCTTCCCGCCCCAGGCGGCGGCGGAAAAAACCGCCCATCGATTCATCGCTTTCCTCACGCCGGCGCGGCACGAAGATCTCCGCGCCCAACCGAAGCTTGCCCGGCCAGGACAGCAGGCCGCTCCTCAAAAACGGGCCCAGCCTTGTGGGGAAGCCCAGGGCGAGCCCTTCCGGCAGCTCGTGCAGGCGCCCCTTCGAATAGACGAAGGTCTTGCGGTGCTTTTGACTCGTGCCGATCAGCCGGTCCTCGAGGCCAAGCTTCCGGCACAGCTCAATCCCCCACGGCTTCTGGGACAGAAACGAGTCGGGCCCGCCTTCGATGACGAACCCGTCGGTCTGTTCGGTGAGAATCTTGCCGCCAAGGCGGGAATCCGCCTCCACCAGCGTGCAGGCGACGGGCGGACCGTCGGGCTGGGACAAGGCGTAGGCCGCGCTCAGGCCGGCAATCCCGCCGCCGACGACGACCACTGTGCGCGGGCCGGTCAGCGGCCGGTCTCCGTGAGGTGCGCGGTCACAATGTCCCTCAACGTCTCGACGAACGGCGCAGTGGCGTTCAGCATCGCGATGCGTTCCAGTTGCATGCCCTTGTCGCTCGCCCGCTTCCTGAAGTCGATGTCGATGTCGTAGAGGACTTCGAGATGGTCCGACACGAATCCGATCGGCGCCACGAGCACGTGGCGAAAGCCCGCTCCGTGCAGCTCGTCGAGCGTCTCTTCGACCGTCGGCCCCAGCCACGTGTCTCCCGTCCGTCCCTGGCTCTGGTAGGCGAACCGCCAGGTGCCGGCGGGCGGCAGCGGGCCGAGCGCGGACCGCACGGCCTCGACCGTTTCCCGTACCTGGCCGGGATAGGAATCCCCGTCCTTGAGGATCCGCTCGGGAAGACTGTGGGCCGTGAAGATGATCGCCACGCGGTCGCGCGCGTCCGCCGGAAATTTTCCCAGTGCCTCGCGAATGTTCGCGACAATGCCCTGGATCAGGGACGGATGGGTGTTCCAGCTCGGGACATACGTAAAGCGAATGGACGCGCCCGATTCCGCCTGGGCCTCCTCGACTTTCCTGACGTAGGCGCCGACGCTCAGTTGCGAATTCTGGGGCGCCATGCACAGGCCGACCAGCCGCCGGACGCCGGCCTTGACGATTTCCTGATAGGTTTCCCGGATGTACGGATGCCAGTGCCGGAACCCGACATACACCCTGAAACAGGGCGGGCCGGCCGCATTGAGACGCGCTTCAAGACGCGCGACGAGATCAGTCATGATCGCCAGAACCGGAGACTTCCCCCCGGTCACCCGGTACCGCTCCGTGATCTCGTGAATCAGCTCCGGGGGAGTCGGCCGGCCGCCCCGGACATCTTTGAGAAACGGCTCCACCGACTCCAACGAGTCCGGGCCGCCCAAGGCCATCAACAGGACCCCGATGGGTTCCGGCTGGCTGATCGGGTCGGACATGGGAAGGCGAGCGCTCAACGCGCGCTGAGTTTGTGCACGAAATCCACGGCCGCCTGGACGTGCTCCACGGGGGTATTGGGGAGAATGCCGTGCCCGAGGTTGAAGATGAAGCCCGGGGCGTCTCCTGCCTGCTTGAGGATCGACTCCACGCGCCGTTCGATCTCGTGCACGGGCGCGAAGAGCACGACGGGGTCCAGGTTGCCTTGCACCGCCACGCCGGCCCCCAGACG
>JAUSHW010000089.1 GCA_030648395.1 Nitrospirales bacterium | reverse complement strand
ACCTGTTTCACAACATCGGGCTGATCCTGCTGGTGGTCGGGCTGGTGGAAGGCGTGCCTGCCGGCTTCTGGTACCACGTGGTGCTGCGCCGCATCCTGATCGAGCGCGGCCCTTTGCCTTCCCGCTGGTGGATCCATCCGACCCGCCACCACGATCAGCTCACGCCCGAGGAACAGCGCCGCATCCGGGTCTGGTTCGTGCTGGGTGGCATCGGCTACACCCTCGCCGTCGCCGGGGGCCTGGCCGCCATCGTAGGACTTCTCATCGAACGCCTCTAATTTGGTATACTGCACGTCATGCACAAAATTGATCTGCTCATTTTCGACCTTGACGGCACGCTGATCGAATCCAAATGGGACATCGCCACGGCGGTGAATCTCACGCTGCGCGACCTGGGCCTGCCCGTCCGCGAGCAGGAGGAGATCTTCAGCTTCGTCGGCGACGGCATCAAGCACCTGCTCCGCCTGTCCGTCGGCGAGGAGAACCAGTCGCGCTACGAGGACGCCTTGCGGGTCTTCCGCGGCCACTACCTGGCCCACTGCCTCGATCGCACGCAATTCTATCCGGGCATCGACCACGTCCTGGTGCACTACGCGGCCAAGCACAAGGCCGTCGCCACGAACAAGTCGCTGGAGTACACGACGCGCATTCTGGACGGCCTGGGGGCCCACCACTTCACATACATCGTCGGCGGGGACAACGGGTACGGCCTGAAGCCGGAGCCCGGCATGCTCCTGAAGATCCTGGACGAGCTGAAGGTCGCCCAGGACCGGGCAGTCCTGATCGGCGACAGCACGAACGACATCAACGGCGGCCATAACGCCGGCATCAAGGTCTGCGCCGTCGGCTACGGCATGGGCAACCGCGAGAAGATGGCCGCCTGCAACCCGGACTGGTTCATCGAGCAGCCGGAAGATCTCATCGGGCTGTTCACGTGACGGCGCGGCGGCTCCTCATCGCTGTGATCGGCCTGGTGTTTCTCACCGGCGCGGCCGCGGTGGCCACCCGTAGCGCGAATGCGCTGGGATTGGAAGAGCGGGTCGTCGAGCACCGGCTGGCGAACGGGCTCACCCTCCTCCTGATGGAGCGCCATCAGGCCCCGATCGTCGCGGTCAACCTCACCTACAAGGTCGGCGGCGTCCACGAGCACAACGGCATCACGGGCGTCGCGCACCTGTACGAGCACATGGCCTTCAAGGGGAGCCGCACAATCGGCGTCACGGACGCCCAAAAGGAACAGCCGGTCCTCGAGGAGCTGGACCGCCTCGCGGAGGCCATCACGGCCGAGAAGGCCCGGGGGGCCGCGGCCGACCAGACGCGTTTGGCGGCCCTGCGCAAGCAGTTCACGGAAACCGAAGCGAAGGCGGACAGCTTCGTGGTGCCCGCCGAGCTGGCCACGCTCTACCAGCGGCATGGCGGCGTGGGCCTCAACGCCACGACCGGCAAGGACCTGACGCGCTACTTCCTCAGCTTTCCCTCCAACCGGCTCCCCTTGTGGGCCGCCGTGGAATCGGATCGCATGGCCAACGGCGTGCTCCGCGAGTTCTACAAAGAGAAGAACGTCGTGCTTGAAGAGCGCCGCCAGCGGACGGACAACTCGCCGAGCGGGCGGCTGCACGAGGCGTTCTCGGCAGCAGCGTTCCAGGCGCACCCCTATGGATTGCCGGTGATCGGCTGGCCGTCCGACCTGGACGGGCTCAGCAAGGCCCGGACCGAGGCGTTCTTCCAGACCTACTACGGGCCCGCCAATGCCGTGCTGACCATTGTGGGCGACATCAATCAGAAAGACGTGCTCGCCCTCGTGGAACAGACGTTCGGCCGGATCCCGGCGCGTCCGCCCTCCCCGCCGGTGCTCACCACGGAGCCCCCCCATGCGGGCGAGCGCCGCGTGGAGGTCGAATACGTCGCCGAGCCCCAGATCCTCATCGGCTTCCACAAGCCCGGCGCCGGCCATTCGGACGACGAGATCTTCGACGTGATCGAGTCGCTGCTCTCGGATGGGCGCACATCCCGCCTGTACAAGCGCCTGGTCCAGGAAAAACAGCTTGCCACCAGCGTCTCGGCGTTCTCCGACTATCCGGGTGCGCTGTACCCCAATCTCTTCGTGATCGGCGCCACGCCCCGCGCGCCCCATACCGCCGCCGAGGTTGAGCAGGCGGTGTATGAGGAACTGGACCGTCTCAAGAAAGAGCCGGTCACCCCGCGCGAGCTGGAGAAAATCCTCAACCAGATCGACGCGGCACAGGTGCGCTCGCTCCGCTCCAACAGCGGGATGGCGTCGCGCCTTGGCTACTTCCAGGCGATCAACGGCGACTGGCGGGAGACCTTCAAGCGGCGCGACCGCATCGCCAAAGTGAACCCCGAGGACATCCGGCGCGTGGCCGCCCAGTACTTCACGAAGAGCAACCGCGTCGTGGCGACGCTCGTCAAGCCGGCAAAGCAGGAAACGGAGAGCAAGCCATGAACCGTGCCGCGACGCTGTTCGCAACAGGCTTCGTCCTCCTTGCCCTCCTGACGGCACCTCCGGCGTTCGCCCAGACCGCCGCCCCACCCGCCCCCCTCGGCGATCCCCGCACGATGAAGTTCGAGCCGGTGACGATCACCGTGCCGGAGGTCGAGCGCGTCGTCCTGGAGAACGGCCTGATCGTGTACCTGCTGCCGGACCGGGAGCTGCCGCTCGTGAGCGTCTCGGCCATGATCCGCACCGGCTCCATCTACGAGCCGGCCGACAAGGTGGGATTGGCGGGACTCACCGGAATCGTGATGCGCACGGGCGGGACGGCCCGTCTGACCGGCGACCAGGTGGATGAGGAGCTGGAGTTCCTGGCCGCGCACATCTCGATGGGGATCGGCGGCGAGAGCGGCGCGGCGTCGCTGGACCTTCTGAAGAAGGACCTGCCGCAGGGGCTCGCCATCTTCGCCGACATGCTCCGCACGCCCGCATTTGAGTCGGCGAAAGTGGAGCAGGCCAAACGCCAGGCCCTGGATGCCATCCGCCGCCGGCCGGACAGTCCGGGCGGAATCGCCGCGCGCGAGTTCAGGAAGCTGCTCTTCGGCGCCGACCATCCGCTCGGCCGCGAAAGCACCACCGACACCGTGTCGCGCATCACGCGGGACGACCTCGTGGCCTTTCACCGGCAATTCTTCGCGCCCAACTCGCTCATCCTCGGCGTGACCGGCGATTTCGAGAAACCGGCCATGCTGGACGCCCTGCGCAAGGCGTTCGGGGACTGGAAGCCGCAGACGGTGGCGCTGCCGGCGCTGCCTCCGGTGACCGCATCCCCAGGCGCCGGCCGGTCGGTGAACATCCTGCGCCGGGACCTGTCCCAGACGCATCTGCGCATCGGCCATCTCTCGGTCAAGGAGAACGACCCCGACTATTTCGCGCTGGCGCTGCTGGAGGATATCCTGGGAGGGAATTCGTTCACCTCCCGGCTCTTCC
>JAUSHW010000085.1 GCA_030648395.1 Nitrospirales bacterium | reverse complement strand
GCTTCCTGCGGAACAGGCGCGGCCATCGAGACGGCCGCCGATGCCGGGAGGGCCTGCATGGAACTGGCCTGGGCCTCCAGCTGAGGCTCGGGCTCATGCACGGATTTCTTGAACCCTTTAATGGCCTTACCGAGGCCTTCGCCTAATTGCGGGAGCTTGCCGGCCCCGAACACCACGAGGACGATCGCAAGCACCACCAGCAATTCCATCCAACCAAACCCAAACACAGGCGATACCCCTCTCTCTTGAGGCATGGGTTTCCACGCCCTTTTCAAACCGGCCCCGATGCTAGCACAAGAATTTTGGCAATATCAAGAAAATAATTTCCTAGAGGGGATTTACGCATTTCTATGAATTTAGAACACTTTTAAGGGCTTGTAAACGAGAACCGGTAGTACTCAATCTCCCGTCTGGCGCCGGCCGCCAGCAGCCCCTGAATCCTGGCCCGCTCAAAGCCCAAGGCCTCCAAGTCCGTGATGGCCCCCAGCACCTCTTCCTCACTCAGATAGGCGATCATGTCCGGAACCCCCGTCTCAGGGAGCCCCTTGAGGATCGTCTCCAGTTCAGCCTGCTCAGTCTCCGGGGTGCCGGGCCGGATGGGATAGTCGAGGGTCCGGCTGTAGGGGGACCGATACCACCCGTCCAGAGCTTTCAGGGCCTTCAGGGCCAGCCGGTCCTGCTCCCAAGGCTTGAGCTGCCGGGGGGAGGGGTAGGTCTCCAGCAGGTCCATGACGGTAAGCAGGTTCACACCCAGCGTCCGGGAAACAAACTCACGCTGCTGCTCGACGGTCACCTCCTTGACGCCCAGTTGCTTCGCCACGGTCTCGCAGAGCGCGAAGTTCACGATGAACGTGTACTGCCCGCCGTGGAGCCCGTAGCAAGGCTTGTCGGGATCCGTCAGGACGTCCATGTCGGGCGTGCCGGCGTCGAGACTGGTAAAGCCCCCACCGGAGGCCAGCAGGCGCCGGGCCTCCTTGATCGTCGCAAAGGCACCGAAGTTCGCCGGCACGATGACCAGATCGTCCATCGGCTTCATAAAATCTGTAATGGCCTTCCGGTACGGCACGCGCTTCCAGTCAACGGGCTGGTAGTCCTTTTCCCAGATGATCTCGTCCAGAAAAGATGGGCCGTTCCTGAGCGCGGCCACATCCCGCGCCGCGAAGGCCCGCACAAACGCGGACCAGTCGTCGAACTCCTTGTACTTGGCGTCGCTGAGGTTCGGCTGCAGCCGCTCCTCGATGATCTCTCCCTCCTTACGGAGCAGAATCTTGGTGCGGAGTTCGCTCCACAGCTCGTTGCAGAGAATCCAGTGCAGGCTGCCGTCCTTGAGGCCGCCCAGGTCCTGGACGTCCGCCTGGAGGGTGGAGACCCGATCGAGATGCGGGTGAAGATCGGGGTGCGCCAGCGCGGCCTGGAGGGTCTCCCGTTGTTCGTCTACCAGGACATAATGCGTCTTGCGGTAGAGATCGCCGGCGGCGTCCAGCGTCTTGAGATGCGAGAGGAAACAGGCTGCGAGATTGCCGTTGCCGCAGCCCCATTCATGCACCATGAGAGTCGGCGGGAGGGTTTTTTGTTTTGTCCAGTGGTCGCGGAAGTCCACGGCCAGGGCATGCGCCAGCCGGTAATCGGCGCTCGCCATCGTCGGATAGGAGTCCCCGGCCCGCCCGCCTCTGAGTCCATAACACAGCGCGTTGAGGTGGACCTGCCAGTCGTCCATCGGCTTGAACTCGCCGATGAGCTGGGGAGGCGTGTCTTCGTTGGCGGCAACCGCGGGTACAATGCTCATACGCTGCGGCGGATTCTAGCGAAGGGTCTTGACGCATAGCAAGCCCGTTTGATTAGATACCCCCATGCCGCCATCACCAAGACCCCATCTCTCGGTCGTCATTCCGATCTGCAACGAACGGGACAACCTTTCCCCTCTGACCGGCCAGATTCTCAAGGCCCTGTCCGGGCAGGTGCCGTCGTTTGAGATCCTGTACGTGGACGATGGGAGCACGGACGGAAGCGGGCCGCTCCTGGACCAGCTCGCCCGGGACTACCCGGAAGTCCGCGTCTTCCACTTTGACCGCAACTACGGGCAGACCGCGGCGTTCGACGCCGGCTTCCGCCAGGCCGCCGGCGAACTGATCGTCACGCTGGACGGCGATCTCCAGTACGACGCGCACGACATTCTGAATCTGCTGCCCCTGGCGCAGCAGTATGACCTCGTCTGCGGGTGGCGCAAGGACCGCCACGACAATCTCGTCAAGCGGCTGTCCTCCAGGATCGCCAACGCCGTCCGCGTCGCCGTCACACGGGACGGCGTGCACGACACCGGCTGCTCGCTCAAGGTGTTCCGCCGCCGGGTGCTGGAGCGGATTCCCCTCTTCGAAGGCATGCATCGCTTCTTTCCCGCGCTCGCCCGCATGCACGGGTTCACGGTAACGGAAACGCCGGTCGCGCACTTCCCCCGAGCCCACGGCCAGTCGAAGTACGGCATAGGCAACCGGCTCTTCAAGAGCCTGCGCGACCTGATCGCGGTCTGGTGGATGCAGCGGCGGGGCCTGACCTACCGCTACCGGGCATGAGCACCGAGACCGTCTGGCTCATCGTCGGCTTCGGCGGCCAGGGGCTGTTCTTCGGCCGGTGGCTCGTCCAGTGGTTCCACTCCGAGCGGGAGCAGGAGAGCATGATCCCGCTCGCCTTCTGGTACCTCAGCCTGGTCGGCGGCCTCATCACGCTCGTCTATGCCATCCACCGCGAGGATCCGGTGTTCATCACGGGGCAGGCCGTTGGAACACTGGTCTATCTCCGCAACCTCGTGCTGATCAGCCGTACTCGGTCCGCTTCAGACGGCACGGCGGCCACCACGCCGACCGACCTTCCCAAAAGTTGATGGGCTCGTACGCCCGTCCGACACTCCTCCTTGCCCTCTGTGCCCTGCTGTTCTTCCTGGGGCTGGGCACGCTCGGCCTGACAGATCGCGACGAGGGCTCGAACGCCGAGGCCGCCCGCGAGATGGTCGAGTCCGGCGACTGGGTTACCCCGACCCTGAACGGCGTGCCCCGCTTCGCCAAGCCGGTCTTCACCTACTGGCTCACCTCCGGCTCGTACCTGGCATTCGGTGTCAGCGAACTCACGGCACGGCTCCCTTCCGCGCTCTTCGGAATTGCGCTCGTCCTGATGCAGTATGCCTTCGCGTCGCGCATCCTCGGGCCGGCAACCGGCTTCCGGGCCGCCCTCATGCTCCTGCTCAATATTGAGATTCTGGCCATCGGTCGGATGGTGCTGACCGACATGGTCATGATGTTTTTCACCACGCTGAGCATCTTCTGCTTTTTCCTCGCGATGTGGGGCGACGGCAAGGCGAAGCGCTGGTACTGGGGATTCTACGCGGGCATGGGGCTGGCCACGCTCACCAAAGGTCCGGTCGGCGTGCTGGTGCCACTCCTGGCCATCCTCCCCTATCTCTGGCTCACGAGGCGCTGGCGGGACACACTCCGGGAATGCCGGCCCCTAGCCGGCGCAGCGGTGTTTCTTCTGATCGCCGCGCCCTGGTACGCGGCCATGTTCATGCTCCACGGAGCGGGCTATGCCGACTCGGCGCGAGGAGACACGCTCACCCGCTTCTTCTCTATCATCGGCGGGCACGGGGGCACCGTGCTGTTTTACATTCCGATCCTGCTGCTGGGATTCTTTCCCTGGAGCGGGTTTCTCCCGGCCGCGCTGGTTCAGGCCCTGCGTGGAAGCCGGGCCATTGTAGTGGAAGGGGGCCCCGCAGACGCCCCTCCCACACCCACTTCCCCCCAACGTCACCTGCAAATACTCTGCGCCGTCTGGATCGTGGCCGTCTTCGCCTTCTTCACCCTGTCGTCCACGCGACTACCCCATTATATTGCTCCGCTCTTTCCGGCGGCCGCCCTGCTGGTCGCCGCTTCGTGGGACCGGCTCCTGTCCGATGAAGGCGGCAAGTGGGGGCGTGTCTCCCTGTGGCTCACGCTCGGCGTCGGAAGCTGCCTGGGGCTGGCGTTCATCGGACTGGACTGGGCCTACGATCGCTTCAACGCACAGATCGCATTGGAGTTTCCAGCCGCGGCGCAGGCGGGCCCCGGCTGGGCGCCGACGGCAATCGGCTTTCTGATCCTCGGCGGGATGGGTCTCTTCGGCTACGCGGCCCTAACCGCGGGCCGAACCGGCCTGAGCTTCGGGATTTCGTCGGCTGTGATGACCGGCGTCGTACTGCTCATCCTCGTCGTGGCGTTGCCGCAGTTCAACCGGTACTTCATCGCGCCTTCCCAGGAGCTGGCCGTCATCGCCGGACTGAACCTGGAGGCGACCGACACCCTCGTGGCCTACGGCCGCCCGAAGCCCAGCCTGCTATTCTACGCCAGGCGCCGCTGTTCGGCGGCGAAGCCCTGCATCGAGGTCATCAAGCAGGGCGAGGAGGAGAAACTGCGCCCGCTGCTGGAACGCCCCGGCCAGATCATGATCCTCACGCAGGAACGCCTGCGCGCCCAGCTGCCCGCTCCCGCCTCCGCCTATCCAATCATCCTGAGCCGGAACGGGTACGTGCTGCTGGCCAGGAAACCAATGCTGTGATGGCACAGCCGGGCTCGCCGCGCTTGACAGAATTCGGGGACTCTCCTAATCTGGCCTACCGCTCATGAAACTCTCCATCGTCATCCCCGCATACAACGAGGAGGCCACGATCGAAGCGATCGTCCGCCGGGTGCAGGCTGTGGACCTCGGACCCATCGAAAAGGAAATCATCGTGGTCAACGACGGGTCCAGGGACGGCACGGAACAGGTCCTGAAAGGGCTGCCCGGCATCCGGCACATCTCGCACGAGCGGAACGCCGGCAAGGGCGCGGCGCTCACGACCGGCTTTCAGTCCGCGACCGGCGACATCGTGATCATCCAGGACGCGGACCTGGAATACGACCCGGGCGACTATCACGCCGTGATCCGGCCAATCGTGGAGGGACGCAGCGACGTGGTGATGGGCTCGCGGTTCATCCTCTACAAGCCGAAATTCTTCGGCCAGCGCCGGTCGCCGTACATCTCCCACTACATCGGCAACATGCTCATCACGTCCATCACGAACCTGCTCTACAGGCAACGCTTCACCGATTACGAAGGCTGCTACAAGGCCTTCCGGCGGACCGTGGCCGCCGCAACGCCCGTGCGGGCGAAAGGCTTCGAGTTCGACAACGAGCTGATCTGCAAATTGATGCGGAAGGGCACGCGCATTGTGGAGGTCCCGATCCACTACACCCCGCGGAGCTACGAGTCGGGCAAGAAAATCACCTGGCGGCACGGCGTGATCATGCTCTGGACGATTGCTAAGTGGCGCGTCCTGCCGATTTGACCGCCCGTGCCGCCTGCGCCCATCCGTAAGCCGACCACGACCATCCGGGCCCTCGCCGGCGTTGCCCTGCTCGTTCTGATCAGCCTCTTCCCGACCGTCAAGCTCACAAAGCCGGCGGACCAGTTCGTGTACAAACTCACCGGCATCACGGAGATCGTTCCGGACAACGTCACGCTCTACGAACAGCGCTTTGCCAGGCTGCGGCCGCTGCTGCCCCGCCACGGCACGGTGGGCTACGTCACGGACGGTGATCCGAACGATCTCGCCGTCAACGAAAAATCTTTGACCGTGCGGTACGTGCTGGCGCCGGTGCTGGTGGAGAACAGTCCCCGCCATGCCTTGGTCGTGGGAAACATCATGCTGCCGACCACCGACCTTGCGCAGTTTCTTCGCGAAAAGAACCTCGCGCTGCTGAAGAATCTGGGCGACGGCGTCCTGCTGCTGCAAGGCGCCGACCGATGATCGCGTCTTTTGCGCTGGCCATTCTCCTGCCGTTGGGCGTCTCGCTCCTGCTCCTGGGACTCTGGGGACCCGGCCCCCACCCGTTCCGCTCCCATCTGTTGTTGAAAGTCTGCCTGGCGGCAGGGCTGGCGCTGGGCCTTTCCTCCTGCACGTATTTCCTGTGGCTGCTCATCGGAGGTCCCTCACGTATGGGGCTCCTCATCGTCGAACTGGCAACCTTCGCCGTTGCGATGGGTCTTCTCTGGCGTGCGTATAAAGCACGCGGTCTCGTCGCGGACGCGGCGCTCCCATCCAGGCCGAATTCAAATTCCAGATGGATGCTCCCGACTCTCTGGACCTGCGCGTGCGTCGCGCTGGCCACCGCCGTGACTCGTTTTGTCTTCCTGTCGCTGGCGGCGCCTCACGGCGAGGTGGACGCGCTGACCATCTGGAATCTCCGCGCCAGGTTCCTGGCCAGAGGCGACGAGCAGTGGCTCGATTCCTTCACCAGTCTCCTGGCGACGCACGTACCGGATTACCCACTGCTCCTCCCCGCGAGCATCGCCCGTTGGTGGACCTATCTCGGCGATGACCCGACGTTTGTGCCGGCGCTTGTCGCGATGCTGTTCACGTTTGCAACGATCGGGCTCGCCTCGTCCACGCTCGGCCTGCTGCGCAGCCCCAGTCAGGGCCTGCTGGCTGGGATTGTGCTGCTGGGCACCCCGTTCCTGATCCGACACGGCGCGTCGCAGTACGCGGATGTCCCCTTGAGCTTCTTCTTTCTCGCCACGCTGGCCGCCTTCAGCCTGCACGAGAAAGCCGCGGGGCACAAAGACGGCCTACTCGTGCTGGCAGGGATGACGGCCGGGTTTGCCGCATGGACAAAGAACGAAGGGCTCCTATTTCTTGCCGTGGTCGTCGTCGCCAGACTGCTCGTCGTGGTGCCCGTGAGAGGCTGGGCTTTCTTCGGAAAAGAAATACGCGCCTTTGCCAAAGGGCTCCTGCCCGTCCTGCTGATCGTTCTGCTGTTCAAGGCACACATCGCACCGGGGGTGAGCCTGATTTTCTCCGAACAAGGCACGGCGACGACGCTTGAGCGGCTGACCGACTTCTCGCGCTACATCGAGACCGCGCAGGCCTTCCTCAAGAAGGCCGCGCGATTCGGGCACCCTGGCTTCATCGTGCTCC
>JAUSHW010000075.1 GCA_030648395.1 Nitrospirales bacterium | reverse complement strand
ACTTCGATGTGGTATTCCTTCCTGAACCCGCCGAAGGGCACGACGTCGGCCACGCCCGGAGTTTGTTTCAAGAACGGGACCACCGTCCAGTCCAGCAGGGTCCTGAGCTCGGCCGGGGATTTTCCTCCCCCTTCGACCGTGAACTGGTACACCTCGCCCAACGGCGTGATCTGAGGCCCCAGGACCGGGACGACCCGGTCGGGCAGATCCACTTGGCGAAGCCGCTCGGTCACCACCTGCCTGGCGAAGTACATGTCCACATCGTCGTCGAACGTGGCGATGACGGTGGAGAGCCCGAAGACGGAGACGGAGCGGAGATCAATCGCCTTGGGCAAGGCGCTCAATCCGCGCTCGATGGGAATGGTGACCTGCCGTTCCACCTCCTCGGCGGCCTGCCCTGGGAACAGGGTGATGATGTTGACCTGGAGGTTGGTGATGTCCGGGTACGCCTCGATGGGCAGGTTGACGTAGGCGTAGAGCCCATAGGCCAGGAGCCCGAGCGTGAACAGGAGTGTTGCAAGCCGGCGGTGGACCGCCAGGTCTATGAGTCGGTCGAGCATCTGTCGGACGTTCAGAGGAGCTTGTGCAGTGCTGCGTCGAGGAGGATGGCGCCGTCAATCACAATGCGTTCGCCGCTCTGCAGGCCCTTTACCACGGGGACTTTCGATCCTATTTCGGGTCCCAGCGTGACCTCTCGGGGCGTATAGGTTCTCTGCTTGTTGTCGTCTTCAACGTACACGAAGAACTTCTCGCCTTTCGTCACCACGGCGGATGTCGGGATAAGAAGATCCGCGCTGGGCCGGTGCAGCGTAACGTCCACGAACATTTCGGGTTTCAGCCTGAGCTTGCTGTTGGGCACCACGCACCGGAGCTTTGCCGCCCGCGTGGACTGGTCCAGCAGTTCGCTGACGTATTCGACGGCCCCGGCAAACCGGACGCCGGGATAGGCCTGCGCCTCCACTTCGACTGAGAGACCGGGACGCACCCCCTGCATTTCACGCTCTGGGAGGTCCGCGAGAATCCAGACCTTCGACAGGTCCGCGACGATGAACAGGGTCCCGCTTCCGGGCTGGACCTCCGCGCCCAGGGCGGCCGCCGGCGTCCGGCTGACGACCACGCCGCTGATCGGCGCCCTCAAGTGAAACTCCGGCGAGGACTTTTCACGGTGTCCGCCCAGGCTCGCCAGGTCCGCCGCCGTGCGTTCGTATTCGGCACGGGCTTGGGCCAACGCGTCCTCCGCCTCGGTGACTTCTCGCTGGGAGGCAGCGCCCTCGGCAAAGAGCCGTTGCGCCCGCGCCGCAGTCTTTTCCGCGACGTGGAGGGCCGACCGGGCCTTCTGTTCCGACGCATCCGCCAGCGTAAAACCGGGACTCTGAATGACCAGGAGCGACTGGCCGCTGCGAACACTGTCACCCGGTTTGGCAAGCACCTGGACGACCCGACCCTCGACCGGAGAGCCGACGTGCGCGGTGCGATCTTCGTCGAAGGTGACCCGCCCGTTCAACGCGATGGTGGATCCTGCGGCGCTTCGTTGGACCGTGGCCACTTTGAGGTACTTGAGGTTGGCCTCGGTGGCCGTGATGTGTAGAGGCGGTTGCTTGGCGGCCCGGGAGACCGGAGTCTCGTGCGGTTCACTGCAGGCTGTCAGGAGCGAGAAAGCGAGCAGGAGGACAGCGGTCCGCATTATCGTGCCCTGTTAATGGTGCAGGTGCTTGAGCGTCGAGGCCATCAGGACGATGAAGATGCCGAACCAGAAGGCCGCGCGGAGGAAGGGAATGCCCTCCGGGTCCGTGTCGTCCTCCCCGGCCGCGCCCTTCTCTTCTGGCGCCGGCGGGAAGATGGTGTTGTAGAGGAACAGCGTCATGATGCACATGACGAAGAACAGCTTGACGCCGAGCGCGATCAAATAGGGGTTGGTGAATCCCGCGCCGTTGGCCGCCTTCATCAGCTTGTTGACGTAGGCGATGTTGATCCCGCCGGTGACCAGAATCACCAGCATGAGGGCGCCGATGATCCGCTGGTACTTCCGGTAGATGGCGTTGGCGAGCGGCTTGACCAGCTCGCCGGGGACCGATTTCCGCAGCGCCGGCACGACCGCCATCATCAGCAGGCCGAGCCCGCCGATCCAGAGAATGGCCGACATCAGGTGAAGCCAGTGGTTCACGATGGGAATCCACTGATCGACGAATGCGGTGATGAGCCGGTCCATCAGAATTTGAAGACCGGTTTTTCGTTGCCGAAGCGCGCCTTGCGGAGCTCTTCCATGAAATCGGGCGTGATCACGGACAGCCCGCGCTCGCGGGCCTTGGCCTCCACGCTCTTCTTGACCATCGACTGCATGAAGTAGGGAATGCGCTTGAACCGGGCTGTGGCCTCGTCATCCCAGCGAATCTCGAAGGTGCCAGGCGCGGCGTCCACGCCGATCTCGTGCACTTTGATCTTGGGCCCACCCTTCGGCTGGTAGAGGCACCACTCGTCGGCGTCCAGCCAGTCTCCGTGATCCGCGTAGGGGCGGGCGCGACAGCCGCCGCAGATGTCGCTGTACTCGCAGTCGGCGCATTTGCCCTTGAGGGTCGGCTCGCGGAACGAGTCGAACACTTCCGAGCGCTCCCAGAGGTCCACGAAACTGATCTCCTTCACGTTGCCCGCGCTTAGCGGCATGTAGGGGCAGGGCGTGAGGTTCCCCTCCGGCGTCACACGGGCGTAGTTTGTGCCGGCGAGACAGCCGCCGCCCATGTAACCAGTGGCTTTGGTGATCGGGGAGTTGGGGTCCCGCTCGTAGGCGATGCGCTTGAAGTGCGGGGCGCAGCGGGCGCGCACCAGCATGTCCGGATACTGCTTCTGCGTGTCCACGAGGTAGGTCAGCACTTCTTCATACTGCTCCGGCGTGATGTCCGTCATTTCTTCGCCCCGGCCGGTGCAGACCAGAAAGAAGAGATTCAGGACCCGCGCGCCCAGATTGTGGGCGAAGGCGACCATCTCCGGCAGTTCCCGGTAATTCATCGGGGAGACGCTGAAGTGAATTTGGAACTGGAGCCCGTTCCGCTTGCACGACTCGATGCCCTCGATGGCGCGAACCCATGCGCCGGGAAGACCGCGAAACGCATCGTGCTTTGCGGGATCGGTTGAGTCGATGCTGATGCCCATGCCCATCACGCCGATCTCGGCGAGTTCTTTGGCCAGCGGGTCGCCGATCAGCATCCCGTTCGTCCCGAAGACCACCATGAAACCGCACTGCACGGCGTGCCGCGCGATGTCCCGGATGTCCGGGCGGGTGAGCGGCTCGCCGCCGGTGATCACGACAATCGAATGCCTGTTCACCACTGCCATCTGGTCCAGGAGCGTGAACACTTCCTGCGTGGTCAGTTCGTCGTTTGCGCCGGACGCCCGCGTGGTCGCATCGAGGTAGCAGTGGGAGCAGCGCAGGTTGCAGCGCTTGGTGAGATTCAGGGCGATGAGGTACGGCTTCCAGTCGTTCTGCGGCGTCGGCTTCCGGCCCTCCGGCAGGAGGCCGGGGCGGTCCACATACCGCAGGGGAATCGGATTGATGAGCTGGAGAGTCTCGTTCACGACTGCTTGTTGCCGACCAAGCTCTCGATGAGGTCCTTGAGGTTGCCGGTCTTCATGGCTTCTTCCATGTAGCCCTTGGCCTGCTCGATCCCTTCCTCCGCGATCTCGCAGGTAATGGTCGTCGCGGCAATCTTCTCGGCGTGCTTTTCGATCAGGGCTTTCGTGCAATCGCGCATGTAGCCGGGCGGCGCGCGCTCCAGGCGGACCAGGGCGTCGGTGGTCCAGGTGAAGCGGGAGGCCGGCTGGGCGTCGGCCGGCGCCGCTTTTCTCTCATCGGGCGGAAACGCGCCGGTGCCCTTGTTGGCGAAAATCGGCGTGTACTCCTCGCTGGCCGCCTCGTCGATGAACGGTTTGGCGTACTCGAGGGTGATCGTGGTCATGCCCATCTTGCGGGCCGTCTTTTCGATCTTGGCCTTGGCGCGGCGCCGCTGGAAGCCGGCCGGGACTGCCCGGATCGCCTCCTTGGCGTCCTTGGTCCAGGTCATGGGTACGTCGTCATAGGCCATCTCGGTCTCAAGGATGCCTTCGGTTTTGGCGGCCGCCTCGAACATGCTCTTGTCAATAAGCTTGAACTTGTCGCCCGTCGCCTTGCAGATCGGGCACGCGACCGGCTGGTCGCCCTTGGCGGTGTAGCCGCAGCCGTTGCAGAGATAGTAGTCCTGCTTCATCCGGTCGAGGTACGCCTGCGTGCCCGGGCTGACGGCCGGCTTCTCTTCCACGATGCCGCTCATCATGCCCGACAGGGTGGAGCCGATCATGTCGCGGGCCACGCTTTCGTCCGCTTTCATCTTGTTGCGGTCGATGCCCTGCTCGTCGAGCGTGGAGCCGAGCTGCTTCATGGCCTCCATGGCGCCTTTGGGGAGGATGTGTCCGACGGCCGCGTCCACCACCGAGTTGCTGATGATGGTGTGGCCCTTCTCGATCGCGTAGCGGTGGATGGCGGTCTTGGCCACCCCGCGGGCGAACACGGGAATCCGCTCCATGCGGTGCAGGGCTTCCTCCGTCCATGCGATCGTGTATTCGGCCTGCTGATCGATCGGTGGCACGTATTTCTTGTTGGAGATCATCACGTGGCACTCGGCCATGCGGAGGAGGTTTTCAGTGTTCGAGCCGATGTCCATGTCCTCGTCGCTGTGGACGCCGAGACGGCCCATGATCAGCATCCAGGGCTTTTCCCGGCGGACGAACTGGATGACCTTCTCGAAGGCCTTGCCGTCGAGGAGCGTCGTCTTGATGTCCTGGCCTTCGGCCTGGGCGATCTCGCGGGCGATGTCGAGGTGCGCCTGATAGATCTTGGCCAGGCCGCTGTCGATAATCTCCTCGTGCAGCTTCTCCTGCTCCTTGAACCGGAAGACCTTGCCGGCTTCCTCGTTGAGCACGTTGGAGATGCTGTGGAAGGCGGCATAATGGAAGTACGGATCGAAGGCCGAGATGGCTTCGACCGGCTTGTTCAGGGCCTTGCCCAGGGCCAGCGCGGTTTTGAGCCCGCCGAAGGAGTAATGGCTGCCGTCCAGCGCGACCACGATGGAGCCGCCGTTCATGGGATGGGTGTTCTTGATGATGAGCATGTCCGAGGCGCGCACGCGCCGGACGACGCGCTCGGTGACGCCGCCGATGACGCTGTCCTTCACGGCGCCCACGCCCAGCGCGCCCATGATGACGAGATCGTAGGCGTTGGTGTTGATGTCCTCGACAAGGACCTTGAAATTGCGGCCTTCCAGGGATCGCCGTTCGACCGGGATGTTCGCCTCGGCGGTCTTTTTGTCGACAATGTCGAGGTAGGAGTCGGTGATGATCTGGAGGCCGCGGGTGATCAGCGAATCGTGGATCTGCCGCTGTCGTTCCAGTTCGTTCTCGTCGTGGTATTCCTCGGGGAGGCCCGCTTCCATCTGCTTGAAGCGCTTGTCGTGCATCTTGGCCGCATACACGTGGCTGCCCACGAGTTTGGCCCCGAAGGTCTTGGCCAGGGAGACGCCGACGTCCAGCGCCATATTGGAGTAGTCGGAGTTATCGACCGGGACGTAAATTGTCTTATACATACCGTCTCCTTACCGAAACATCCGAAGGCCGTCGCTTATATCAAAATAATGAGGCGAAGCGAGGGCGTATCCTAACACCGAAATTTGAGCGATTGCAATAGTTTTCATGGGTCAATGGACCTTATTTCCCGCTGACTTGCGGGAGTTGAGTATCTCATCCAGGGTCAGGAGGACATCCCTGCCGGAGTTCAGTTCCACCCCCCGCAAGAGGTTCTGGTCAGCGTACGTACCGTCAACCCGGTCAAGGGCGGGAGAGGAACCGGCCAACGCGCCCGACCAGGGGCGGGGGTCGCGGCTGCCTGTGCGCGGTCCCTGTTTGCGGGTCCAGGCGGCCAGGCAGGCCTTGCCGATCAGCTTATTGAGTGGGGCAGGATTGTACAGCAGCTTTCGGATGCTGGTCGGAGTGAGCATCAGCGGGTTATAGCCGGACGTCAGGTACCCTTCCGCCAGCAGTCTGTTCTCAAGGTCGGTATTGGGTTGGATTCCCAGAAAGAACATCATCGGGAAGACCCGCGCCTCGCCCAGGATGGCCGCGACCTTCTTGTAGGACTCAATGGAGTCCCGAAGGGTCGCTTCCGTCTCGTCCGGTGCGTTGAGCGAGTAGTTGAGGATGATCTTGCCCTTGAATCCGGCTTCGGCCAGGTAGCGGCAGCCGTCATACAGGCGGTCCAGCATGAAGCCCATGTGCAGCCCGTTCAGGACCTCCTGTGAGCCGGAGGTGATGGCGACTTCCAGGTCGCCGACGCCCGACCGGACCATGAGTCTGGCGAAGTCGGCGGTGATGAGCGACGTGCGGATGTAACCGGACCATTCGATCTCCAGCTTGTCGGCGATGATCCGCTCCATGATCTCGGTGCACTGGGGATAGGCGGCCTTGCCGGTGATGAACTGGGCGTCGGTGAACCAGAACCGGCGCGTGCCCCACTGGTGGTAGTGCTCGGCGATGTCTTTCGCGACCAGCGCGGCCGGGCGGTACCGGACGGACTTGCCTTCAAGGTAGGGATAGAGGCAGAAGGCGCAGTCGTAGGGGCAGCCGCGCTTGCTCTGCACGCCGATGCAGTCATGGGCGTAGGCCTGGTATTGGGGAAAGATGGACGCGATGTACGGCAGATCCACGGACAGGGTGCTGAGATCCGTGTAGCTCTGCCCAAGGCCCTTGATCGTCGTTCCATTCTGTCTGGTGATGAACCGCTCGCCGTCGAGCGGCTTGCCCTCGACGACTTTCAAAAGGGCTTCCTCGCCTTCGCCGAGAATCCCGATCGTCCCATCCGGCAGCTTCTCAATGAGCTGATCGGCGAAGGCCCCGAAGGCCCCGCCGCCGATCATGATCTGCGCGTCGGGGCAGGTCTTGCGGATCAGCCAGGCATGCGTGAGGTTGGCCCGGATGCCGGAGTAGTACTTGTACAGGGACTTCACTCCCGAGATCGACGCGGCGAGTTTCTTGAGGGGATTGTTCGAATAATAAAAAGTGAAGGCCTGCTCCAGCGAGGCGTCCCCCTCGTGCGGCGAGAAGATCTGGATGTCGCGCCAGGAGAAGCAGACGAGATCGGGATGCACGGCCTCGGCGGTCTCGCGGACGGCCCGCGCGCGCTCGCCGGGCGCGACCTGCGAGAGGTCCAGGATGCGCTGGCGGACTTCCGGATGTCGCCGGTGGACGTACTCCGCCAGGTAGGTGCAGCCGAGCGGATAGACCTGCTTGCAGGGCAGAAAGATGTAGAGAATGCTGTTCATTTGACGGCGATGTGGATCGCGACGATGCCGCCGCTCAGGTTGCGGTATTCGACCCTCGTGAATCCCACGTCGCGCATCACGCGGGCGAGTCCTTCTTGATCCGGGAACGCCCGGATCGAGGCCGGCAGGTATTCATACACGCCGGTGTGGTCTCCCGACATCTTCGTTCCAATCCACGGCAGCAGCGTGAACGAGTACCAGTCGTACAGGCCTCGGAGCCAGCCGGCCACAGGCCGTGAGAACTCCAGGCAGATGAGGCGGCCACCAGGCTTGAGGGCGCGGAGAATCTCGCGGAGCGCGGTCGTGAGATCGCCCACGTTGCGCATGCAAAATCCGGTCGTCACGGCGTCGAACGAGGCATCCGGAACGCAGAGCCGCTCCGCGTTGGCCTGGACGCAGACGATCTGCTGCTGTCGAGCCGCCTTCCGCACCTTCTCCACTCCAATCGCCAGCATCGGTCTGTTCAAGTCGGCAGCAACGATCCGGACTTTCTCGCCGAGGCGGGCGGCTGTCAGCAGCGCGAGATCAGCGGTTCCGGCGCCGACGTCCAAGACAATGCGATCGTTGGGATCGAGCAAGGAAACCGCCTGGTGCTTCCATGCGTGATGGAGCCCCAGGCTGAGAAGGGAATTGTTCAGGTCGTAGTAGCGGGCGATCGACGAGAACATTCGCTGGACGGCCCGTTCTTTCTCGGCACCCGTCCCCGCCGGCGGTGCGGCCTGCGTCTGTTCTTCTACTGTCAGCATGGGAGCGCCATCGTAACACCCGCCGAAGATACTGGGCAAGCGGGCCTTGTGTGGCTTGAGAGTTGCTGCTTAGAAGAAAACTGTGGTCAGAGTCAACTTACTGCAACTAGGACAGCCTAAGATGATGTCGGAAACTTGAATTGCATCCCATCTATTTCCCAGCATCGTACTTTTCACGTTGTTTTGGGATTACTTCCTGAGGATTGTTGAGGTATTCGATAAGCTCCTTGATGACGATTAGATCCATCTCTCTTTGTCCGCTTGTTAAGTTTGTCATGACGTGGGTTACGCCATGATACTGTCTCTGCCATAGATCGTCTGGATCCAGTAATGAAGTGACGTGGTAATTGCCTTGGTAATCGTCGCCTGTTTCCCAGACTACAACCAAGCCAATGTCTTTCGGGTTCTTGTCTCCGTTCCCGATATCCTCGATCAGCGCGTCGAGGGAGTATTTATATTCAAGTATCTTCGGTTTGCTCTCAAAGTGGCTTTTAGACTCAAGTGCCTTGGCAACGTAATCTTTTTGTACACCGAGAGGGTTCGTCTGTGCATCATAGATATGTAGCTCCGATGGATTGCTAAAGACTACGCGATACATTCCATCATAGGTAAAGCGCTCGTTCGTGGACATTATACGGATGCCCCTAACTACGCCACCGGCAATTAGCTGGTTGAACAGCGCTATCACGTCTTGCTCCCGCGTGGGGATGGAAGTGATAGCGATTTGTCTCATTGGAATGAAGAAATTTTCGTTCACGAGTCGCAGCGGGCAATCAGTCTCATGTTTCACCATTTGATCTTTCCACTCATCAATTGCATTCTCACGAACGAGATCATCCTTAACCCCGGTAACCGGTCGCAATGTATAACGGAACTGTTGGACGGGTTTATCAGTTAGCTTGCGAGCTATGGACTTGCTGAAGTCTACGATTTCCTTCTGAAACCCTTTGCGTCCAAGGTCTCCGCGGCAGTTCTCGAAGTGAATGACAACCTGCATCTGATTTTGTCGACCAATATTACGCATTAGCGGGACCTGAATGACTTCGCCTTGTGGCATGTTGTTTGCCGCGATTTGGATTCCTGGAGTGATAATGCTTACACCTTGACGCAACCCCAAACCTTCATTTGCTGACTGCCAGACCTTGACCGAGTACACGAAACAAAAATACACGGTAGGGTTGTATTTCTGGCAAATCTCCTTCTCAAAATCATCTAAATCGATTAGAGAACCAAGTTCACTGGTAGAAACGGTGTCGTAAATAGCATCCAGGTTTGTCATCGCAGATGGCATCTTGAAATCTTTGCCCTTGGTTGCAAGTAGTTGCTCTTGTTTCTCACGCAGACGCCGCACAGGTTGGCTTTTGCTTCCAGCTTGATGTGCGTAATGAAAAGCTATGCCTGTGTGCTCCTTGATAGATGTGTTGCCCTGGCTGTCGATTACGGTCAGGTTCACTTTCACTTTATCGTTGGTGAAGAAGGCCCCGAGCCCAGTTTTTATTGAGAGAATCACAAACCATTGTTCGGCAGTGTCAGACCGGATCCAACTTAAGTCGCTTGGATATGTAGTTTTGTCAAACCTCATATAAATCGATACGCCGCTATCGAAAGAGTTGAATTCGGCATCGCGTGAACCCCCGGGATCCGGTTGAACTTTTGGATTACCTGCAGGATTCTCATCGCTTAGCCAGGTGCGAGCGTTGATCATTTTTCCGGTCGCGGAGAAGTCCGCTGTCTTCGTGCATATCTGAATGTGATTGAAGCAGTAGGCAAGGTATGTTGCGCCAACGCCCTTATGGCCACGCGTATTACCAGATTTGAACGAAAAACTAGGTGCTAGGAACTGTTCATATTTATCCTTGGTTAGCCCCACTCCATTGTCTGACACAATTACCGAATTGTCTTGAATGTTGATGATTATTCGAATTTGGGGGACGTAGTTCGTTTCTCCTCTCGAAGCTCGCTCTTCAACAGAATCCAGGGCATTCTGAATTAGCTCACAAAAGGGATCGTACCAACCTACATATGAATCCAAAATGTTGGTCAGTTCGCGCTTCATGGCCCTTATTGTCACTTCGCTGTCCGGGGCCTGCTTTGCTTTTAGAGGATCGAACTCGTTAAAAGTTGTCATGGTAGCGATTTTCCCCGCTTTTCGAGGACGTGTCAATATTCGCTGAATGGCTGTCAGCGCGCGCGGAAGCCGATGCGGCGGGGTGTGGGTTCGGGCGGCGCCATGAGTTGGCGGATGGCGTCGAACAGAGACCGGATATGACCGTCATCAAGAAGTTGGGACAGATTTATTTTCATCCGGATGGTCCTTCGTATCAGCAGCGAAAATAATCTGTCCGCTATGGCCCCAATGAATCTCAGGGCGCGCTCTACACCGGGACAAACAGAGTACTGGGCGACAACTTCCCTTGCAGAGCCTGAATGATTTGCTCCAGCTCGACCCTAGCTTCTGCCTGAAGGCCGAGGCAGGTCCCGATTCCCTCGGCATCCGTGCTTAGCCGCGAATGCATCACGAGTTTGAATGATTTGTCGGGCTGTTTCTCCATACCGTAGGAGTGCCAGTGCATCGAGTCACCAATAACGGCTGGGTTTCGCAGGTGAGCGAAATTGAACTCCCGACTCATATAGGCAAGAAGCTTGTCCTGAACAACCAGAACGAGTTTCTTGTGAACGTGCTCAAAAGTCTGGATCTTGTGGTGCATCTGGATCAGAATGGTTTTTGCTGTCATCTTCCAGTTCATGCCATAAGACTTCTCGGACTTTTCTCCTTTGTCGGTCCGTGGCACATCCAGCTTCTTCAGAAGCCGCTGGCGTTCCGGCCACACGGTCCCGGTCGTATCCAAAGTCTGAAGTTCGATTCCCACGAAGTCCTTCACCTTGCCCTTCTTGGCTGAAACAAGAAAGTAGTCGACACTACCTCCAGGAATCGACACTTCCGGCACGATGTGAAACTCGTTCCCGGGTTCGTGAGTAGTAAGAAGGTGGAAGCAGTCTGTGAAGATCTGCCGACGTTCGATCAGGCGCGTCGGGCAGATGATTATAGGCTCCTGCTGTTTTCCATAGAGAACAGTGCATGAACCGATGGAGGTGTCAGGGTCGCTCTTGCGGACCTTATAGCACTTCTTACCGAGAAAGGTGCATTGCTGTTCCCGGACGATCTGGACCCAGTCCTTCCGTTTTTTCTCTGCAGAATGACCGAACAGCTCTACGACGGCACTCATAGGAGCGTCGCGCACCGTTCTTGTGCGAGCTCTAAGTAATGGAGTGAGATGTCGATTCCCACAGACTTTCGACCGAGGTTGCGTGCGGCAAGGAGTGTGGTTCCTGTCCCGCAGAAGGGATCGAGGACTACACCGCCCTCCGGACAAGTGGCCAGAATAGGTATTTGGCATAGGTCAGCTGGGTATGGCGCGAAGTGCGTGTCCCTGTTCTGGGTATCCTCGGGAATAATGTCCCATACGTCGCTCGGCTTGCTACCGTTCGGATGGTACCGAAGAAAGTAAAAGCCTTTGTCGCGAAGCTCCTTAGCACGACCAGAGACTCTTTCACTATCGGAATGCGTGGCTCGTTGTTGGCCACGGATGATCATCCGGAAGTCTGAACTGCGGCCAGCCGCTATGTCTGCGAGTATCCTCTCGAGAGCTTTAAAGGCTTCACTTTTCTCCTCTTTGTTTAGTGCAGTCGACAGTTCGATCTGGCGCTTATAGCGGACGCCGGTGACACCAGTTGCCGACACAACGGCCCCGTTCACGATTTTCGCCTCACGAGGCTTTGAGCGAATGGCGTCAGCGTTGTAGTAGTACTTCGGCTGCTTCACGAAGTGGAAGACCAGTTCGTGAACATTCCCAAGCCGGTCGCTGGTGTTGTCCATGCCGCTCTTGATTTTATTCCAGATGATGCTGTTGCGCAGTATCCAGCCTTGATGGTCTGTGAGTTCAAACGCAACGCGCCAAGGAACACCGACGAGACCCTTATCTTGGTAGGTATCGCCAAGGTTGAGCCAGAACGAACCCGCTGGCTTCAAAACGCGCTTCAGTTCAAGGAAGACATCCGCCAAGTGGTGCACGAACTCGCGATAATCCGGCTCAAGACCAATTCCTCCACTCTCATACTCGCGCTTTCCCCAATAGGGCGGGGAAGTCATCGCAAAATCAATGCACGATTCTGGTAGCTGCATAAGCGCCTCGCGTGCATCGCCGAGCACGAGAAGCGGTTGAACGCGACCTTCGCAGAGATAGGACTCGAATCGCGCTCGGTGTTCGCGCTCAACGATAAGGGACGAACTACGCTGCAATCCGGGTCGTTCTTTAGTGGTCCTTGTGTCGATGGGGGACGTGCGATTATTGAGCATAACTAATTGAGCATGCTGGTCTGGACACCCTGGCTTCCAAAGCTCTTACGTTTGGTTGGATTCTCCCCGCTTTTCGAGGACGTGTCAACATTCTCTAATCTGCCGTCACCTCGCGTGGAAGCCGATGCGGCGGGGCTTGGGGTCGGGCGGGGTCATGAGTTGGCGGATGGCGTCGAACAGAGACCGGATATGACCGTCATGGCTTTCCAGTTTGCGCTCCAACTCCGCCAGCTTCTGACGGAACTCCGTATGAGCCGATAACATCTCACGAAGTTTCACGAACGCCCGCATGATGGCGATGTTTACTTGAACGGCGCGCTTGCTGTGCAGAACGCTAGAGAGCATAAGGATCCCGTGTTCGGTGAATGCGTGTGGAAGCATAGGAGAAAATCTGAGGTTCGAGAGGTGGTCACAAATTGTGACCACCTCCGCTTTCTCTTCCTTGGAAAGGCGAAACATGAAATCCGGTGGAAAGCGGTCCTTGTTACGCTTCACCGCTTGATTCAGGGCCTTCGTCGGAACTCCATATAGCTCTGCCAGATCCGCGTCAAGCATGACCTTCTGCCTGCGAAGCAGAAGGATTCGACGCTCGATTCTTTCGGCTGGAATCAAATGCTCCTGCTCGGTACCAGAACGACGTGACCCCATAGGCTGGCTCCTTTCCGTACCTATGAGACACTCAAGGCGCCGGAAAAGTTAAATTCGGGTTCTGACGGAGGATGATGTTTTACTGCGGGGGAGGGGAAATTAGATGCAGGTGGTTGCGGCCTTATAACCTCACCACTTCAGTTCCTTCGCACATTTCTGGACCGGGGTCTTCAGCCCTTTCCGTATGGATTCCTTCATGCCGGGAATGGAGAGCAGATAGAGCGTCTCTTTGAATTGGGTTTGGCTGGCCTTCATGGGCGTCATGGCTGTCTTTTCCAAAAGGAAACCGGTGGAGGTGAGGTAAAGTACGAGATTTCGTACGTCTGGTCAAGCAACTCCAGCGCTCGCGAAACTTGAGATCACAATCGGCAACCGTTTCTTGACTCCCGTCCGTCCGTGGTCTAGGATGTCTCACGTATATAGTCCTTGGTGTCGAAAATCTGCGGCGGGAGGAGGCCATGACGATGACTCGATCAATGCGCGTGATGGGTATTCTGGCGGCGGTCGCGTTCGCAGGCCAGTTTGGCCTGGCCGTGGCGGCTGACGAACCCAAGAAGGTCAAGGAGGCCCCGGCGGTCGCAAAGCCCGGCGGCGGGATCCAAAGCAACAAGGCCAAGGCCTCCGAGTCTCCTCGGCTCACGAAGGGCCGAGTCTGCTCCGGCGAGACGCCCAAGATCAAAAAGGTCACTCCTGACGAAGGCAAGCCCGGCGACAAGGTGACGATCACCGGCGAAAACTTCGGCGATGCCGG
>JAUSHW010000066.1 GCA_030648395.1 Nitrospirales bacterium | reverse complement strand
CGTGGCGTGCAGACCGTGCTGCAGCGGTACAAAGACCTGCAGGATATCATCGCGATTCTCGGCATGGACGAATTGTCGGAAGACGACAAGCTGACGGTGAGCCGCGCCCGCCGGATCCAACGGTTCCTCTCCCAGCCATTCCATGTCGCGGAAGCCTTCACGGGCACACCCGGCAAGTACGTCAAGCTCAAGGACACCGTCGAGAGCTTCAAGGAAATTCTCGCAGGCAAGTACGACGATCTGCCGGAGCAGGCCTTCTATATGGTGGGCACGATTGAAGAGGTCGTCGCGAAGGCGGAGAAACTGGGCTACAAGCGTTCATAGGCAGGCGCGATATGGCCGGCAAACTGTTACTTGAAGTTGTGACCCCGGAAAAGCTCCTTCTGAGCCAGGAGGTGGACGAAGTCACCTGTCCTGGCACCGAAGGGGAATTCGGCGTTCTGCCGGGGCACTGCCACTTTCTTTCGACGCTCAAGATCGGCGAACTCCGTTACCGGGTTAGCGGCACGACGCACTTCATGGCTGTGCTCTGGGGACTCGCCGAAGTCACGCCCCACAAGGTGACGATCCTGGCCGAAATTGCGGAAAAGGCCGAAGAGATTGACGTGGAGCGGGCGCAGGCCGCAGTGGAGAAGGCGCAGCGGCGCCTCGAAACGGGCGGGTTGCCGTCCGAGGTCAAGGAAGCCCAAATCAGCCTGGAAAAAGCCCGCCTCCGCAAGAAGATCGCCGAGCGCACGCAAAAGAGCCAGGCGCGCTAGTCCTCCCTGCAACTCACCTGAAAAGCTGGAAAGCGAGCGAGGCTACGCCGAGTGGCCGTTGCCGTTGGCGGACTTTTCGTTCACGCACTTGACGAGGTGCCAGAGGCGGAGGGGATTGACCTTCTGCTTGTGGAGCACGGTGAGGTGGGTGCCGTCCAGGACCGTCGCGAGGGAGAGGTCGGTGCGCCAGCCCAGATGCTTGCAGAAGGGCGAGAGCACCTTTTCGAGCGCGTTGATGACCGGGTTGCCGTTGCTGAAGTGGTTTAAAAGGATGATGCGCCCGCCCGGCTTGCAGACCCGGATCATCTCCAGCATGACCTTGCGGTAGTCCGGCACCGCCGTCACGACGTAGGCGGCCATGACGGCATCGAAACTGTTGTCCGCGAACTCCATCGCCGCCGCGTCCATTTTCATCAGGCTGACATGTTCGAGCCTGAGTTCCCGGACGCGCTCCCGGCATTTGGCCAGCATGCCCTCCGAGAGATCGACGCCGACCACCTCGCAGGAACGGGGGTAGCAGGGGAGGGCCAGCCCGGTGCCCACACCCACTTCCAGGACGCGCTCGCCGGGGGACAGGTTCAGCAGACGAACCGCGTGCTCCCGCCCGTCGTGAAAAATCTTGCCGAAGATGTGATCGTAGACGCCGGCGTAGTTGGTGTAGACCCGTTCGACTTTGGCCGTGTCCATAGCACCTCGTCGCTCACCCAACGAATCGACCGGTCCGGTCTTTACTGCCAGCGGCCGACGGTCCGTGGGGCTGGGATTCGCGGCTTGTCAATGGGGTCAAGCGGCCCTCAATCTAGCCAAAAGAGGCACACTTGTCAAGGTGTCAGAGGAGGGCTAATTATTTGATTTCAAAAGGAGCTTGACGGTTCACGTCCGGCAGGGCGCAGGCGGCTCAGCCGAGGTGAACGGCGTCGAATCCCAGGAGGCGCAGGTGCTTGGCGAAATCTGAAAAACCATGGACGGTATAGACCTTTGCCGGCCGGGCCTGGCGGACCAGCGCAATGAGCTCCTGAAAGTCGGCGTGGTCGGACAGGGGAATGGCCTCGTCCACCCGATAGCGGAAACGGCACCCGCGGTCCATCGCCCAACCGGTCAGCATGGCCGTGCGGCATGGTCCCAGGCCCTCGCTGCTCAGGGTGCGCCGCAGATGCGGGGGCATGATGACGACCTTGCCGACCGCGCCGTCCGCGTCCAGGGCCGGGTCCAGGAGCTCGTAGCGGCCGAACCGCACGCCGAATTCCTCGTAGATACGTGCCATGTGGAAGATCGGCTCGGCCACGACGCATGCGTACCCGCGGTCGCCAAGGAGCTTCATGGCTTCCTGGCTTTTGCCCAGGGCGTAGGCCAGGAGCACCGGCGTCCGTCTCTCGTCCCACGCACCTTCAATGAAGCGGCAGAGCTGCCGCGCCACCTCGGCCGGCTCCGGGAAGACGTAGTGCGGGCGGCCGAAGGTGCATTCCATCACGAGAACGTCGCAGGGTTCCACGGCGATCGGTTCGGCCGTGAGGCTCTCCTGCATCCGGCAATCGCCGGTGTAGAGCACGCGCCGACCCTCGTGCTCGATGAGGATCTGGGACGAGCCGAGGATGTGGCCGGCGGGCAGCAGCCGGCACGTGGCGCCGTCGACTTCGAAGGGCGTGTGATACGCGTACGTCTCGGTCACCGTTTTGCCGAGGCGATGCTCGTAGAGCCGGGCGGTCTGTGGGGAGGCGATGATCCGGCGATGGCGAACGGCGTGGTCGCTGTGCGCATGCGACACAAAGCACCGGTCTCGGGCCCGGGTGGAGTCCAGCCAGAGCGACGTGCCCTCGACTCGCAACCCGCTGTTGTGCTCGATCATGGAGTTCCATGTCTATACGCTTGCCATGATCGATGCAAGAGCTTTGTGGTACCCTCTCCCCATGCATGCGGCGTT
>JAUSHW010000042.1 GCA_030648395.1 Nitrospirales bacterium | reverse complement strand
TCCTTCTCCGCGATCGTCTCCAGGATCAAGCCGAGCTTCACGCGCTGCTGCGCGGTCGGCAGGCTCTCCTCGCGAAACTTCCTGGCGTCGAACGCGGTCGGGGGTTCGCCTCCCCCCCCGCCGTGCGACGCCAGCTGGCGGAGGCGCTGCTGCCGGGACCGCTCCGCATGGGCCATGGCGTCCAGTTCGCGCTGAACCAGCGACTCTGGGACATCGAAGTGGTGGGTCTCCACGAGCCGCTTCATGAGCAGGTCCTTGTACGTCTCCTCAATGTCCTGCTTGAGGCTGCGCTCCAGCTGCGTTTTAACCTTGTCGCGCAGTTCAGCGAGCGTCTTGTACTCGCCCAGGTCCTTGGCGAACTCGTCGTCCAGATCGGGCAGGACCTTGTGCTTGAGGGCCTGCACCGTGCCCCGCACCGTCAGGGCCGGGCCGCCCGCTTCAAACGCCGCGCCTTTCTTTTTGCCGAGGATTGCGTCATCGAGCACCGCCCCGTAGATCGGCGTCTTGTCGCCGGCCCGGATGAGATGGGTCTCGGGCTTGAATCCGCCCGGCGCGTTCGCCCCTTCGACCCGCTCAATCGCCACCTGTACGATATCTTCCGCGGCGATCTCCCGGTCCTCCGGGACGGTCTCGATCTGCGCGTGCTGGTGGCGGAGCACCTGCATCGCCTTGTCCAGCTCCTCTTCCGTGATCTCCCGCTTGTCCTGCTTGAGCGTGCTGCCCTTGTACTCCCGAAGTTCGAAGACGGGCTTGATCTCGACGGTAGTCGTAAAGATGAGCGGCGTGCCGTTCTTGATCTTGATGCGTTCGAGCGGCGGGAGGTCCACGGCCACCGGCTTGAACCCGGTCTCCTTCATCGCCTTGCTGTAGTACTCCGGGATCAGCTGGCGGACGACGTCGTCCTCGACGGTTTTCGCATACCGCTTCTCCAGCAAAGCCTGGGGCGCCTTCCCGGCACGGAATCCGGGGATGTGGACCTGGTTCCTGAGCTCCGCGTAGACGTCCTTGAACCGCTTGGAGACGTCCTCCGCCGATACTTCGATCCTGACGGCCCGTTTCACCGGGCCCAGCTCGGTCACGTCAAGTTTCATGTGTACAACCCTGGTGTGATGTTGTCATTTGGTGCGAGAGGAGGGACTTGAACCCCCACGGTTGCCCACGAGATCCTAAGTCTCGCGCGTCTGCCAGTTCCGCCACTCTCGCAGAGAACCTGGAGAGACACAGCTAGTGTCGTACTCTACCGTCTTTCCTCCCCTTCAAGCAAGTCTCACAGCACGAAATCCTGCTCGTAGATGCGGTACGCCGTGACGGTCAGACCGAGACCGGCGTACGCAGCCTGCGCGGCGCGGTTGTCCTGCTCGACGTAGAGACGCACGCCGCACACGTCGCCGCGTTCGCGCGCGTCCCGCACGACATGCTTATGGAGGGTCTGGTACACGCCCCGCCGCCGGGCGGACGGCGCGACGTAGACGCTCTGGATCCACCAGAACACGCCGTTGCGCCAGTCGCTCCATTCATAGGTGAGCAGCAACTGGCCGACGACCGAGGCGCCGGACTCAGCCACGAGGTAGCGGCCGTGCTTGCCGGACTCCAGCACCGACCGGATGCCTTTGCGCAGCCGGCCCAGCGTCAGCGTGCGGCCCTCGGTCTCCCTGGCCATCGCGGCGCTGAACCGCACCAGCACGTCAAGGTCGGCCAGCGTGGCGGGGCGGACGGCGATCGCGGGACGGCGGGAGCGGGACGGCTTGGACGGCATCAGGGGCGGCCTTACCTGGTGGCCGGGAGCTCTCGCTCGATGTGCTGGCGGAGCGTCTCCAGCGATTGGAAGCCCGAGAGGTAGCGCCCGTTGATAAAGAAGGTGGGGGTCCCGCTGAGGCCCAGGCCCTGGGCGTCCGCAATATCCCTGGCCACCGCGGCCTTCGGGCGAGTGCCGGCGAGGCAGGCCGTGAACTCCGCCGGGTTCAGGCCCAATTGATCCGCCAGCGTCACGTAGTCGGACGGCTTGAGGTCCGGCGCCTGGGCGAAGAGCGCGTCGTGGTACGCCCAGAATTGTCCCTGCTCGTGAGCGCAATGGGCCGCCTCCGCCGCCGGACGCGCCTGCGGATGCGAAGACAGGGGAAAGTCTCGATAGACAAGCCGGACCTGGTCCTTGTAGAGGTCGCGCAGTTGCCGCAAGACCGGGAGGCTGTCCTTGCAGGCCGGACATTCGAAGTCGGCGAACTCAACGATGGTCACCGGCGCCGCCGGCGACCCCCACGCCGGGTCATCTCCGACCGGGATCGTCATGACGGGAGCATCGGGAGGATGGAGGGTCACCGTCACGCCCGCCTCGCGGGACAACCGCGCAACCAATTCCTGCAAGGCCTGCGTGGCGCGCTCGCGCACCAACACGTTCCGCGCAGCCTGCTTGGCGGGATCCGCCTCCGGCGGGATCGCCGCGATCCGGCCCTGCACCTCCGCCGAGACGAAGGCCGAGACCGACTGCCCCTGCGCGGCAGCGGCGCGCGCCAGGAGCCGTTCCACGATCATCTGGTCCAGGCGCCGCCTGGTCAGACGATACCGCTCCATCTCCAGCTCGTACAGCGGGAGCCGGAGCGCCTGCTCGATCTCGGCCTGACTAATCGGCGCCCCCCCCACCATGGCCATGACCGGGGAATCGGCCCGGAGCGGGAGCGGCAGCAGACAGACGACCGCGACGGCGATCGCCGCGGCGTGCAGGCCGATGATGGGGGACAGTCGCATGAAATTTTACGGCTTGATGATACTAAGCTTCTTCCGTCTCACGCAACTCTCGGCTAGAATCCTCTCATGCGCACCCCCCGCTCTGTCACAACGCTTCCGCTCCTGTTCGCGGCCCTGCTCGGCCTGGCCGCCTGCGGCCCGGGCAGCGAGGCCATCGTCGTGATCGCCCTGCACCCGAACAACCCGGACATCCTGTACGTCGCGACGAACGACTACATCTACAAGTCCCGCGACGAGGGCCGGACCTGGGAGAAAATCTCCGGCGGGATGAGTCATTCGCGGGTGATTTCGATGGCCATTGATCCCGTCTACCCCGCCACCATCTATGCCGGCATGAAAGGCGATGCCGTGTATAAGAGTTATGACGGCGGCCAGCGGTGGACGGCGCAACAATCGGGGCTGGATGACGTCACCTTCACATCCGTCGTGAATCAACTCGTCCTCGACCCGATCGATGGCAATCACATCTGGGCGGCGACCTCCATGGGCATCTTCGAATCACCCGACGGCGGTGCTTCCTGGAAGAAGCGCATGGACGGGATGAAGGAGGTGCTGGTCACCGTCACGGTGGCGCTCGACCCCGTGCGTCCCGACATCATGTACGCCGGAACCAGCGGGGGCGTCTACAAAACCTCGACTCGCGCCAGGAGCTGGGCGAAGGCGAACGCCGGGCTGGTCTCGCCCGCGCTCCTGTCCTCCTCCCGCGCGCTCATGGTCAACCGCCTGCTCATTGAGCCCTCCCGTCCCGACATCGTGTATGCGGCGACGCTCGACGGCCTGTACAAGACCACGGACGGGGGGCGCGCGTGGACCCGGATCGGCCTGGCGCTGCCGGATCAAATGATCAACGTGATGGCGCTGGATCTCTCGTCTCCCGGCACACTGTATGTCGCCGGGCGCCGGGGTCTCTCCAAAAGCGCCGACGGGGGCGCGACCTGGCAGGATAAAAACGAAGGGCTGGGGAGTCTCAACATCCGCTCGCTGGCCGTCAGTCCGGGCGATCCGCAGACGCTCTACCTGGGCACCAACGGCAGCGGACTCTACCGGAGCCGCAGCGGCGGCACGCGCTGGGAGTCCCTCCCCCTCACGGGATCTCCGGGGGCCGGTCCCGGCTGAGCACCGGCATCAGACATGCGGATAATGCCTGTTCAGGCAGTCCGGGCAGATCCCGTGGCTGAAGTCCACGTCAGCACGTTCCTGCACGTACGTCTCCACCGCATGCCACTGGCCCTGATCGTCACGGATTTTCTTGCAGTGCGCGCAAATGGGGAGGAGCCCCCGCAGCACTTTGATGTTGTCCACGGCATGTTGCAGCAGCAGGATGTGGTTCTCGCGCTCCTCCTCCCGCTGCTTGCGCTCGGTGATGTCCCGCGAAATCACGACGCCCCGCAGTTCCCCGTCGGCCGTGGTGTACGCCTTGCCGGTGCTCTCCATCCATCGCCACTCCCCGCTCTGGTGGCGATAGCGAAAGACCGCTTGGCCCCGACCGGAGGGGCTCGTGAAGATGTCGACCACGCCGGCCAGATCGTCAGGATGGACGAATTCGAACGCCGTGCGGCCCAGCAACGCGTCCGGCTGATACCCCAGCACATCGGCGTAATTCCCGCTGACATACAGGTACCGGCCGTCCTGATCCAGCTCGCAGAGGAGATCGTGCATGTTGTCGACGAGGGTCCGGTAGCGCTCCCGGCTCTCCCGCAGCGCCGCCTGGGCCTGCTCGAGCGTCGTGATGGTCTCGATGAGACCGGCCTTCTTCCGGCGCTCCTTGCGCACCGTATCGACGCTGACTCCGTAGAAGATCGCCATGATCAAGAGCACCGGAATCCGGAGCAGGCGGCTTTCCGAGATCGCCCCGACATGCCATTCCCCCCAATACTGGATGACCCCGTAGGCCACGCAGAGGATGACCGAGAGCACGATATGGTGATTCAATGACGGCGTGACGGCGGCGATCAGGATGATCAGGAAATAGATCAGGTAGAGGTCGGTGAAGGTGTCGGTCGACCAATAAATGATGCCGGTGGTGAGGGCCGTATCCGCCACGACCAAGGCTCCGACGAACCATTTGGCGGCCATCACGCGTGCCGGTATCAGCATCACGCTGGCGAGCGCCAGCAGCAGACCCAGGGTGATGGCCTCCTTGCTCTCCAGAGGCAGGCGCGTCTCTTCGCTGAATAGGACCTGGTAGGAGAGCACGACCGTCACGAGGGTCTGCAGCAGCACGAACTGGGCGCGGTTGGGATTCGCGGGCGCGGCCAGGCGGAGCGGCGCGGACGAGGGCATCGCGTCCATCGCCGAGGCGGATACTGAAACGGGATCGGTCATCAGAAACTCCCTAAAACCTCTTTCTTCTTCTCGCGGTACTCTTCATCTGTAATCAGGCCCTGTTCCCGCAGCCGCTTGAGCATGCGCAAGCGCTCCTCGACGGCCCCGCCCGGAAGCCTGCCCACGTCCGGCGCGGGCAGCGCCTTCTCTGCGGCCGGCACCGGCTGTCGGATGGCGGCCGGCGGCGTGGCCGGCAGCGATAGGTATTCTATCACGATTTCCGGACCCGAACCGGACGACAGCACAGAGAGAAGCCCCGTGCCCTTCACCACAGTATAGCGCTCGTCCTGGACCACATCATAAAAAGGTGCGGCGACCGCGCGCAGCGGCTCTTTCCACAACCGCTCGCGGACGGCGGTCCTCGTCACGCTGTGCCGGTAATTCGCCAGGAGGAGATGGAGGCGCGGCCCCTCCGCAAACCATCCGCCGGTGGTGATCTCGTTCAGTCCGGACTGGAGAACCTTGCTCATGCCAAACACCACCCACTCATCCGGTCGGGCTCTGGCAAAGGTCTCGCTCAGCGCCCGGCCGAGGTACACGATCTCGTCCGGCGCAAACGCCTCGGTCGGCGGCTCCAGAGCCCGGGTAAACAGGACGCTGTCCTTTCGTGGCTGGATGCGGATGCCGGCCAGAATGCGCGCCCACTCGGCAGCGCTCAGGAGGACAGGATGGGCAAACCGCGCCGTGCCCTCCGGACGCGGATCGTCCGCACGTGCGTCCAGGCGGACAAAGCGTTCCTGCTCCTCATGGGCAGGACGCGCGCTGCGCTCGGGCCCCTGGCAGGCTTGACACAGCAGCACCAACGCCGAGAGGAGCACCACGGCTCTGGAATGGGATCGGGAGGACAGAAAGAAGGTTGCGGAGCGCACAGGGCGCGTCAACTCATGATCTTGATCAAGGCATCCACGACTTTCGGATCGTAGAGCCCTTTGCCGACTCCCCTGCCGATTTCGTCCATCGCGACGTTGCGCTCCCAGGGATCCCGGTAGGGCCGCCACGAGATCAGGGCGTCGTACGCGTCCGCCACGGCCACGATGCGCGCCCCGATTGGAATGTCCTCGCCCTTGAGATGGTCGGGATAGCCGCTGCCACCGAAGCTCTCATGGCTGTGGTGAATGATCTTGATCATCCCTTCGTTGTCGTACCCCATCTTCCGCACCATCCTGGCGCTTTCCACCGGATGCATCCGCACCATGTCCAGCTCCCAGGGGCTGAGGCTCCCCATGCGGTTCAGGAGATGATGGGGCACGATTTCCTTGCCGATGTCCGCCATGAAGCCCGCATGGAGAATGTCGAGCTTCTCCTTGTCCGTCAAGCCGAAGTAGCTGGCCAGGGCATAGGCAAAGATCGCCACCATTTTGGAGTGGCCCAAGCTGCCGTCCAGCGCCTCCACGGGCAGGGTCACGTCGGCGGGAATCTGGAGCAGGTTCTGCACGTACCGGTATTCCTGGGCAAACTTGAGGGAAACCTTCTTGCGGTCATCGAAGGGGTCCTTGATGCCGACGACCTCGTACGCTTCGATGCGCTGCCGCCGCCCCCTGATGTTGATCGTCTCGTTCTCCCGGATCTTCAGACCGGCTTCGGCATAAGCCAGCTTGGCCCTCGTGTCGCTGGAATCGAGATGCAGGGCCTTCTCGAAATACTGCATCGCCTCCACCGGCTCGTTGAGTTCCAGGTGGATCTGCCCGATGGTGAAAAAATTGAGCGCGTTATCGGGCTCGGCCGCCACTTTCGTATGCAGCTCCTCAAGCAGCCGCTCCTTCTCGCCCTCCACGACGTCCTTCACGGGCAGGTCGCGCTTTTTCCGGGCGTCGACGAAGAGGTTGATGGTCTCATAGGTGTACCGGTCGATCAGCACCTTGCCCGGAGTACAGGCATTCTGCAACCGGGAGGAGATGTTGACCACGTCGCCGATGGCGGTATAGGACTGGCGCTTGTTCCCGACGAGGCCCGTGATGGTCGAGCCGGAGCAGATGCCGATGCGCATCTCCCACGGATAGCTCACCTTGGCCATCTTCTCCTGCATCTTGATGGCCGCCAGCACGCTCAGGATGCGGTACGTCTCATAGTCCAGCGGCGCGCCGAACTCGCACATGATGCCGTCGCCCATGTACCGGTCGATGTGGCCGCGATAGGCGAGCAGGACGGGCTCCATATCCGCGATATAGCGATTGAGATCGCGAATTACGATTTCCGGCGGGTTCTGCTCGGAATAGGTGGTAAAACCGACCAGATCGGAGAACAGGATGCTCACGTTGCGCTTTTCGTTCCGCAGCCGGCCCTCGATGATTAATTTGCTCACCGCAGGGTCCATGGTGGAAAACAGCGTCTCTTCCACCTTGGATTTCAAGGATTCGATTGACTGCTTGGATTTTTCCAGTTCCTCGGTCCGCTCCTTCACCTTGAGCTCAAGGTTCTCCGCGTGGTCCTTCAAGGACGCGGCGGCCTGCTTGAGTTCTTCGGTGCGCCCCTTGACCTTGCTCTCGAGATTGTCGCTGTAGTCCTTCAGGGTGGTGTTGGCACGGTTGAGCTCTTCCTGGTGATGCTGGAGTTCCCGATTCAGGAGCTCCAGGTTGTCGGAGTTGGACCGGAGCGCGACGTTGACACGGCTGAGCTCCGCTTGCTCCCCCTGCAGTTGCTGGTTCAGCGAGCGTGTGTTCTCGACCTCTAAGCCCAGCTTTTCATGCAGGCCCCCCACCACCGCTCCGGCCAGGATAAGAAAGCTCCCCCAGGCGACAATGTGGCTATACAGCGCCCCCTCGGGCGACGCCGGAATGAACGCTTCAGGTTCGTAATACACATACGCCGAGATCATCAGCACGGCGAAAAACGCCCCCAGCACCGCCTTGCGCCGACCCAGGTAGTAGCCGCTCAAGATGATGGGCAGGAAGTAGAAGTTCAGGAACGCGAGCTTGTCGGTGATGAGGGGATGGTAATTGATGAGCGCGGTGACGACCAGCGTGAGCAGGATGAACGTCTGCTCGAAGTACTGGAGAAAATAGGCCTTAAGCCTATCCATCGCGCCGGCGCGCGCCGGCGAACCGGCCGGAGGCACGCTTGGTGCCGGGCCATCCCCCGAAAGAGGCGGGCTCGGCTCGATGGGTGCTGTCGGAGTGGTCGACTCGGTTTCGCTCATGGATCAGCAGCTACAGCGCAGCCTTTTATCAAGACTAAGGATGACCGAATAAAAGAGAAGTCACCCTAATCCCATCATGCAGGGCTTGTCAAGGCGTCAGGCGCTTCCGCCTCCGGCCCTCATCCCCATGATCTGCCAGTAGAAGTTGGCAATGACGAGCAGGACGGGGAAACGGAGCAGATCGCCCTCTGCGAACGGTTCGGCGCGGCCGACCAGCACATACCAGACAATCCCGTAGACCACACAGACGCCGAGCGAGAGCCCAAAATGCATGTCGACCGACGATGCATACATGGCGATCACGATGAGCAGCAGAAGGGACACGTACAGGCCCGGATCCACCAGTCCCGCCATGTAGAACACGTTGGCGCAGAGGGCCGTGTTGCCCAGGACGACGGCCCACACGACCAGGCGAGTCCTCCATAAATGGTGCGGAATCACCATCACGACGAGCACAATCAATAGCAGTCCCGCCACGACGAACTCCAGGATCTCCGTGCCGAACGCGCTGCTCTTGGTAAACAGCAGCAGATAGCTCAGGGCGATCGTCAGGAGCACCTGCTGCATGGAGAAGGTGGAGGCGGTGCCGACGGAGCGCGGCTGAGGAGCAGCGCTGGAAATGGGGGCTTCGGGAACCGGTGCGGTCACGGGCTGTGCGGATTCTCCGTCGGCTGGTACCATAACGCTGTACCTCCCAAGATCATGGAAACGATTAGAAACCGGTCGGAGTTAGGCTATAAGAACGCGGAGTACGAGTCAAGCTTTAGATGAAAACCATAGCGGGCTGTGCTCACGCAACCGGGGATGGCAGGGTCAATAGAGCAGGCTGTCCGGGACGGCCCCTCTCACTCCCCCGGTTGGTTCTTGCGCATCGCGTTCTCGTCTCGGAATCAGATGGATATGCGCATGCATGACTTTTTGTCCCGCGACTATTCCGCAGTTGGCGCCGACGTTGAACCCCGACACCGCCTTGTCGCGCTGCAAAATCTGCGCACGCAGTTGAAGCAGCAGTTCGTCGGCATCTTTCCGCTCCTGCGGCGTCATCGAGAAAAAATCCTCGGAGTGCCGGCGCGTGATGACCAGCAAGTGGCCATCGGTGGCCGGATACTTGTCCTTGACGGCAAAGACGCTCCCGTGAATCGCGACGGCCCGCTCAAGCATCTCGGATTTGCAAAAAGGACACATATCGCGTCGGCTTTACCGGGGAGAAGATTCCTGGTGGTTTGGCATACCCGCCCATTTTCGATCGAAAGGGGCGGCTCGTGCAAGCAAAGATTACTGGAGGTATTGAATTTCCGGCATGTGTGATCGAAATGCCGGCTCAAACGAAGTTTGGTTTGGTGGGCCGTGCAGGGGTTGAACCTGCGGCCCGCTGATTAAGAGTCAGCTGCTCTACCAACTGAGCTAACGGCCCACCAGGACGAATGCCCGAACAGAATTGGCGGTTGGTGCGCCTGACAGGATTTGAACCTGTGGCCCTCAGCTCCGGAGGCTGATGCTCTATCCACTGAGCTACAGGCGCGTCCGCCAAGCCAGGGCGAAGGAGGGACTGTAGCACACCCGTCGGGCGCTGTCTAGGCTATCGAACGGGAACGCGGTCGGCCAGAAATCCGTAGGCCAGCCACACCTCATCGCCGGCGAGGGGGACGGCGCGCCGCAACCGCTCGAGGGCCGCGGCCTCCTGTTCCGCAAAGCGGTCCTCCTCCTCACGGAGGGCGGCCGAAAGCCGCACGACCGGCACGGCGGTCTGGACGGCGCAGGCCCCTTCCACGGTTCCTCCGGACTCAATCGGAATGCCCGTCGTGCGGCAGGTGACCGGGCGGTGCGCGTAGACAAGACAGCTTCCGTCGGCGTCCAGGGCCGGGCACGGCAGCGCGCTGAATCGCTCCGCCAGGGCGTCCTGATCCGCATCGTTCCAGCCGTCGAGAAAGGGCGACTCGCGCAGCCGCGGATCGGCCGCTTCGAAGGCCGTCACGTGCGCACGCGCCCGCTCGTCGAGGCCGCGCCGCACGGATGGATCGAGCGATGCCAGGCCCTGCCGCAGCGCAACGACATCGAGGACCGTGATCGCGAAGGGGCCGTAGCAGCACGCGCTGCAGCCGCGCCGGCATGGGAGCGCCTCGAGGAGCGCCGCATGGGCGCGGTCAAACCAGCGTGTCGCCCGGTCGTGGAGGGAACTGAGCGGAATGAACGCGGAGTGCGTCAAGCGCAGTTATGCTGGGAGTTGAGGGCTTGGCGTGGGGCCCGCAGTGTCAGGGTCGTCCTCGAGTGGCGGCAACTCGAAGATCAACTCACCTTCTCCGCTATAGAAACCCTGCCCGTCGATCTGGACCATCCCATCGCAGTTCTCCTGGAAGAACTCGAGGATCCATCCATTGAAATCATACCCCTCGTCCGTGATGTCGTTCTTGTCCAGAATGTTGGCGATGTAGAACCGGCAGGCATGCAACTGGTCCGCCACCCGCCAGTTGTCGAGCTCGCGATGTGTCTCCACAAACCGGAGGAGGCCCTCGACGTCCTGCGTGAAGACCTCGTCCTGGGCGCCGCCCTTGCGCATGCAGGTCACCACGATCGGCGTCCGGTCCTTGTCGTACCCGATCTCCACGCCCACCCAGTTCCAGCTGTTCAGCAGCTTCTCGTTGACTTCCTTGGGGAGGATCGGCGTGGCGCCCCGCGCCTTGAGAAACTCGACGAGCAGCCCGAGCGGCGGCGGTTCCTTGCGCAGGCAGAAGACCCGCGTGAAGAACAGCTTCGGCTCCTTGTTTTGCGGGCCCGCGATGGTGATGACGGGAATTTCAGCCATGGCCGTAATCTAGCCTACCCCCATGACGCAATTCAAGACCGGGCCCGCCGATGTATAGATGTATAATTGAGGCAGCGGTAGGGGCACGGCATGCCGTGCCCTACACACGGAGACATCCATGGCGGACCGGCTGGCTACAGAAACCGACATCCGGCGGCACGCCGAGCGGCTGTACGAGGGAGCCGCGAACACCCACCCGCGCCTGTTCGACCGCAAATGGTGGACCGGTCGGCTCCTCGAGTGGGCCATCCGCGACGAGGCCTTCAAGGTCCAACTCTTCCGCTTCATCGACGTCCTGCCCACTTTAAAGACACCGGCCCAGATCAAGCGACTCGTGGATGAGTATTTCCGCGAGGACACCGGCGGGCGCTCGCTCGTGCGCTGGGGCATGCGGGCGCTGTCCTCCTCAGGATTCGGCGCCGGTGTGACGGCCGATACCATCTACGCCCAGGCGATCCAGATGGCGAACCAGTTCATCGTGGGCGCGGGGATGAAGGAGGCGTTGCCGGTCGTGGCCGATCTCTGGACACGCGGCATCGCCCATTCCGTGGACCTCCTGGGGGAAGCGCCGGTCTGCGAGCCGGAATGCGAGGCCTATGCGGCCCGTTACGCCGAAGCCATCGCGACGATGGCGGATGCGGCCCACGAATGGCGCCCCGCGCCCGCGCTGGAGACCGATCACCTGGGCTCGCTCCCCCGCGCACAGATCTCCATCAAGCTCTCGGCGCTGTACTCCCAATTCGATCCGATCGATCCGGATGGCTGCTACGCGGCTGTAGTGGAGCGGCTGCGTCCATTAATGAGAACCGCCATGCAGCGGTCGGTCGCCGTCACGTTCGACATGGAGCAGTACGCCGGGAAGGACCTGACGCTCGGGATCGTCCGCCGTCTGCTCATGGAAGAGGAGTTCCGCGACTATCCCCATGCGAGTCTCGCGATTCAGGCCTACCTCAGGGACACCGAGCACGACGTGCGCGAGCTGATCGCCTGGGCGAAGACGCGCGGCAGCCCGGTGGGGATCCGCCTGGTCAAGGGCGCCTACTGGGATTACGAGACCATCATCCACCGGCAGCACGGCTGGCCCGTGCCGGTCTTCTCCCACAAGGCCGACACCGATGCCTGCTACGAACGGCTGATCCCGCTGCTGCTGGAGCACGCCGCGGTGATCAGACCCGCCTTCGGCACGCACAACCTGCGCCACGTCGCAATGGCCCTGGCCGAAGCCGAACGGCGGAAACTGCCCTCGCGGGCGGTGGAGATCCAGATGCTGTACGGCATGGCGGAGCCCCTGCAGGCCGCTGTCGTGGATGCAGGCACCCGGCTGCGCGTGTACGCGCCGGTCGGCGACCTGATTCCGGGCATGGCCTATCTGGTGCGACGCCTGCTGGAAAACACCGCCAACGAGTCGATCCTGCGCCGGCAGTTTCTGGGAAACCAGCGCCTGGATGAATTGCTGGCGCCGCCGTCTCCCACACCCTCACGTCCGCGCAAGGACCGGAGCCTCCATTTTTCCAACGAGCCCCGCACGGACTTCTCGCGAGCAGAGTCCCGCCGGAAGATGGCCGCCGCGATCACGGCCTTCAAGGAGCGCCTGAAGACGTACCCACGCAAGATCGACCTAGCCTTTCCTTCCGTCCCAAACAGCGCTCGTACTGTCCTCACCTCCCGCAATCCCGCGCGTCCCGACGAGGTGATCGGCCTCGTGACCGCCGCCGCGCCTGGGGACGTGGACCAGGCGGTCGCCCGCGCCAGAGCCGCAGGCCGGATGTGGGCTGACATTCCGCCGCGGGACCGCATGGCCGTGCTCTCCGCCTGCGCGGGCGTGCTGCGCCGGCGGCGGTTCGATCTGGCGGCATTGGAAGTGTTCGAAGCGGGCAAGGGCTGGCGCGAGGCCGATGCCGATGTGGCCGAAGCCATCGACTTCCTGGAATACTACAGCCGGCACATGCGCCGGCTCATGCACCCGATGCGTCTGGGACACGAACCGGGCGAGGTCAATCATCTGCTCTACCGGCCCCGCGGCGTCGCGGCCATCCTCTCGCCCTGGAACTTTCCGCTCGCCATCCCGACCGGCATGGCGGCCGCAGCACTGGTCACAGGCAACGCCGTGGTGTTCAAGCCTTCGGAGCGTGCGCCGGTCACCGGCTACGCGCTGGTGGAAGCCTTCCGCGAAGCGGGCCTCCCTGACGGCGTCCTGCAATTCCTGCCAGGCTTGCCGGAAATCGGCCGCCGCCTCGTTGCCCATCCTGACGTACCCATCATCGCTTTCACCGGCTCGAAGGCCGTCGGCCTGCAGATCATCGCCGAGGCCGCGCACGTCCGGCCGGGGCAGCGCGAGGTGAAAAAGGTCATCGCGGAGATGGGCGGCAAGAACGCGATCATCGTGGACGACACGGCCGACCTCGACGAGGCAGTCGCAGGCGTCACAGCCTCGTTTCTCGGCTATCAGGGCCAGAAGTGTTCCGCCTGTTCACGCGTCATCGTGCTGGATTCGATCCACGACATCTTTGTCGAGCGGCTCGTGGAGGCCGCGAGAAGCGTCCGGCTGAGCCCGCCAGAGGAGCCGGGCTCGGGGCTCGGGCCGCTGATCGATGAGCGGGCGGTGCGGACGGTCATGGAGTACCTCGACCTCGCCGGACGGGAGGGCACGCCCGCGCTGCTTCCGGATTTCGAGAAGCGGCCGGGACCCAACTTCGTCGGACCGGCGATCTTCACCGGCATCCGCCCCGACCATCGCCTGGCATGCGAAGAAGTCTTCGGGCCGGTGCTGGCGGTACTCCGGGCGCGGGATTTCGACGAGGCTCTGGCATTCGCCAGCGCGTCGGACTACGCGCTGACCGGCGGCCTGTACTCCCGCAGTCCCCGCCACATCGCCCGCGCTCGCGAGGAGTTCCTGGTCGGCAACCTGTACATCAACCGGGGGATCACCGGCGCGCTCGTAGGCCGGCAGCCCTTCGGCGGCGGCCGGCTCTCGGGGATCGGCGCCAAGGCGGGCGGCCCTGACTACCTGCTTCAGTTCGTCACGGCCACCGTGATCTCCGAGAACCAGCTGCGCAGAGGGTTCTCGCCGGACAATTCTTGATTCGCCGGCTCCGCCCCGCTATGCTCCCGCCATGAAGTCTGTGCCCCTGCTTCTTTGCTGCCTCCTCATCGCCGCCTGCGCCAGCGCTCCGAAATACGATGAGACCTGGACGTGGGACTCGCCGGTCTTTGACGAGGACGCGGCGCTCGGCCAGGCGGGCCTGCTCTCGTTGCAGAAGGACACGCTATACACGTCGATCTGGACGCTGGGCGGCGGCGCGTTTCAGCGCCGGCAGGAATATCACCTGCGCGAGCAGCACGAGCTGTGGGCGCGCCGGCAGGTGGAGTTGGGCAAGATGACGGTCGAGGAAGCGCGCACGCGCATTCAGGACTACGTGCCGTCGAGGGACCACTGACGGGGTTTTTGAAAAAAAAGTTGCGATGAAAAAAAACTGTGTTATATTCCGTTTGCGGTACAGAGTCACCGTAGTAACAACCGTTTCCTAACCAAGGAGGTGCGCAACACCAATGAGTCCATTAGCCAATTCCGAAAGTGCGATCTTGCCAACCACGGCCCCGACCCCCGCCCCCGCAGGCTCGACGGACGAGCTGATCGGGGAAGGGAAAGCCTGGGGCCTCTCCACTTCAGTTGATCTCCAGGACTGTACGCCCGAAACCATTCGGGACCGCAACCATATCGAGGCCTACGTCATCGCCCTCTGCAAATTGATCGGGATGTCACGGTACGGCGACTGCCAGATCGTCCATTTCGGAGACGGGCGGGTGGCGGGCTACTCGATGGTTCAGCTCATCGAGACCTCCCTGATCAGCGGACACTTCGCCAACGATACGAACCGGGCCTACCTCGACATCTTCAGCTGCAAGGGCTACGACGCGGTGGTGGTGGAGGAGTTCTCCAGGAAGTTTTTCGGAGCGCGCAGCAGCACCATTTCCATGACCCTACGGCATTAACGAGGACCGGGCCGGGGCCGGCTCCGGCCCGGTTTCTTCGCTAGACCGCCAGGGTATTCACGACATCAATGAGCTGCCGGAGACCGCCGGCGCTTCGCCGGTGGTACGGCACGGCCAGCCGGGGCAGCGCGAGGAGCTCGGGCTCGTCCGCTTCTTCCGGCAGGGCCGGGCACTGCTCAATCTTGCCGTCCGGGCAAAGATGCGCGAACCGGACGTTGAGGTCGTCCACCTGCACGGCCGTCAACGGCTGCCGCAGGCGGAGCACCAGCCGGTCCTTCACGAACCGGCTGGAATGATAGTTCCGGTAGAACCCGTCGATCTCGTCCACGGCGGCCTCGGCTGAATCCATGATCCGGAAGAGCCCCGTATCCGCCGGCGAGATCAGATTCAGCGCCAGCATGTCCTCCCGGACAAAACGCTCCCACTTCTTCCAGTAGCTCCCCCCTGGCAGATCCATCATGACGACGGGATGGGGATTGTTCTTGCCCGTCTGGAGCAGCGTGAGAATCTCGAACGTCTCGTCGTGCGTCCCGAAGCCGCCGGGAAACATGACGCTGGCGTGCGACTCGCGGGCGAAGAACAGCTTGCGCGTGAAGAAATACTTGAAGTGGATGAGCTTGGGGTCATCCAAGATCGTCGGGTTGGGCTCGTTCTCGAACGGAAGCAGGATGTTGACGCCGAAGCTGTTCTCCCGCCCGGCGCCCTCGTTCGACGCCCGCATGATGCCCTCGCCGGCGCCTGTGATGACCATGTACCCGCGTTCGGCGAGAAGCCTGGCGAAGCGGCGCGCGAGGTCGCACAGGGGATTATCTTGCGGGATGCGGGCCGAGCCGAAGATGCTGACCTTGCGCCGCTCCCGGTAGGGCCTGAAGGCCCGGAACGCGTAGCGCATCTCCCGCAGGGTGCGGTGCGAGATCTTGAGATCAAGCATATCCAGCCGGGACTCGTTCAGCCGAAGGACCGACCCCAGCAGGTCCTTGAGCAGCGCGGCCTGCGGGTCCGTGTCGGGCAGCGCCAGCAGATCCTCGAATTGCCGTCTGAGCTGGTCGTCCAGAACGGGCGGGTTGGCCATGGTGCTGCCCTCTGCGGTGTTTACCGCTTGGGCTTGAACCCTCGCTCCGACACGGTCACGTCTCCGAGGAACCGGCTCAGGCTCTGCGCCAGGGCCTCGCTGTTCAGCTTCTCCAGATCGGTAAGACAGAAACAGACCACCTTCGTGGTCGCGTCGCCCGCCACCGAGGTGCGGACCGTGCTGCTGTCGCTCACGTTGGACGCCCGGATCACCAGTCGATTCCTGGACGTCAGCTCGGTGCGGAAGAACCGTCCCTTGGCCTCGTTCCAGTACGACTCGATCTGGCCCGTGAGGACGACGTCAGCCGAGCCCGCCGCCGCACCCGATTGCACGCGGGTCACCTGGAAGCCCGCGCGCTTCAAGTAGTCCGCCACAAACGCCGTGATCTGCTCCGCCGCCGATCCCGGCTCGGGGACCAGCTGGTCCACCCGCGTCTCCACATAATGCTGGTGCCGCCCGATCGTGCCTTTGTCGGTTCGCAGATCCTCAAACGGAACCACCGCCACCCGCAACGCATTCTGCACCTTCTCCGGCGCCGGGACCGCATCCGCCGAAGCCGAAAACTTGATGGTTTCACCGGGACCCGCGCATCCCGCGAGCGCCAGAACCAGCACCGCCGCCACTGCCAACATTCGTTCTTTCACGGTCTCATCCCCCTCTGTACGAAGTTAACGAAAAGGCGCTCAACATGAAGAATTCAGCTTAGCCGATTGGCAAGAGCGGCGCAAGCGCCCGAACAGGCACGTCACGCCCCCTTCTTCAAGCTCAACATGTAGGCGGTGAGGTCGGTGAGCTGCCGCTCGTCCAGCGGGAACTTCGGCATGATCGAGCCGGGCGAGGTGGACTGCGGGTCACGGAAATGCTTGATCAGCCAGTCGCGATCCCGGTGGTCGCCGACGTAGGAGAGGTCCGGCCCCACCGAGCCCCCCGCAGCGTGAACCCGATGGCACCCAATGCAGCCGAACTGGTCGTACAGGGCCTTGCCCGACGCGACGGCCGGATCGGTGCGCTTCATCTCCTGCAGGTCGTGGAGGGACAGTCCGACCAGCGCAAAAACGCCGACGAGAAAGAGCGCGCCGAGGCCGAGCACCGTCCGGCGGGACGACGGCGCCCGGTCCTTCGAAGGGTCCAGGAAGGGAAGCGCCAGCAGAAGGGCAATGAACCCGCCTGGGATCACCCACGTGGCGATCGGCCCCAAAATGGGCCCTTCCATGTACTTGAGGAACTGGTAGTAGAACAGGAAGTACCATTCCGGCACCGGAATGAAACTGTGGTCCGACGGGTTGGCCTTGTCCGCCAGGGGAAAAGCGACGGTCAATGCGAGCACGGCGACGACCGCGAACACGCCCAGCATGACCACCGCGTCCATGAACACCTGGCGCGGATAGAAAGGCTCGCTTCTTCTGGCCCGACGCTCGCCGGACGGAGGGCTTGGCTGGCCCTCAGGCCTGGGAGGCGCTGGCGACGACTCCGGGCGTTTGCCTCGGCGATCGAGACCGCCGGACCAGGGCCCGGCCGGACCCACCCGTCGCAGGATGAACATATGGAGCGCGACCAGCACCGCAATGGTCGCGGGCAGAAACAGCACATGGACCGCGAAAAACCTGGACAGCGTGAGGGCGCCCAGCATCTCGCCTCCGCGCATGACCTTCACGAGGAACGTCCCCACGAAGGGGACGCCCCCGGCCATGTTGATGCCCACCTGGGTGGCCCAGTAGGCGTTCTGGTCCCAGGGCAGGAGATAACCGGTGAAGGCAAACCCCATCGTCAGGAGGAGCAACAGCACGCCGACGATCCACATCGCCTCACGGGGCGGCTTGTAGGCGCCGTACAGGAAGACCTGGAGCATGTGCAACCCGATGACGACCACCATGGCGGAGGCGCCCCAGTGATGCAGGCCCCGCACGAAGGCGCCAAAGAGAACCTGCGTCTCGATGTAGCGGACGCTGTCGTACGCGTGGTCCGGCGTGGGGGCGTAGTACACCGCGAGGAACATGCCCGTGATCGCCTGCAGGGCGAAGAGAAAGAGCGTGGCCGAGCCGAAGACGTAGATCCAGGACGCGCCCCCGGGGATCGGCTCGTCGAGCAGGGTGTCCTTGACGGGCTTGAGCTTGAGCCGGCTGTCGAGCCATGCGTACAGCTTGGAGGCCATGGCTAGATCTCCTCCTGCGCCTTCACGCCCGACTTGAACTCCTGGTACTGGACCATCAGGCGTCCATTCTCAATCTTGACCGGCAGGCGGTCCAGCGGCCGGGGGGCCGGCCCTCCGACGACTTTCCCTTCGGTGTCGAACATGCTCCCGTGGCAGGGGCACTTGAACTTCTTCTCGTCGCCGTCCCACCGGAAGCCGCAGCCGAGATGCGTGCAGATGGGCGAGTACACCGTCACGTCGTTCGTCTCCCTGCGCAGCGCCCAGACCCCTTTCACGGCCGCGATTTCCCGATACCCATCGGCCAGCGTCATGACCACATCCCGCTGGGCCGGCTCGCCGACCGGCAGATCGCCCACCGGGCCCGCATCCACCCAGCTCTTCTCGCGCCGCTTGAGGGCGGGCGAAATCACATACCCACCCAGCGGCACCGCCAGACTGATCCCGATCAGGCCCGCCGACGCCATGATCAGCCACGCAAAAAAGCTTCGCCTCGCACCGTCCGGAGCCTGGCCCTCGCTCTTTTCCATCAGATCACCTCGCATTCAGTTCTCGGTCCCGGAGGAAGGACGGGCCCCGGCGCCGCTCAGCCGGACCCGCCGGGCGAGCAGCCAGGCGAAAATCAGCGTGCCGAACGGAAACGTGAGCGCGGCGCCCACGGTCCAGCGGCTGGCTTCGGCGAGCAGGGACGCCGTCCGGTTGATGAGCAGGAGCAAAAAGATATCCGCGATGAGCCCGGTGACGAGAAGCCCGATCGAAACGGCGGGCATGAAATGGTTGCCCCGTGTCGTCGCGAAGGCCCCGATCAGAGATCCCCCGAACATCAGCGCGGTGAAGATGGACATGTACTCCAGATGGTCGGCGTGACGCGCGACGAGCGAAGGAGGAGGAGCGCCGCCAATCGCGGCAGCGGTGTTCCACCCGCATTCAGGGCACTGCGGGTCGTCTGAGGCGATGAGGCGGCACTGGGGGCAGATTCGCATACCAGTCCGTAGTATAGCCTACTTCGTTGAACGTTTTGCACGGAAAGTGTACTCTACTGGCTCCCTCCTGGAGGAAGACACGCGTGCCGAACCTGGACCCGAAAGAGCGGCGCATCCAAAAGCTCGAGACGATCCTGAACGTGGCCAAGGCCATGTCCACGGAACGGGACCTTGGCGTCCTGCTCGAGGAAATTGTGGAACACGCCCGCTCGGTGGTCGATGCCACCCGCGGCAGTATCTTCCTGTTGGACAAGGACAAGAACGAGCTGTGGAGCAAAGTGGCCCAGGGCGCGCGGGAGATCCGGTTCCCCGCCGACAAGGGCATCGCGGGCCACGTCGCCCAGACCAAAAAGCCGCTGAACATCCCCGACGCCTATGCGGACCCCCGCTTCAATCCCACTGTCGACAAGGCGACCGGCTTCCATACCCGGAACATGCTCACCGTCCCGATGCTCTCGACCAAGGAGGACGTGGTCGGGGTGCTCCAGGTCCTGAATAAAAATGTCGAGGGGGCCGAGGCTGAGATCGAAAAGGGCTCGCCCGGCCCTCCCTTCGACGCCGAAGACGAGGAGATGCTGCTGGCGCTCGGCGGGCAGGCCGCCTCCGCCATCGAAAATGCGATTCTCTACGACGAGATCAACAAGCTCTTCGAGGGCTTCATTGCGGCCAGCGTCGTGGCCATCGAATCACGCGATCCCACAACGGCCGGCCACTCGGGACGGGTCGCGACCCTCACCTGCGGCCTCGCCGAGATCATTGACCGCGTCGACACGGGGCCCTTCGCCGAGGTCACCTTCGACTACGATCAGATGAAGGAGATTCGCTACGCCTCCCTCCTGCACGACTTCGGCAAGGTCGGCGTGCGGGAGAACGTGCTGGTCAAGGCCGAAAAACTCTATCCCGCCGAGGTCTCGGTCCTCAAGGCGCGCTTCGACTTCATCAAGCGGACGCTGGAGAAGGAGGCCCTGGAACGCAAGATCTCCATCTACCAGTTCTCGAACCCCAAAGAGACCGCCGAACTGCTTGCCCGGGTCGATGTGGACCTGGCCCTGAAACTGGCGGAGACCCAAGAGATCCTGGAATTCCTGTTGAACTGCAATGTTCCCACTGTGCTGGAAAAGGGCGGGTTCGAGCGGCTCAACGAGATCGCCGCGCAAAAATTCAGCTCCTACGGGGGCCCCACGTCCTTTCTCACCCCGTCCGAACTGGTCAGCCTGTCCATCCCCAAGGGCAGCCTCACCAACGAGGACCGCCTGGAGATCGAGAGCCACGTCACGCACACCTACCGCTTCCTGGCCACGATCCCGTGGACCAGCAAGTTGCGGCGGATCCCGGAGATCGCCTACGGCCACCATGAGAAGCTGAACGGCAAGGGCTACCCGCGCTCGATTGGGGCGACGGAGATTCCGGTGCAGACCCGCATGATGACCATCAGCGACATCTACGACGCGCTGACCGCCTCCGACCGCCCGTATAAGAAGGCCATGCCGGCCTCCAAGGCCCTCGACATTCTCGGCTACGAGGCGAAGGAGGACAAGGTGGACAAGGGCCTGCTCGAGCTGTTCATCAACGCCAAGGTGTTTGAGCGAACCATCCGGGCCTAGCTCTCCGTCACTCCGGCAAAGGCTTGCCGCGCGTCTCCGGCGCGAACGGCAGGATCGCGAGGCCCACCAGGTAGATCAGCGCGATGGCGCTCGCCGCCCGCCCCAGGCTCCCCAGTGATTGCTCCAGGAACCCGGTGAGAAACGGCCCGACCGCGGCTAAGAGGCGGCCGGCGTTGAAGCAAAAACCAGAACCGGTCGCGCGGATGCGGGTGGGATACAGCTCCGGAAGATAAATGGGGAACCCGCTGAAGATCCCGTTGTTGAAAAACCCCAGCAGCGGGAGCAGCAGCAGCACGTGCTCGTACGGGCGCGGCGCCAGAAAGATGATCGGCAGCATCACGAAGCTGCCCACGCACATCAGCGCGAAGACGGGCCGGCGCCCGAAGCGATCCGCGAGCGGGCCGAAGGAGAGATACCCGGCCAGCGCACCGACGTTCAGCCACATGATGGCATAGCTGATGTTGGTGGCAACCGTCGCGGCGTCCACTCCTTTCATATCGGGCAGCCGCCGGATCAGCGTCGCGGTCCAATTTGTGGCGCCCCATAATCCGAACACCGCCACGAACGCAAGCCCGGACCCCACGAGCGTGGGCCGGAGCAGATCGCCCCGGAAGAGCTCCAGGAGCTTGACGCGGCGGACCGCTCCGGAGAGCAACTCCTGCGCATGGGCCTTCACCCAGCGCTCCGGCTCCTTTACCCAGAACCGCACCAGCAGGGCCACAAGCGCCGGCGCCACGCCGACAACAAAGAGAACCCGCCAGCCGTAGCCGCGCAACAGCAGGTTGAACGCGGCGGCGAGAAAGAAGCCGACCGCCCAGGCCGACTGGAGAATGCCGGCCGCCCTGGCACGCTTCTCCTCAGGCCAGACCTCCGCCACGATGGCCGCGCCCGCGGCCCATTCGCCGCCGACCCCCAGCGCCGTCAGAAACCGGTAAATCGCCAGGTGCCACCAGGTTTCCGAGAGCGCCGCCAGACCGGTGAACACGGCGTAGATGAGGATCGTGGCGATCAGCGTCTTGGTCCGGCCAAAGTAGTCGGCCGCCACGCCGAACAGCACCCCACCGATCGCCCAGCCGATCAGGAAAATCGAGAAAATGATACCGCCGTACCAGCCGATGTCCCCGTCGCTGACGGGAGGCCCGCCCGGGCCGGCGTGGAGCAAGTCGTGCAGGGCGGGATGGAGGACGATCGCGTAGATCGTCGCGTCCATTGAATCGAAGACCCAGCCAAGCCAGGCCACGAAGAGCACCCGCCATTGATACGGTGTGACGCCCTCGAACCAGGATGTGTGAGAGGGAGCACTCATGGGGGGAGGGTGGCTACTTCCCTTTCTTCAAGGACTCTTGCGCTTTCTTCAGTTCCCGTTCCAGTTCCTCAAGCTCCTTCTGAGCGGCCTCCTCAGCCTTGGCCTTTTCCGTTTCCAGTCTGGCTTTTTCTTTTCCTTTCTCTGCAGCCCTGGCTTTTTCCGCCTCCAGCCTGGCCTTTTCGGCTTTCTCGGTCTCGTCTTCCTTCTGGAACTCGGGAAGAAGACGGAACACGAACTGGCCGCCTTCATCGCCGGCCGCGATGATGGGCGCGCTCTTCGGCAGCTTGCCCTGCTTCTCGTTGGACACCCGGACGGCAAGGGGCTGGACAAGATCATCAAGGATTATGTATGGCGTCGTGTTCGTCTCCAGCACCTTGACCAAGTGCCAGGCGAACAGGCTGTGGCCCTTCTTGTTCTTGTCGGTCAGGTCCGGCTCCGGGAAATTTCCGCCCGATATGAGGACCCAGCGCGACTTGTCCTGGTACAGTCTCTTGGCCGCGCCCTTGCTGCTGATGATGGCGCTGGTCTTGCCCAGCAATTTGGCCGTGAAAAAGGCGTCGGAGACCAAAAAGATATGCCGGGCCGGATAGCCCGAGAAAAAGTCCCGGATCTGATTGTTCTGGATCGAAGACGACGGATCGATCGACGGCTCTTCCGAGTCGGCAAGCAGCCAGAACCCGATCTCGTTGCCTTTCTCGATCTTGCCCTCGTAGGCGCCATGGCCGGCAAAGTAGACAAACAGGCTGTCCTTGCTGGTCAACTCTTTTTTGAGGTTGCTGAACGCCTTGAACACCGCCTTGCGGGAGGCGGCTTCGTCGTACAGTTCAATCATCCGTTCCTTGGCAAACCCGTAGCGGTCGCGCAGCACGGCGGCCACCGCCTCGGCGTCTTTGCGCGCCGACTTGAGCTGCTTGTCCTCCGGCAGGGCGGAGTACTTGTCAATGCCGATGATCAGGGCCCGGTAGTTGCCCTCGATAAACTCATCCGCCGCGCGCGCGTCGCCCACCGGGAAAGCCATGGCGGTCAGGGCCAGGAGCAGGAAACCGGGGAGCCAACCTGTCGCAAAACGTCTGGAATGCTTCATCTACGCCTCATCATGGTTGAAGACGGAGGCACGGTACCCCGGAGCGCCGGCTATGTCAAACTAAGAACGGGGTGGCCCCCCTGACGGCGAGGTGGATGCAGGCGGGGACTTGGACGCGAGGACCTGGTGAATCGCGGGTTCGTCGACTTGCAGAACCTCCGTGACCGAAAGATTGGCGATGTCGCTGGCTTTGGAGTTCCGCTCGGCCCCCTGGTCGAGCAAATCCACCACGCGGGAATAGGTTTTGGGGATCCACAATTCTCCTTCAGCCGTTCGTCGTCGAATCCCGTAGACGATGTGATCGTGAACGTCGTGGGGCAGGGTGCCGAGGAATTGCTTGGACACCCACAGCGAGCCGCCCCGTGCAAAACCGGACAGCCGGGCCGCGATATTGACGGTGTCGCCAAGGGCCGTAAATTCCGGGGTCGGCGAGGTCGGGATGTACCCGAACCACTCCCGGCCTTCATGCAGCCCCACGTTCAGTGCCAGGTCATTCACCCACTGTTTTTTCCCCTTCCACCGGGCATTCACGTCGGCGACGCATTTCCTGATCGCGGATGCGCAGAGCAGGGCGTTCACCACATGGTCCGTCGCGTTGCCGGGCTTGGCTAGAAAGAAGCGCACGACGCCATCCCCGCTGTGCTTGCCCATGGTGCCGCGATACAGGCGGAAGGGCTCCTCCAGCCTGGTCCAGATTTCCGTGATCAAACTGAAGTACTCTTCAGGCGGAAGGTCTGCGGAGATCTTCACCGAGTTCTGCAGATCAGCGACCAGCACCGCCATCGAACACAGCGCAGGGAGCCGGTGCATCAACAGGTCGGTGATGACTTTCTGCCGTCCCGTCAGGAAATCCAGGATCGGTTCCATGTTCAGAACCGCCGGGATCCAGATGACGAGGGTCCCTTCGCGAAAGATGGCGGCGACTCGATGGTATCGCTCTGGCTGCGCCGGCCTGAATCGGAGCGCTTCCTCCCGGCGATCTATGGGGGGCAGTTTCTGGCCGTCCTCGTCAGGCCAGATCCGCGAGAGCCACGCGACGCTGTCCGCACCAAGCGGCGCCAGGAGCGGATTGCTCTTCGGGTCGGGAAGATCCCCCTGAACCAGCGGCAAGTGACTTTTGACGAAGGCCTCAAAGTCGGTCACCAGGTCCCGCGTATTGGTAGTGAAGAGGAGTTTGAAAAAATGCCGGTCTTCGATGCTGGGGATCTTCGTGATCGACCGGCCGAAGATCAACTCCTCGGCGCTCTCGTTGATCCACTCGATGTCCCAGTTCCGATTCAACATGTACGCGGGGTAGCCGATTTGCGTGATGGACGCCGGGATGTCCATCCTGGACGCCCGCCGAGGCGGGATGCGGACCCCGGGCATCGGGACCACGCCCTGGTCTTTGAGGGCGAGACGATCCGCAATCACGTCGAGGCTGTGTCCTTCTTCTTTGAGACGCCGGATGGACGCGATCCGCTCCAACACGGACGCAGGAAAGTAGGACATTTTTCGGTAGCGGCGGCCGGCCTCCTGGTCCCGGCACAGATCGGGCTTGGGGATCAAGCCACGCTGGACGTAATTGTGCAGTGTGCCGCGTGAAAGGCCGGCTTGTCGGCACACCTCGTCGAGAGACAGGGCATTCGGTGCAGCTTCAGCCAATCGCACCATTATCAGCCTCCTTCACTCTGACTGCGCGCAATCTCGGAAGGTAAGGTAATGACTGCTTCGATGTCTAATTTCTTAGACAGTAAAAGTGTAGAGTATATTTATGCAGTGTCAATACGCTAAATGTATGGCATGTTCGACAGCTAGCTACTATATGCAGTGGGTTCAGGTGGTCTTACGTGGATCGGGATGAGCGAGCACGGCCAGGGCCTGCGCCCGGCGGTAACGATGCAGCGCCTGGCGGAACTTCGGATACTTGCCCGCGAGAATCGCCGCGGCAAAGAGCGCGGCGTTCACGGCGCCGGGCCTGCCGATCGCCAACGTCCCCACGGGAATCCCGGCCGGCATCTGCACGATCGAGAGCAGGGAGTCCAGCCCCTTCAAGGCCTTGGACTCCATCGGCACGCCAAGAACGGGCAGGATCGTCTTTGCCGCCGTCACCCCGGCGAGGTGGGCTGCCCCCCCGGCCGCCGCAATGATCACCTCCAGCCCGCGCCGCTCGGCTGATTCCACGTACGCGAAGAGCTGGTCCGGCGTGCGGTGAGCCGAGACCACGCGCACTTCGCAAGGAACGCCCAGCTTCTCCAGCGTCTCGGTGGTATGGACCATCGTCTCCCAGTCGGACTTGGAACCCATAATGACGCCGACCAGTGGCCGGCTTGCTTTTCCCTTCACGCGCGAATTGGATCGAGGCGCTTTCCGCATGTGTGATCTCCCTCCCAATACCTGCCGGGTAATCATATACTGAAAATCGGTAAATGCTCTGGGAAAAAATATGGGGTGGGTAAGGGGTTTTGAACCCCCGACCTCCGGATCCACAATCCGGCGCTCTAACCAACTGAGCTATACCCACCACCAGGAGGAGAATTGCTGCGGGTGAACCGGGAAGCGAGTTGAATCCTATCAAACACGGTGGCACATCGCAAGGCCGAACAGAGTGCCTGCGGCATTCTCATCAGCCGCCGTACGTCAGCGCCACCTCGATCTCGGCCTGGATGGCGCGGGCGGCGGCGGCCGGATCGGCGGCATCCCGGATGGGGCGCCCCACTACCAGATAGTCCGCGCCGGCGGCGATGGCCCCGGCCGGGGTCGTCACCTGGATCTGGTCGTCGTGCGAGGACCCGGCGGGGCGGATGCCGGGGACCACGATGAGCGGCCCCTTGCCGAACTCCCGGCGGATCATCGCCGTTTCGCCGCCCGAGGCCACAAACCCGTCGGCACCACCCGAGGCCGCCGTTCGAGCCCGCCGCAGGACCGTGTCGCGGATCGATTCGACGACGCCCGACTCCCGGAGGTCCGCTTCGCTGAAACTCGTCAGCACCGTCACCGCCACGATCTTCATCGGGCTCCGGCCGCGGCCCTCGACGGCGGCCCGCACGGTCTGGCCGGCGGCGTGGACCGTGAGGAACGTCGCGCCCAGCTCGGCGGCCGCCGCCGTGGCCCGCCGCACCGTCTCCCCGATGTCGAACAGCTTGAGATCAAGGAACACCCGCTTGTCCTGGGCCACGGCCCAACGCACGATATCGGGTCCGGCTGTCGTGAAGAGTTCCAGGCCGATTTTGACGAAGCTCACGGCGTCTCCCACGCGGTCGAGCAAGCGCCTGGCCTCATCGGCCGACGGCACGTCCAGTGCAAAGATCAATCGCTCGCGGGGCTCAATCGGCATCGGGCCTCCTTGACTTCGGCGCAAGAGCCATGGTAGCAATCATACCTGTTTCACCAGAGGATTTGAGACTATGCCGGTCGTTCATAAGAGTGCCTTGAAAGCCGTCCGCCAGTCCGAGAAGCGCCGGGCGCGCAATCGCGCCGTGCAATCCGGAGTCAAACACGTCATCAAGAAGCTGCAGACCGCCGTCGAGAACAAGAAGACCGACGACACGGCGGCCCTGCTCCGCGATGCCGCGCGCGCCCTGCAACGCGCCGCCTCCAAGGGCGTGCTGCACCGGAACACCGCATCGCGCAAGCTGTCCCGCCTCACCGCGCAGGTGCGAAAGGGCGTGGTCCCGGCATAGCCCTCGCCGCGCCGCGGCAGAGATTCAGGAGCATCCGCTCCAGCACAAGCCGGTCCTTCCCGCGTCCGCCACCTCCGCCTTTCAAGCGCGAATCGGCCTCCCGGAACTGCTCGAAGTCGCGGAGCATCTCCTCCGAGAACCGTCTGGTCTTCCACTCCTGCCGCCAGCACGCGGCCAGGAAGCCGAGCACCTTCAACGGAGGCTCGCCTGCGTCAAGGACCTTCCCGAGAAAACGCAATGAGCCTGCGCGCTCCTTGCGCCGCAACGCTTCGAGCAGGTTCCACACCGTGCCGCCCGTATCCGCTCCCTGGACGGCCTCCACATCCGCCACCGCGACCGCCTTCCCGGGCGCCACATACGCCGCGAGCTTCTCCATCTCGCGCCGCAGCACGCCGAGGTCGCCGCTGCTGGCTTCCTGCAGCAGCACCCGCGCAGGTTCGTCCAGGCTGAGTCCCAGCGCGGCGGCCTGGTCGCGAATCCAGGCCGGCAGGGCCCTTTCCTCGAGCGGCTCGCAGTCCACCGTCACGGCGACCTTCTTGCACGCCTGGAAAAACTTCACGCGCCCGTCGACCTTCCTGCCGGTCAGCACCAGGCACGTGGTCTCCACCGGCGCATCAAGATAGGGCAACAGCCGCTCCGCGTCCTTCGCCCGCAGGGCCCCGACGTCGCGCACCACCACAAGACGCCGCACAGCGAACATGGGGAGGTTGCTGCAGAGAGTCAGTACCTCCGACGCGTCGGTCTCATCCCCATACACCATGTCGTAGTTGAAGGCCTCCACATTCGCCTCGTCGGAACCCATGACCGCCGCCCGGATCGCCGCGGCGGCTTCATCCCGGAGCAGCCCTTCCTCGCCGACGACCAGGTACAGAGGGGCGACCTCGCCGGCGCCCACCCGCTGCTTCAGCTCAGGGACGGTTACGCCTTCCCGCTTCGCCTTCATCGGGCGGACTGTGCATCGGAAAGCGTTTCGATCACGTGCGAGACAATGTGTTCGGCCATCGCCTGACAGGCCTCTTCGGTCGCCCGGTCCTGCCGCGTGCGGTTCGTGGCGAGATCGCTGGTCTGAAAGAATTCCGCCGATGTGGTGTAGGTCTGGCTCCAGAGCATTTTGCGGGCGCTCCTGTCCTCGAAGGTCACCTCCACGGAGAGGCTCACGCGCTGCTCGTTGACCGATCCCTGCCGGAACGACAACGTCTGGACGCCGTAGGACCGGACGATGCCTTTGAGTACCAGCGGGGCGGCGCCGACATCATTCGCCAGTGTCAGGCCGTCGGTCTGCAGGAATTGCTTGCGGATGAACTCGGTGACCCGCTTGTCGAGGATCGGCTCGAACGTATCGTTGAAGAAGACGGGGACCGCCAGGTGCACGCCCCGCAGCGATCTGCCCTGGGACGGCTTGAGCGACGTGCCGAAATCGTAGCCGCAGCCGGCTGCCGCCAGAGAGAGCGCCAGGACACAGGCCCACGTCTTCATGCGTCGCCCACCACGATGTTCACAAGACGCTTGTCCACGTATACGACGTTCTTGATCGTCCGGCCTTGTGTCCATTCCCTGACTTTGACATCCGTTTGCGACGCCGCGACCACCTGCTCCTTGCTCCAATCTGCGGGCACGGACAGCTTGCTCCGGACCTTGCCGTTCACCTGCACCGGAATCGTGAGCACCTCCTCCTGGATGAGCGCCCCATCATACGCGGGCCAGCATTGCCGCGCCAGGCCGGTCGCGTGGCCGGTCAGGGCCCACAGCTCCTCGGCGATGTGCGGGGCGAACGGCGAGAGCAGCAGGATGAGCGCTTCGAGCGCTTCGCGGAGGGCGGCGGCTTCGCCGGCCTTGTTTGCCTCGTGGGCCTCGGCCGTGAACTTGTAGAGCCCGTTCACAAATTCCATCAGCGCGGCGATGGCCGTGTTGAACTGGAACTCCCGCTCGATGTCCTCCGTCACTTTTCTGATGGTGCGGTGGGTGAGCCGCCGAAGGTCCTGTGTGCGTTTCGCAGCATCACCAGCAGTCGGGGTACCCGTTGCCTCCTGTGCAACGGGTCGTGAGCAGCGTTCAGATAGATCATTCACCAGCCGCCACACGCGCCCCAGAAATCGGAAGGCTCCCTCCACGCCGGCGTCGTTCCACTCCAGGTCCTTCTCCGGCGGGGCCGCAAAGAGCGAAAACAGGCGCGCCGTGTCCGCGCCGTAGGTGGCGATCAGGTGCTCCGGATCCACGACGTTCTTCCTGGACTTGGACATCTTCTCGACGCGGCCCTTCTCGGCCGGCTTGCCGCATTTCCCACAGCGCCAGCCTTCCTTTTCGCTCCCAGTCAGATCGGCCGGGAACAGCCAGCCATGCTCCTCGCACCGGTACGTCTCCTTGCAGACCATGCCCTGCGTCAGGAGGCTTATGAACGGCTCGTCCACTGTGATGAGCCCCAGATCCCGCACGGCCTTGGTGAAGAAGCGGGCGTACAGCAAATGCAGCACCGCGTGCTCGATGCCGCCGATGTACTGATCCACCGCCATCCAGTGGGCGGCCTTGGCCGGGTCGAGCGGGCGGGCGCCTTCGCGCGGGGAACAGTAACGGAGAAAATACCAGGAGGAGTCCACGAACGTGTCCATGGTGTCGGTTTCCCGGCGACCCGCGCCGCCGCACTTCGGGCACGGCACATGAACGAATTGTTCCACCCGAGCCAACGGCGACGACCCCTTGCCGGTGAACGGCACATCGTTCGGCAGTTCAACCGGAAGTTTGTCGTCCGGCACGGGTACCGTCCCGCAGGCCTGGCAGTAGATAATCGGAATGGGCGTGCCCCAGTACCGTTGCCGCGAGACGCCCCAGTCGCGGAGGCGATAATTGACGGTGCGCTTGCCGAATCCCCCGGCCTCGACGTAGTCGGCGATTTTCGCCTTCCCCTCGGCCACTGCTAACCCGGAGAACTGCGCGCTGTTCACCAGCGTGCCAACCGCGTCTTCATAGGCGGCCGACAGCGGCTCGGTCAGCGTGCCGCCGGGGCTCTGAATCACCAGCCGGACAGGAATCCGGTACCTGGTCGCGAACTCAAAGTCGCGCTGATCGTGCGCGGGCACGGCCATGATCGCGCCGGTCCCGTATTCGTACAGGACGAAGTTCGCCACCCAGATCGGGATCTTCGCGTGTGTAAATGGATTGATCGCATACGCGCCCGTGAAGATGCCTTCCTTCTCGCGATCGGCGGCGGTGCGCACCGCTTTCTCCTGCCGGGACACCCGCGCCACGAATTCCCGCACGGCCGTCGCCTCGGGA